>JBDRBC010000152.1:0-4294 GCA_043823125.1 bacterium | reverse complement strand
TGCCTATGTCGCGGAAGGTGAGTCAGGAATCCAAACAATCGATATCTCGGTTCCTGAATCGCCTGTCATCGTGGGAAGAGAGGATACACCTGGTTTTGCGGAAGGTGTGGCTGTGGTGGGGAGTTACGCTGTTGTCGCCGATGGCGCTTCAGGCCTTCAGATAGTGCATATCTCCATGTCCGGTTTTCCGGGGTTAATCGGTGCTGTCGATACTCCAGGTTACGCCAGGGCGATTGCCATCGGGGAGTACGTCTATGTTGCCGACGGAGATTTTGGTCTCCAGGTAGTCGATATTTCCTTGCCGGAATCTCCGGTTATCATCGGCTCGGTCGATACTCCAGGCTATGCCTATGATCTCGCGAATGATGGCAGCCATGTATATGTGGCCGACGGGGATTCGGGTGTTCAGGTAATAGACGTTTCAACGCCAGAGAATCCGGTGATTGTTGGCAATGTCGATACACCTGATTCTGCCAGGGATGTGTATTACGTTGGAGACAATATCTTCGTGGCCGACAGATCGAGTGTTCGGATATACGCCATTTCGTTTCCCGCGTTACCGGAACTTGTGGGTTTAGCCAACACGCCGGACAATGTCGAGTGCCTCGCAGTCTCGGGTGACTACGCCTATATTGCCCATGACAACTTTCACGTGTATGATGTCTCGACGCCTGAATCGCCATTGCTCGGCTCGTATCACATCAGCGACGTCGTATACGGAGTTGATGTCGCTGGTGACCATGCTTACGTCGTCGCCGGCTGGCGTGGTCTGTACATCATCGACATCACCGATCCGGCAAACCCCACCCTGAGTGGTCGGACATATCCTCCCAACGAGTACAGGGACATCTGCGTTTCCGGTGATCATGCCTTTGTCATCGGGTACGACGCCCCGCTGGAGGTGATCGATGTCTCAAGCGTTTCCAGCCCTCTCGTGGTTGGTTCCATCAGTTTGCCGAGTATTACCATGGGAGTAGCATCCGCGGGCCATCATGTCTACGTCGCCGACTGGGTCGGGGGTCTGGTCGTAGTAAATATCGCGGATCCAGCGAATCCGATGATTGTGGACTCAGTCGTTACCCCCGGTTCGGCAAATGATGTCGTGGTGGACGGTGAATTTGCTTATGTCGCCGATAAGGGATCGGGGCTGCAGGTGATTGATATCTCGGTACCAGGTTCGTTAGCCATCGTGGGGAGCATCGATACGCCGGATATCGCCCTGAAGGCGGTATTCCACGACGGTTACGTCTACGTGGCCGATAGGACGAGTGGCGTGCAGGTAGTCGATGTGGGTGTGCCTACGGCGCCCGTGATCATTGCTGCCATTGATACTCCTGGAGAAGCAACGAACGTGACGGTTCATGGAAGCTGCCTCTATGTTGCCGATGATGTCGGTGGCATGCAGGTTATCGATATCAGTGATCCCGCCGATCCTGCAGATGTGGGCAGTGCCGAACTCCCCGCTGTGGCGAGAGGATTGACAGCGGCTGGAGACTACATCTTCGTCGCCGATTCCGAAAGCGGGCTCCAGATCATGAGGACTCATTGCGACGATGGGACGACGGCCGCATTCCTTTCTCTTTTTAATGTTCAGTGCAAAAGGGGGCGAGTCGATATCGCGTGGGCGGCATATTCTTCGGGTGCGGTCGGCGACTTTCGCCTGGTCCGCCGCCTAACGGGGAGTGAAGAGGAGATTGCCTATCGGTTTGAAGGGAACGGACACTTCTCGGCGACAGACCACCTGGACCACGAGATCGATGATGATACTGTGACATACTCGATTCATTACCGAGAACGGGGCGGAGACTGGACATTACTCGGCAGTGAGACCGTCGAGATAGAATCGCCAGTGCTCTTCACGCGCCTTCTCGACATTCAGCCCAACCCATTCAATCCGCTGACAAACGTCGTGTTCTCTATCGAGCGGCCGCAGCGAGTCTCGATTTCCGTATTCGACCTGGCAGGAAAACATGTGGCGCTGCTTGAGGATAGGATCTACAGCACTGGTATCCATTCGGTGGAGTGGAATGGCCGGGATCTGAAAGGCCGAGCCGCCTCCTCCGGCACGTATCTCGTGCGCATGGTGACGGGGGAGGGAGTTTCGTTGCGGAAGGCGATGTTGATTCGCTAGCCAATGGTTACACTGTGTGTTGCTCCAGCGCCGCCACGATCTCATGACAGAAATCAGTCAACGACGGATCCCGCGCCCCCCTGACCAGGATCAAGTCGCCAGGTTGCGCTGCAGCGGCCACTTCACCCACGATATTCTTGCGCCGTTCCTGGAAATGCGCCGCCGCGCCATTGGCCGACACCGCCTCCACAATATCCCGCGAAGAGATGTCCTTGATCACGGTCCCGCCGGCGTAATAGATCTCCGGCAACCAGACCTGATCCACTGCCCGTAACTTCAGGCTGAACGTCTCGATGAGCGCGTCACGCAGGAACCGCTCCCGTCAAACGCATCCTCGGATATCGGGTCACGCTTTCGCCGGTTCGACCTGACCGGCACCGAAAAACTTTCCCCCATTTCCGGAAATCTTGCGCCTTACAGAATAGGGACGAACAGTTCCCGACCGGGACGGAGGAGACGCACTGGCAGGATGAATGGAAAGGGATCGGATTCTGGAGTCCCGGCAACTTTCAGGTCTTGGGGTCACCGGCCCCATTTAACGAAGACGGTCAAATGGCTGTCTACTGGGGGAATGCAATGAAATCAATACCTATGTCGATCCCGGCTCGACCATTACTCGCAATCACCATCGTTTTACTCGGATCGACCGCACCCGCGCTCGCTCAGCTCGACATCTCCTGGTTCACGGTGGATAGCGGCGGTCACACCTTCAGCACCGGTGGCGTTTTCCGGCTGGGCGGCACCAGCGGGCAACCCGATGCCGGCAATCTGAGTGGCGGTAACTTCACGCTCACCGGAGGATTCTGGCGCGTCGGCGGCACCCTGTCTGCGGTCCCCGAAGACCCGCCCGGGCCGGACGCTCCTGGAGAAACCGGGCTGCCGCTGGAACTGCGGATCAGCGCGGGGCTGCAGAATCCGTTCCGGCACGAGACCGGCATCCGGCTCGAGCTGCCGTCGACGTTGCCCGTCGAGATCCGTGTGTACGATGTCAGCGGGCGCCTGATCCGACGGCTCCACAACAGCCACCTGCCGCCCGGCATCCACGACCTCGCCTGGGACGGCAGAAGCGATAGCGGTCGGCGTGTCGCCAGCAGCGTCTATCTGCTGCGCGTCCGAGCCGGCAGACAGGTCAAGACATCACGGGTGGTTCTGCTGCGATGAATTCAACCGGGAACCAATGGAGAACCGGGAGTGAATCGAACCCGGCAGAGAAGCTGACCGGAACATTGATAACCTATCAAAGGAGCATTTGACATGTGTACGCGCAACCAGAGGATCTTCGGTTTCATTGTGGCCCTGCTGCTCATGGCAGGTCCCGCAGCCGCCCAGACTCCACTCGGCGATGCCTTCACCTTCCAGGGACAACTCGATGAAGACGGTCTTCCCGCCGACGGCGACTTCGATTTTGTCTTCCACCTCTACGACGCCGTCACGGCCGGTACGCAGGTCGGGAGTGATGTCACGATCAACAGCTGGCCGGTCGTCAGCGGCCTTTTCACGCTGCAACTCGACTTCGGCGCCGGTTCGTTCAACGATTATGCGCGCTGGCTGGAAATCGACGTGCGTGTCGCCGGCGGCGGCGACTACACCACCCTCTCGCCTCGCCAGCCGGTGACCGCGGCGCCCGTGGCGCTGTATGCCCTCGATGGCCCAGGCAGCGCTGGCTACTGGACGGCAAACGGCACCTCGATCTACAACACGAACAGCGGGCGGGTCGCGGTCGGCACGTCAGCCCCGCAGTTCAACCTGCATGTTTACGAACTGTGGCCCGCCGGCACGATCCAGCCACCCACCACCTTCGGCGTGCAGTGGAAGCAGGCGCTGCTGCCGACACCACCGGACGAGTGGTTCTACTTCGCTGTCGGTGGCGCCGGGCCGATATCGGGCACCGGTACGCGACTGATCCGTGAAGGGGGCACCGAATTCCATTTCCAGACCCAGGACGTGATGCTCACCGATTGGCCCGTCACGCAGATGATGCTCGACGCCGACGGCAACTTGGGTATCGGGGTTCTGGCTCCCTTGGCCAAGCTGGACGCGTATAACTCCACCACCTATCCGGCCGTGAAGGGTGTCTCCAACGGGACGGGCGTGTACGGCCTCCACGAATCGACCTCCGGCACGTTGCCCGGCGTCTGGGGCGCCACCGAATCGGGCTCGACC
>JBDRBC010000151.1:0-4156 GCA_043823125.1 bacterium | reverse complement strand
GGAAATATCCCGGAACGTGAAGTCATCTTCTTCGGCGTCGATGACGTCGACTTCTGGAGACCAGCCCAGTACACCGCCGGGGCCATCCAGCGTGCTGTTCCAGAAGAAATCTCTCAGATGATCCACGTCCAGCGGCTCGCCGTCGATGGCGCGCCAGCCGTGACTCAACTTGTCCGCCACATCGTCCACCAGGAGCAATTGCCGCCGGGCGGTGTCGTTGGGATCCTGCACATCCCACCCGTAACGATACCCGATGATATCATTGGCGTAATGTTCAGCCGTACCGATCCAGTTGAAGAAAAGCTCCTGGCTGGGTGCGATTTCGTGACTGCAATTACCATTCTGGCCGGAGGCCGACTGATGTCCCAGATGCGATTCCTGGATCTCGATGACGGGTCGCATCAGATTCGAGATGTAGAAGTTGTGCACGCTACGTGAATAGTTGCGTTCGATGCTTTTGGCGTCGGCGGTATCGCGCGCCTGGATGGCGAACATGTAGATGATCATGTCGCCTTGCTGATCCCGAGCCGGGAGGTGCGAGAAGACAACCGCACGATCTGCCGCCGATTCCGGGTAGACTTCCCAGTCGCTCCAGGCGTAATCCTCGAAACTCACCAGTTCGTCCATCACGTGGTTGAACTCGTACTCGGTGCGAACGTAGTGATCGTCCAGCCAGGTCGTCTTGAGCAGGTAGCGGATATGGGTCGGCGATTTGTTCGCCGCGTCGGCGTCGTGTCCCGTGTAGCCGAAGGTGATGGTGGGGGGGACCGCCTTGGCGTCCTGGTAATCAGAAAGATAGGCCGGCCGGTCGATGTGGATCCTCGGCAACAAGGTGGTGGCCGTGAAGCTGATCTGGGCCGGTGTGGGATCGACGACGCCGTCGGTATCGAAGCCTTCCCACTGGGCGCGGATGAGGAAGCCGGCCTCGAGGGTGCTGGGATGATCACAACTGAGATAGGTATCGGGAAGGCTGTTGGGGATCGCGACGCCGCCGAGATCGGTTTCGGCGACACATCCAGCCAGGTAGGCGATACAAATCGCCAGCAAACCGCTTCACACCGCACGAAGACCCATCGCGGTCATCCGGAGCCTTCCCTCCCCAGGACATGGCAGATCCGGTTGATTATTCCTGTAGACGCCAGGGATAAGTATAGGGATCTTGCCGATCGAAACCACCCCTGGCCTGGTGAAGACACTCCTGGCCATATCACCAAGGATAGCTCGCACTGCGTGGACGGATCCGGTCAGTAGGGGGCGCGAGAGTCTCTCCAGGTCAGCCAAAACCGTCCGAGCGCCTGTAATGGTGATAATCTGGCCACAGCGACCCCGGAGATGGTATACTGCGGTCGAATATCACCCAGGTCTGCGACCCGACCGATGATCTCATCGAGGATTTGTGCCGAATCAGGAGACAGCCATGCAAAACGCTCCCAACTGTTCGCGTCGGACCTTCCTTGGCGCATCCGCAGCCGCCGCCTTGAGTTACATGTTTCTGCCCGGGATCGGCCGGGTCCAGGCACAGCCGTACATCAAGACGATTCCCGGCGATTACAGTGGCCGTCTCTGCCTGAACGAGAATCCCCTGGGGCCGGCACCCGAAGCCATCGCCGCCATGAATGACGCGGCCATGTTGAGCCATAGATATCCCGACTGGTACAGCGGTAACCTGGAGGCCACCATCGGCGCCCAGTTCGGCCTGTCCGCCACCAACGTCTGTGTCGGCGCCGGTGCCACCGAGGTCATCACCCTGGTGGCCGACGCCTTCATCGGCCCGGGCGACGAGGTCATCATGGCCACGCCCACCTACACCCAGATGGCTGCCGAGGCCAACGCCAACGGCGGTTCGGTGGTCTACGTGCCGGTGGACGGCAATCAGGTCATCGACCTGGCGGCCATCCAGTCCGCCATCGGCCCGTCCACCCGGATGATCTCCCTGGTCAATCCCAACAACCCGCTGGCCACGGTTTTCCACAAGAACGACATGCAGGCGTTCATGAACGCCCTGCCCGCCGGCATCGTGGTGGTGGTGGACGAGGCGTACCACGACTACGTGTTGACCGCCGATTACGAAAGCTGTATCCGGTACGTCACCGAAGGGGAACCACTGGTGGTGATCCGCACCTTCTCCAAGGTCCACGGCCTGGCCGGCGCGCGGGTCGGCTACGCTGTGGCGTCCACCAGTGACATCACCCAGATCGGCTCCAATCAGCAGTGGGGGACGGTGAGCCGGGCCAGTCAGGACGCCGCCCAGGCGTCTCTCGGGGCGACGACCCACATCAACGCCACCGTCACCCTGGCCAACCAGGCCAAGGCGCTGCTGATCGCCGGCCTCACCGACATGGGGCTCGACTACATCCCGTCGGAGGCCAGCTTCATGATGTTCGACTGCGGCACCAGCGCCAGCTCGGTGGTCTCGCAGCTCGACGCCCAGGGGTACTGCGTGCGGTCCGGTTCCGGTTATTCCATGCCGCAGCACATCCGGATCTCCACCGGGACTCTCGAGGAGACGCAGGGATTCCTGGACGCCCTGGAGAGCATCCTGTACACCGGCGTGAACGACGACCCGGGGATTCCGGATCAGCTCGCCTTCAACTCGGTCTATCCGAATCCATTCAACGGCCGCTGCCGGCTGTCCATCTCGGTGCCTGGCGACGAACCGGTGCATCTGGCCATTTACGACTTGGCCGGGCGCAAACTGCGCACCCTGGTTGCGGGTCCACTCGGTCGCGGTAAACACGAGATCGTCTGGGACGGGAAGGACCACGCCGGGCGGACGGTGGCGGCGGGGAGTTACGTGCTGAACCTGGTGCAGGGGGAGTTCGCGGCGAGTCGGCGGGTGGCGTTTGTGAAATGACAGGTTACGTCGTCCAGACGGCCGATCACTTCCTCATTTTCGACTACATCGAGCTGGAGGAGGAGCCCACCAAGTGCGGCCTCGACATGGGTTTCGTCGATCCGGCAGAGATCGCCGACCGCGCGGTCACGGTGTTCGTGACCAATTCCCACCTGGACCGCTACGACGAGATCATTCTCGGCTGGCAGGAACAGATCGAGAACATCCGCTACATTTTCGGCTGGCAGGTGGAGGAAGGACCCGGGCGATACTCCCTGCCTGCTTCCCGCGCCGAACTCGAACTCGCGGGGCTGTCGATCCATACCGTGAACTCCCACCATTCAGGCGTCGCCGAGGTGGGATACCTGATCCAGGCGGACGGGTTGGTCCTCTTTCATGCCGGCGACTATCAGGGCCGGATGGGACGGGGCGAGCCGAGTAATGCCGTGGCGGACATGCGGTACCTGCGCACCAAGGCCGATCGGGTGGATCTGCTTTTCCTTGGCGCCTGGACCGGTGATCTGTCCGGCCAGACGGGGCGATTGGTTCGTCCTGCACGACGGTGTGATCGAATAGGTCGTCTGGTACGAAAAAACTCCCAGTGCACCCGACTGCACTGGAGTTCGCTTAGATGTGTGCTCGCCCGTGAATTACCGGTAGAGCGACTTCATCGAGCCCCAGGTCTTGGTCTGGGTCGGGATGGGGTTGTCGATGGTGACCGTCACGAGGCCGCAGCCACTGTAAGTGTCGACCATCAGGAAGTACCGGCCGTCGGCGGTGGCGGTGTAGTCTTTGGTGCACTCGGATGGGGCCGGAGTGTAGTTATTGATGAAGTCGCAAGATTGACCTCGAACTGGGCCCTACCCATGGCCTACAGGTCGATGGCGCCGTCACAGGTCTCGTTGGGGGGCGGCTCCAGGCAGGGATCGGTGGGCAGAACGTAGGCGCCGCTCTCGCCGTTGTTGCCATACTCGTTGATGCCGATGTAGTAGGGGCCGGCGGTATCGAACGTGTACACGAAGCGTGAATACAGACCGACGGCGTTTTCAACGCTGACCCTGACGGCGGCGCCGAGTTCCATCCCGCCACCCGACTCGATGAGGCCGATTTTCTGGCTGTGCAGACGAAGATGCGCCACCGCGGTCTGCGCTGGCTGCAGCGGCACGGCCACCTGGACAGCGCGGCGGTTCATGCGCTCGATGCCCCGGATCATGCCGCCGGCTGGTCGGTCGACGCCTCGGTCACGATCGCCGACTGGGATCGCCAAGGCCTCGAACGCCTGGTCCGCTACTGCGCCCGGCCGCCGCTGAGCCAGGAGCGGCT
>JBDRBC010000150.1:0-8724 GCA_043823125.1 bacterium | reverse complement strand
ACCTGACGGTGACCAGCAGTGATCTGGAGCTGACCAAGGTCATCGACGATCCCGCCCCGGACGAGGGACAGACCGTCTTCTATACCGTCACCGTGACCAATCAAGGTCCCGACAACGCCAGCGGAGTGCTGGTGAACGACGCCTTGCCGGCCGGTGTGACCCACGTCGACGCCGTGGCCAGCCAGGGGACCTACGACGACGGCAGCGGTGACTGGGATATCGGCGGCCTGGCGGCCACGGACGTGGTCACGTTGACCATCGAGGCCACCGTGGACGAAGGGACCGCCGGCGACCTCATCAGCAACCTCGCCACCGTCATCGCCAGCGACCAGGAAGATCCCGACGGGGACAACAACAGCGATACGGCCGACTGCACGGTGGGCAGCACGGACCTGCAACTGGTGAAAAGCGTCGATCCCGCCCTCGCCACGAAGGCGACACGGTGACCTTCACCGTGGAGCTGACCAACAACGGCCCCCAGCCGGCCACCGGGGTCAGCGTCATCGACTCTTTGCCGAGCGGATTGACCTTTGTCGCCGCCGAGGCCGGCCAGGGGGGGTATTCCGAGTCAGTTGGCACCTGGACCCTGGGCAACCTGGCGTCCGGAGTCAGCGCCAGCTTGACGCTGGAAGCAGTGGTCGACCCGGGAACCGCCGGCACGGTGATCACCAACCACGCCCGCATCGGCAGCCTCAACCAGGGCGACCCCAACGCCGCCAACGATACCGATTCCGCCGCGGTCTCCATCGCCCTGAGCGACCTCCGCCTCACCAAGGTGGTGGACGATCCGGCACCAGACGTGGGCGATATCGTCACCTACAATCTGACCCTGACCAACCTCGGACCCGACGACGCCACCGGCATCGCGGTGGCCGACACCGTGCCGGAGGGCCTGGCCTTCCAATCGTCCCTGGCGAGCCGCGGCAGTTACGACAGCGAAACCGGGATCTGGAGTCTGGACAACCTGGCCAGCGGCGATTCGGCCACCCTGGCCCTGCAGGGGCAGGTCCTGGCTGACGCCGCGGGACACGGCATCGTCAACACGGCGTCCATCGTGTCCGCCGACCAGACCGACCCGGTGGGGGACAACAACGAGGACAGCGCCGCCCTCACCGTGACTGACGCCGATCTGAATCTGATCCAGGTGGTGGATCAGCCGGCGCCCAACGAGGGCGACAACGTTCTCTTCACGGTGACCCTGACCAACGACGGTCCCGACGAGGCAACGGGGATCGTGGTGCTGGACAGTCTGGACGCCGGCCTGACCCTGCTGGAAGCCACGCCTGAGCAAGGCGAATTCGATACTGAAACCGGGCTGTGGAACGTCGCTTATCTGGCGGTCGGTTCGTCCGCCTCCCTCACCCTCGCCGCCGTCGTGGACTCGAGCACGAGCGGCGCCGTCCTGACCAGCACGGCCACCATCACCACCGCCGATCAGGGCGACAGCAACCCCGACGATAACGGCGCCGCCGCCAGCGTCACGGTCAACAGCATCGATCTCAGCTTGACCAAGGTAGTGGGCGATCCCAGCCCCGACCCCGGCGATACGGTGACCTTTCTCCTCACTCTGGACAATCCGAGCACCACCGCCGGCAGCGGCATCGAGGTGACGGACAGGCTGCCCAACGGCCTGACCTTCGTGGCGGCCACGCCAAGCCAGGGCAGCTACGACCAGGTCACCGGCGTCTGGAGCGTGGGCGGGCTGGCCGGCGGGACCGCGGCGACGCTCTCCTTGCTGGCGAGTGTGGATCATGGCCATTACGGCGTTGTCATCACGAACACGGCCGCCATCACGGCCGCCAACGAGACCGATCCCGATCTCGACAACAACCGTGACAGCGCCGGTATCACCGTCCGGAGCGCGGACCTGCAACTCACCAAGACGGTGGACGACGAGACGCCCGAGGCGGGCGACGAGATCACCTATCGACTCACCCTGGCCAACGCCGGGCCGGACAGCGCTTCCGGCATCATCGTCACGGATCTGTTGCCGGCGCAGCTCATCTACGCCGGCGCCACGCCGAGCCACGGAATGTACGATCCCGTCTCCGGACGCTGGACCGTCGCGGGCTTGCATGCGGGCGCCACGGCGACCCTGGATTTGACCGTCACGGTGAATGTGGTGGCGCTGGCCTCCACCATCACCAACAACGCCGCCATCGGCAGGGCCGACCAGACGGATCCGGTGTCAAACAACAACAGCGACTCGGTGGATATCACACTCGTGCCGCCCATCAGCGGCGAGATCACGGCGTTGGTCGCGCCCCAGGCGGACCTCGAGGTGTGGCCACGGGGTGACCCGAGCACCGTGCTGGAACTGATCCTGATCAACGAGGCCAGCCGTCCCGACACGTTGACCAGCCTGCGACTGGTGAACACCGCCAGCGGCCCCGGTAGTCAAGCGCAGCTGGACGCCGACTGGAAGGCGTTGGAACTCCAGATAGACAGTGCCGCCAGGTTTATCGTCGGCGAGACCGAGATTGAGCCAGGTGCCTCGCAGGCAGTGTTCGAGCACGGTGAATTGACCTTCAACACGCCGCGGTTGATCCTCGCCCACGGCGATACCGTGACCTTGACCGTCACCGGGCAAGCCTCGCTGCAGGCTCGCGACGGAGATGTACTGGCCGTGGCCGTGGAGCGGGCGGAAGATCTGGGACTGACCCTGCCGGTGGCGGCTACCGAATGGCCGCTGGCAGGCCAGGCCGAGCTGACCGTGGACGGGTTCGTGACGGCACAGGTCGATCTGCGACCCATCACCAGTGAAGCCTTCGCCGTGGGCTCCCAGCGCAACCTGGTGCTGGATGTGGGCCTGCCGCCCAACGGCTACACGACCGACAGTCTCGAACGCCTCAACGTGGTGAACCTGGGCGCTGCCTCACCGGACCACGATCTGGCCGCCCTCGAGGCCTGGGCGGATGACGGCGACGACAGTTTCGACTCCGGCAGCGACACCCGACTCGGCGCCTTCGCCTTCACCGGCGATCGGTGGGAGCTGACCGGCCAGGCGGTGGACATCCCGCTGACGGGCCGCCGCTTCTACGTCACCGCGGACATCGCCGAAACTGCCTCTCCCCTGGCCAATGCCATCCGTCTCGGTCTACCGGCCCTGCCCGACGTGAGCGTCGGTATGGCCAGCGGCAACGACGGTCCCCTGGACATGGCGCTGGTGAATCCCAGCTCCCAGTCCATCAGCGCCGTGGATCAGGTCATCCTGGCCACGGAACCGATCGCCCCCGGCACGGCGTTTCCGGGCGACCAGGCACTCGCCTTCCTGCACCTCGTGGCCACCAACACCTACAGCGTGGACCGGGTGCTCACCGGCTTGCGCGTGACGAACATCACCACCAGCCACGGCGCTTCCAACCAGGCCGAGCTGGACGGCGTGCTGACCCAGTTGCGGTTGCGCTGGGATGGCGATGGCGACGGTGTGCTGGGCGACCTGACCAGTGATCCCATCCTCGGAGCGGCTGCGTGTATCGACGGCATCGCCGTCTTCAGCGGTCTGACCCGACAGTTGCCGGCGGACGACGTTCGACATCTATTCCTCACCGCCGACGTGTCGCTGACCGACGCCGTGGACGGCGATGTGATCGGACTGCAGATCAACGACGCGGTGGACCTGACCTTCTCCGAGGCGACCTCGGTGATCACCAGCTGGCCGGTGGATTCCGGGGCGCGCTGGACCGTGAACGCCATGGCGGCGATCCAGATCGTCAACACGCCGGTGCCGCAGGTATCGCTGGCGGCGGGTGACGGACCCATCCTGGCCCTGGACCTGGTGGTGCCGAGCAACGGCTATCTGGCGGACAACCTGGTGGAACTGGACCTGGAAAACCGGGGCAGCGCCACCAGCGACGATCTCGCCGAACTCCGTCTCTGGCGGGATGGCGGCGACGGCAGCTTCGACGCCGGCGCGGGAGACGATCTGGATCTGGGCGCCCTGGTGTCCATCGGCGACATCTGGCACACGCCGACCCTGGACGAACCGATCCCGGTGGGCGGGATCCGCCTCTTCACCAGCGTGACCGTCGGTCTGACCCCGGTGGACTCGGCCACGGTACAACTCGGCGTGCCGCAACACGGGATCACGGTGGCGTCGGATGCCGATGGACCGGTGGACACGGCTGTCGAGAGCCCGACCACCTTGCTGCTCAGTACCGCTCCCCTGCTCTCCACCCTGGAGTTCTCGTCCGCCTACAGCACCGTCGGGCAAGAGGTGACCGTACGCATGCAGGTGCGGAACGTCGGCTCGGAGGACATCCAGGGCCTGCAGCCTTCCGCGCTGACGGCCGATTCCCTCGGAGTGATCAGCTGGTTGGACGGCCCGTCGCCCGGGAGCCTCTATCTCGATGGCGGCGCCACGGACACCTTCACCTGGACCTATCGCGGCGAGGCCTTGGGCAGGGTTCGATTGACCGGCAACGCCTTCGGCATCGGGGTGGTGGGCGGTCTGCTCCGCAGCTCCTTGCCCAGTATCACGAGCAATCATCAGGTGCTGGAACCGGTGGATCAGCTCAACCTGTTCCCCACGGCGAACATGCCGTTCTTCATCAATCGGGGTCAGCTCGACATGGTCCCACTCTCGCTGACCCTGGTGAATCCCGGCGGTTCTGACAGCGCCGACGCGTTATTACAGAGGCTGCAGATCCGACTGGAAGACGAGGATGGCACCGGTATCGTCCCGGCCGAGCTGCTCACCCGGATCGCCTTGGTGGAGGGCACCAACGTCTACCTGGAGCGGACGGATCTCGAGACGAGCGGCTGCCTGGTGGATCTGACCCTGGAACACTCCGTGACCATCACCGGCGACGAGCCGGTGACCCTCGGCTTGCGTTTGGATATCGCCCCGGACGCCATGGTGACCACCTTCCAGATCAGCATCGAGTCGCTGGACTGGTTCGAGGCGGAAGACGGCGTCAGCGGCGCCCCGGTCCCCGTGGTGCTGCAAGAGGGCGACCTGCCCATCCAGTCCGGCCTGGGCCGGCTGGTTGCCGAGGCCACGGGGCTGCAGGTGTCGGGCCTGGCGTCGGCGGACCTCAGCGCCGGGCTCGGCCAGCAGGAGTTGCCGCTGCTCACCCTGCAGATCGAGAATCCGGGCCTGGAAGAACTGTCCTCCACCGTGCAGGTGGGATCGTTCACGTTCGGTCTGGTGGACAGCTTCGGCGCCGCCATTGCTGATCCGTCGCGGTTCCTGTCCGGGCTGTGCGTCCGGGGCGGACTGCAGTCCCATGCCCAGCGCTCCCTGACCGCCGAGGACGATTCCGTGATCACCGTGTTCCTGTCGCCACCCATCTCGGCGCCGGTGAACACCCTGCTGGAGGTCACTCTCTTCGGAAATGTCGCCGACAGCGCCGAGGTGGGTTGTTTCCGCGCCAAACTAGGAGCGTCGACGGAATTCGACGCCCGTGACGGCAATACCGGCGACCCGGTACCAGTGAGTTATGTCGCGCCCCCCGTTTTCGGACCGTCGGTGACGGTGGAACAGCCGGCCGAAGCCATGCTGGTGGCCGGAAGCGGTGGTCTGGAGCCCAGTGTGCTGGTTGGGGCCCAGGATATGGCAGCCCTCTTCTTGCGGGTGCGGCACCCCGGGGAGCCGGGCACCAGCGCCATTCGATTCGATACCCTGCAGGTGGATCTACGGGATCAGGCTCGTCACAGCTTGCCGCCGGGCGACTTCGTGGACCGCCTGGCCGTTCTGCGTCAGGGAGTGGAGATCGGCGCGACGGCCAATCCGGGCGGCACGAGTGGGCAGATCGTGGTGCCACTGTCCGGTCTCGTGCTTTTCGCCGGGCAGCAGGTGGATCTCGAGCTGCGGCTGGACATCGAGGCCACGGCGCCGGCATCCAGTCTCGAACTCATCATTACTGCTGATGGCCTGGTGGCGTACGACGCCAACCTGGGTTCGCCGGTGATGGTGGCCGCCGACGCTGGCGCCTCTTTCCCGCTCAGTTCAGGTTTGACCCAGCTCCAGTCGCCGGCCGACGAACTGCTGGTGGGCCTGTCGAACCTGCTGCCGGTAGTGCTGGCAGGCGACGAGACCGAGACGCCGGTGGCCGAGCTGACCCTGCAGAATACGAGCCCCGAAGGCGCAGGCGACATCGTGGTGGAGAGCTTGACCTTGCAGGCCGCCGATCGGGAGCTGATGCCGCTGCTGGCCGGCGACGCCGTGCTGGCCATCGCGGCCTATCTCGATGGCGAACTGTGGGCCGAAAACGAAACCGTCGCTCCCGGCGATACCAATCTGACCCTCGTGCCGGCCAGTTCACTCTACGTGGCCGCCGCCTCCCAGGAGACCCTGGAACTGCGGGTGCGATTCAGGCCTGAACCTGTCGTGGAGAGTCTCCGCCTCGGCCTGGCCGCGGACGGCGTGCAGGTGATCCAGCCGGGCGGCGCGGTGCTGGTCATCCGGATCGAGGCCGCCGACGGCAATGTCTTCCCCCTCTGGACCGAGGCGGGCGGTTTCACCGCGCTTTCACTCGAAGCAAGTTACAGCAACTTCCCCAACCCGTTCGCCGCCGGCCGCGAGTTGACCCGATTCGTGTTCGCCCTGAGTCAAGAGGCCGCGGTGGACCTCCGCATCCTCACCCCCCACGGTGAAGCGGTGATCCGGCTCCTGGACGGTGAGCTCCGGGCGGCGGGACTGCATCAGGACGACAGCTGGGACGGACGCAACGGCAACGGCATCGCGGTACACAACGGCGTGTACGTGGCCGAATTGCGGGTGCGGTACAGTGACGGCGCTGAGAAGCGACTCCTGCGTAAGGTGGCGGTTGTGCGCTGACGCGAATCGTCCCCGGCCCGACCAAAGTCGACATCACCCCTAATCCCCCTCCATCAGATTGAATTCCGCCCCCTTCACGGGCCCGGAATCTCCCCCACAATAAAACATGACTTTTTTAGTGCAGTATTTCCGAACAGCTCTATATTGAGTGAGATTTCGGGTGTAAGCCAACACCCCTGGCCGACACTCATTGGCCAACAAGTCGTTTCGAGATCGACCAAATGAGAGGAATAGATCATGCGACGGATTCTCACAACAGTCCTGGCCGCACTGGCCCTGACAACCCTGGCGATACCCGCCCTGGCCGCCACCTACCAGCTGGACGCGGCCCACTCATCCGTGAGCTTCAAGGTGAAGCATCTGGCCATCAGCAACGTCAAGGGCGCCTTCAACGACTTCGACGTGACCTTCGAATTCGAGCCTGGCCAGCCGGAGAGCTGGCGGGTCGAGGCCGTCATCCAGGCCGCGTCCATCGATACCGACAACGAGGATCGCGACAATCACCTGCGCAGCGAGGAATTCCTGTTCACGGCGGAGTACCCGGAAATCCGGTTCGCCTCCACCGGTGTGGAAATGACCGGCGAGAACGAGGCGAAGCTGTCCGGCGAACTCACGATGCACGGCGTTACCAAGCCGGTGGTGCTGGACCTGACCATCCACGGCGTGGCCGACTTCATGGGCACGAGCAAGGCCGGCTTCGAGGCCAGCACCAAGATCAACCGCAAGGATTTCGGTTTGACCTGGCACAAGGCGCTCGAGACCGGTAGCCTCATCGTCGGCGACACGGTCGAGATCTTTCTGGAGATCGAAGGCAATCAAGTGAAAGAAGAGGAGGGGGCATGAAACACACGATATCCGTTACCTGTTTGTTGACGCTGATCGGTCTGACCCTGGCGCCGGCGACGGGATTCGCTCACTGCCAGGTGCCGTACGGCATCTACGACGACGCGGCGCGTCTGGAGCAGATGGCCGAAGACGCCACCACCATCGAAAAGGCCATCGGTCAGATCAAGGAACTTGCCGGCAACATCGACGCGCAGAGCGCTAACCAGATGGTGCGCTGGGTCACCACCAAGGAGACGCATGCGTCCAACATCATCACCATCGTGACCGAGTACTTCCTGACCCAGAAGGTCAAGCCGGTGGCGCCGGGCGCGGACGGCTACGAGGTCTATCTGCAGAAGCTGGCCGATCACCACGCCGTGATGGCCGCCGCCATGAAGTGCAAGCAGAACGCGGATCTACAGTATGTGCGGGCGCTGCGTGAGGCGCTTGCGGGACTCGGGGCGCACTACGAGAACGTGCATCAGCACTAGGGCTACTCCGACGACACCACCGCTTACGTATCTGCCGTCCTGACCTGGAGAGTGCATTAAGGTGCACTCTCCGGGAACCAATGTCGCGATTGATCGCTGCGGACAATTCCACTCTTGATCCTCGCTTCTTCTTCCAATATCATGTCAGAATAAATACAACGTCGGGTTCTTCTCCGGATGTCGAAAACGTACTTGCGAACTGTCTGTCCATTCGTATCACCGATTTGCTGACCATCTTCCAGGAGGTATCCATGATGTCTCGAAACCGATGGTGCACACTATCATACCTGCTGTCTGCCTGGGTCTGGGTTATCTGTGGTGGTCCGGGATTGTGTCTGGCAACGTGCTCGGAGGTGGAGGTCACCGCTGTTATTGTCGTCAGCGATATCTACCCGGCCGGCAACTTGCAGATCGAGCTACTAGCCATTTTTCCCGTGAGCGAACTCACCTACCCCTCGGACGAAGAATTGGCTGCCGCGGTGGCCGCTGTCTACGACCTGGGCCCGCCGCAATACTTCCAGCGGATCGATACCGAGAGCCACTATCACCTGTACATGTACTCACCCGGAGAGTCGGGAGCGGCCACCATCATCGATTGGCGCACCGGCCAGGTTGTTTTCGGAGGTC
>JBDRBC010000149.1:0-2085 GCA_043823125.1 bacterium | reverse complement strand
TCGAATTCCGGGTTGTATGATGGTCCCCAGGCTCCCTCCTGTTCCAGCAGACTGAACTCGATGGAGTTGATGCCGGGTACGGGATTGACTTGACCGCCGGGATTGGGAACAGGCTCCCCGGAAAACATATTCGTCGACACTTCCATTTCAATATCCCGCTCCAGGTGATCCGACAGCAATCCGAGCGAGTTGATGTCGTGATCCTAGAAGAAGAACTTGTAATCCGCATGCAGGATGCCGCCATACCCGTCTATATCCAGCTGGCCGTAGGCTTCCTTGAAGTGCCGCATCGCCCGGTCCGGCGTGTCGACAGGGGGATCCTGGGCCTGCCGCTCTGGATTGGTGCTCTGGTCCTTGCTGCATCCCGTCCAGATGACCACACAAACCAGCAATACAACAACGCCGAGTAAAAAAAATCTCCGCTGCATCATAATCCTCCTCATAGGTTCTGGTTTTCTTCAGGGCGATACTACCATCATCGGTACAACCATTTCAACTGTCCCCAGGTAACGGACTCGATGGCTTTGATTCTTTGATCGCTCAGATCCCGTTGCCCCACGATCTCCCAGTAGACCCGCACTGTCTGATCGGGCACCTCCAGCGGGCGGCTCAAGACGAAGAACTCCTGCTGGCCGGTCATGGTCAAGGTGTGGGCGTCGGGCCGGACGATGGTGAACTCGATGTCGAACACGGCCTGGCTGGCGCCGGGGAAGTCGGGATGGACGGAATCCAGCCAAACGCTCGCCTGCTCCAGTGACAGAACCTCGATCTCGGCGACTGCGGCCGAACCGGAGGTCGGGGCGGGCTCCCCGGAGAACAGATTGGCCGTCTTGTCGAGGTCGCTGTCCCGGTCGTGATGGTCCGACGGCAGGCCCAGATTGAGTATGTCATACTGCTGGTAGATGAACCGGAAATCCCGGTGCAGGGTGTTGCGATAAGTATCGAGGTTCCGGTCACCGTAGGCTTGCCGGAAATTCACCATCAGCTTGGCGCGGCTGTCAGGGAAAACCGCGGGCACGGCAACGATCACTTTCTCGGTGGCGCTGCTACGCCAGCGGTCGCGGACTTCCAGGGTGACCGTCCGGTCGCCGGGCAAGTCGGGGTAACTCGTGGTGTCGAGGGGGGCCGCGGACCAGTCGGTCCATTCAGCGTCGTCACTGAATCGCCAGCGGTACGGGCTGTCCGGCAGGCCGCTGTCGTCATCGCTGGAGAGGCCGGCGTCGAACTCGAAGGTGGGATCGGCCGTGTCCAGCTCGCGGAATGACAGAACGGCCGTGGGGGGACTGTTGGTCAGGTAATCGAGCTTGAACATGCCCCAGGAGGCGGCCTCGCTTCTGGTCGCCTTGATCCCGATCTCGCGCTGGCCGCGGAGCTGGAAGTAGTCATGAGTAGCGTCGGCGATGAAGGAGTCCTTGCTGACGACGAAGAACTCCTGCTGGCCCGTGATCTGCAAGGTGGGCGCGCCCGGTCGTTCCACGTGAATCTCGAGATTGAAAAGGCGGCGCAGTGAGTCCTGGAACGGCGAATTCTCGGGGGATTCGTACCATTCGCTGTCCATGGGATCGAAACGGACGAAGGTGATGCTGCCGATCCCGGTGCCTGCGCCTGCGGTCGCGGAAAGGTCCGTACCCACTGACTGCTTCGGCACCGCCCGGCCGGAGAACATGTTCCAGGCGATGGTGAGTTCCTCGGCCGCGGTCAGGCAACCCGTCAGCAGTTCCATGAGGTTGAGGTCCGGCCTGGAGAAGAGAAAGCGGTAGTCGGGATGCAGCAGGGCGGCGTAGGCGAGGCTGTCCAGGCCACTATACGCGGCACGGAAATTATCCATGAGCTGGTCCGGTGTCTCCGGGTACCCTTCGGGCAGGGTCGGTGTCATCGGCGGCTCGGTGATGGCCCCTTCATCGCCGCATCCATTGGCCAGCGCCAGCGCCAGGCAACAGCAGAGCAGACAACACATCCGGACAGTGCGGCGTCGGTCGAGACAGCGGGACATGCCGGTCCTTTCAGCGCCGGGACAAACATCCCGGCTCGTACATCGGGTTCGAGATGAGGGGGTTCAACCCGATCCAGGGGCGAGAAGCCGCG
>JBDRBC010000148.1:0-6805 GCA_043823125.1 bacterium | reverse complement strand
TGGGCTGAAGGATCCACGTTGATGGTCCAGCTTATGCTGGTTGTGTGATGACGTGAGATATCGGTTGCGACGTAAATACACTGTAGGTATATTCTGGCATGGCGGAATTGCGGTTCGAATGGGAACCACGCTAGGCATCGGTGAACAAGAAGAAGCACGGGATTTCATTCGTCGAGGCGGCCACGGCGTTCTCGGACGAGAACGGTTTCATCATCGCCGACCCAGACCATTCGGATGACGAAGACCGGTTCATTCTTCTCGGCATGAGCTGGTCACTCCGCATTCTGGTCGTCAACCACTGTTACCGTCACTCGTCAGAGGTCATCAGGATCATCTCGGCGCGCAAGGCAAACAAAGCAGAGCGCGCACAATACGGAGCCGGTTAGCCATGCGAAAGAATTACGACTTTGCCAAGGGGAAGAAGAATCCTTACGCCAAGAGGCTCAAGAAGCAGGTCACCATTCGTCTGGAAGAAGGGACGATTGTTTACTTCAAGGATCTCGCGGAAGAGACGGGGATTCCCTACCAGACCCTGATCAACCTGTACCTGCGAGACTGTGCACTTTCCAGTCGCAGACTCGAGATGGAATGGAAGAGTCCGAATTGACGATACGGGTCTATTTCCAGTTATATGATCTAATATGTGTTTCCCAAGTTAGAAGGTTCTACTGTGCCCATTTCCAGCCGTAGTTTCGAGATAATCCTGCTGATGTATCTGTTCGTTCCCTGCACCGGCTGGGCCTGCAGCTGTGACCTTGCGGACACAGGGTTTCTCTTTCCCAGCGGCATCGAGGTTCCGGCGAACATCGGCGGGATTCCCTGGTTCGGGATCGTTGAGGAACGATTCGGCGTTATCGAGTCTCCGCCGAAAGGTGCCTTTTCGGTCGAGATCCATATCGGGAATGAGTGGCAACCGGTCGAATTTGAATATTGGAAGCAATTTTCTCCTCGCAGCCCCTCGGCCGATTTCCAGATGGATATGTTGCTGGTTCGTCCCCAGGAAGGATTCGTGCCGGGGACCCGCTACCGGTTCAATTTCGAGGCAACAGGCCATTCGATAAGACCCTTCGGATCCGAGACCGATATGCGGCGGCAGAGCATCGATCTCTTTGTCTCACAGGATAAACTGACGGGCAGCTCCGATCCGACGATCCTCAAGATCAGCAAGCAAAAGTACGGTTTCGTGAGAATCGCCAGTGGTGGAAGCTGTTCACAGGAGATCGAATCAGCCTACCGGATGATGAAGCTCTTCCTCCCTGACGAGATCCTACGTTGGTCCGATTCGGTGCTGTACTTCTGCTGGATCGACGAGCATTGGGCTTGGCGGCCATCGCATTACCTCTGCTCGATCGTCCCCCCCGGCAAGAGCTGGATGGGACCCGGCCAGGAAGTGGTATTCATCGCTTGCGGGTCTCATTATAGAATGCGATTCGAGCTTACCCGCGGCGAACACACCATCCGGATGGAAGCGGTGCTCCCCGGAACCGACATTTCTTTCCAGGACTCGGGTAGCTTTTCCCTTGATTGTGGCGATACTATGCGCAGGTACCGATCCGGATTAGAGTCAGAGACCCAATCCGACCAATAGATCGAAAGCAGATCATGAAATAATCCCTGGAGGCGTCCCCATGTCCCGCTTCGATCCCCATTCCTACACCGACGGTGATCAACCACGCCAGCGCCACTTCGACCTCGACCTGACCGTGGATTTCGAAAACCGCGCCCTGCACGGCAGCGTCAAGATCCACCTCGACACGCCAGGCTCCGGACCGCTCGATCTGGATGGGCGCGACCTGCAGATCGAGGCCATCACCACCGGCGACGGTGAGGTGATCAACTGGATCGTGGCCGAATCGGAAGAGGTGCGGGGCGACCGGCTGATGCTCGAGCTGCCCGCCGGCACCGAGATCATCGACATCAGGTACCGCACCGCCCCGGGCGCCCTGGCCCTCGGCTGGCTCGATCCGCCCCAGACCGCCGGCGGCAAACATCCGTTCATGTTCAGCCAGTGCCAGCCCATCCACGCGCGCACCATGGTGCCGTGCCAGGACACGCCGCGGAACCGGGTGTCGTACGACGCGAGAATCACCGTGCCGAAGCCGCTGCGGGCGGTCATGTCGGCGGGACAGGTGGGCGAACCGGCTGAGGACGGCGACCGGATCACCTGGACCTTCGCCATGCCCCAGGCCATCCCGACCTACCTGCTGGCCCTGGCCGTGGGCAACCTGGACAAGCGCGACATCGGGTCGCGTTCGTGTGTCTACGCCGAGCCCGAGACCGTGGAGAAATCGGCCTGGGAGTTCGCCGAGGTGGACGGCATGATCGACTCGGCCGAGAAGCTGTTCGGTCCCTACGAGTGGGATCGGTTCGACATGCTGGTGATGCCGCCGGCCTTCCCGTACGGCGGCATGGAGAACCCACGCCTGACCTTCCTGACGCCCACGCTCATCGCCGGCGATCGTTCGAACGTGAATGTTGTCGCCCACGAGCTGGCGCACTCCTGGACCGGCAACCTGGTGACCAACGCCACCATGAACGACTTCTGGCTCAACGAGGGCTTCACCGTGTACGCCGAGCGGCGCATTCTGGAAGAAATCTACGGCAAGGAGTACGCCGACCTGCAAGGTGTCGTGCGCCGCAATGCGCTGCAGGTGAACCTCGACAACTTCGGACCCGGCTCGCCCTACACCAAGCTGCGCACCGACCTGGCCGGCATCGATCCCGACGAGGTCTTCAGCCTGGTGCCGTACGAGAAGGGCGCCCAGCTCGTGCTGCTGCTCGAGGACGCCGTGGGCCGCGAGCGGTTCGACGAGTTCCTGCTGAAGTACATCGCCACCTTCCGCTTCCAGTCCATCACCACCGACGAGTTCCTCGCCTTCCTGGAGCAGGAGCTGCCCGGCGTCTACGAAAAGGTGCAAGGGCCGCGCTGGGTGGAGGAGCCGGACATGCCGGACAACGAGCTGCCGGTGGCCTCGCCCAAGGTGGAGCGTGTACGCGAGCTGGCCAAAGGCTGGACCGACGGCGCCCGTCCCGCGGCCGACGCCGGCGAGAGCTGGTCGCCCACCGAGTGGCAGCTCTTCCTGCAGGACCTGCCGCGTCAGCTGCCCGAGGCCGACTGCCGCTGGCTCGACGACACCTTCGCCCTGACCAGGCAGGGCAACTACGAGGTGCTCGTGGAGTGGCTGACCATCGCGGCCGGTTCGGCCTACGGGCCGGCGTTGCCGCGGGTGCGCGAGGTGCTCACCGACGTGGGGCGCATGAAGTACCTCAAGCCGCTCTACACGGCGCTCATGCGGCAGCCGGAAACGGCGAAGCTGGCCAGGGAGATCTACGAGGACGTGCAGGAGAGTTATCATCCGCTGAGTCGTGGGTCGGTGGCGGGGATTTTGAATCCGGAATGATCGAGTGCTAGTGAAATAATGCTTGCAAAATTAAACACACTCTTTAATAATGTATGGCATGAGGCGAGCATATGAAACCCTAGTAGCCGAGTATCTGACGCTGTTTCCGTGTGTTGCGGTCGTGGGTCCTCGCCAGTGCGGCAAGACCACGCTCCTGGGTAGCCTTGATCCCTCCTGGCGTGTTCTCGATCTCGAACGCGGCAGTGATTTCCAGGCCGTCGCCGATGAAGCCGAGCTTTTCCTGAGCCTGCACCCCGACAAGATCGCCATCGACGAAGCCCAGATTTTGCCGGAACTGTTCCCTGCCCTGCGGGTGGCCATCGACGCCGATCGCGGGAAGACAGGGCGTTTCATTGTCACCGGATCGAGTTCTCCGGATCTCGTGCGATCGATCACCGAGTCGCTTGCCGGTCGTGTCGGCATCATCGAGATGTCGCCGCTCAGCTGGTCGGAAGTTCACCCGTCGGACAAGCCGGGCTTGATCGATCTGGTGCTCGACCGGAATATCAGTGCTGCCGATCTTGTCGAGTTTGGGACATCGCGGGCCAACCTGACTGCCCTTTCGAAGTACTGGTTCAGGGGCGGCTATCCGGAGCCCTGGATCAAGAACGACGACCGTTTCCACGAGACCTGGATGGATCAGTACGTCAGATCCTACGTTCTTCGTGACGTCGCCAGACTCTTTCCCGGACTGAATCAGGACAAATTCCGCATCTTCGCTCGCATGCTCGGCGGCCTGTCCGGGCGCACGGTGAACAATGCCGAAGTGGCCCGGGCGCTGGGCGTCACGTCGCCGACGGTGCGCGATTATTTCGAGATCGCAGAAGGTTCGTTTCTCTGGCGCCGGCTGCCCGCCTTTACGCGTTCTGTAACGAAGCGGGTTGTCAAGCATCCCAAGGGGTACTTGCGAGATAGCGGTCTGGGCCATCATGCCCTGCGAATTCCCGATGTGACGGCTTTGCTCTCTCACCCACAGGCCGGAGCATCATGGGAGGGGCTGGTCGTCGAGGAAATCTGCCGTCAGCTGTGCCAGCGTGGTGTGAGTTACGATGCCTACCACTACCGCGCCAGCGGCGGAGCCGAGGTCGATCTGGTTCTGGAGGGCGTTTTCGGGCTCATCGCCGTGGAGGTCAAGCTGGGGCAGAGAGTGCGGCTGCAGTCATTGCGTGGTTTCCGGGACTTCGTGCGGGAGCACAGCTGTCGATTCGGGTTGGTTCTCAGCAACGAAGACAGGCCCAGAATGATCGATGAGGAAATTGCCGGATTACCGGTGCGGTATCTGTAACGGACAAGCCGTCGCCGGTAACCCCTTATTGAATTGCTGCGTCAGGTGGCTACCGCGGCACCCGGTAACCGACAACCTCCATACCCTCCGACTCCGCCTCTTCCGCGTTGTCCACCGCCCCGCTGGATCACCCGGGTCATCTTTCCCTCGGTGTCGTGAACGCAGATGTCGTACTGCATCCGATCCGAGGCGATGTACACCTGGCCGTCCGGCCCCGGCATCGAGCCGATCATGGTCACCTCGAGGATGTCGGCCTCGCGAATGACCGAGTTGGTGAAATCGAGAACTGTTTCCCGGGACCAGCAACGGGCCAGCTCTTTGCCGTCGGCGTCCGCCTCGGCGCCGAAGATATGGCCGAAGATGACGTCGCTGTCCTCACCGCCGGCGCGCCACATCTCTTCGAGCTGCACGACTTGCAGGCCGTGGGCCGGTTCGGCGCTGTTGTGTATCCGGTGACAATGATATCCGGTTGCCCCGCCCTGCTGGTGGCAATTTCCGCTCAATCCCCCGCCTTGATCCGCATCACCGTGTTCCACAACCCCCCTGCGTACAACGCGCCGTGGCCGGTGCCGTGGATTCCTTTGAGGTGCAGCCGCATCTCGAGGTCGACGGGACTCCACGATTCGCCGTCGTAGTGCACGAGAGTGCCCCAGTTCCCGCAGGCGAAGACATCGTCGCCGGCGAAGCCCCAGACATCCCACAGGTTGTATTCCGAGCCACCGTATTGGGTCGTCCAGCTCGCGCCATCCCAGTGAATTGCCAGGCCGTTTCTGCCCACCACGAAAACATCGTCGGCAGTGGCGCCCCAGATGGCATGGACACGGCCACTGTCCGGCTCGCGGAAGGTTGTCCAGTCGCCTGATCCGGTGCGGGAGAGAATCTGGACCCCATCATCGTAACCCAGCAGGAATACGGTCTCGTCGGTATCGCACCAGATGTCTTGCCAGTAGTCCAGTACGGGTGGCCGGATCTCGTTCCAGGCGGTTCCGTCGTAGTGCAGCACCACCTCGTCACCGGCAACGTAGATGTCGTCGCTGCTGCGTCCCCAGATGCCCTGGAGTACGCGGTCGGTGCCACTCGCCATGGGTTCCACCGTCTGGCCGTCACAGAAGTAGATGGCTCCATCCGTGCCGACCATGAAGAGTTCCGTCGGCGAGGCGCCCCACATGGCCTTCAGTTTCACCGGCAACTTCTCGGCGAGGATGGTCCACTGGCTGCCGTCATAGAGAAGGAGCGAGGCGCTGGCGGGCGAACAACAGTCGCCCCAGTCATTGCCGCCGTCATCCCAGTAATGGACCTGGCGACCGAGGGCGTAAATGTGTGAGGCGTTGCCGTACCAGACTGATTCGATGTAGGTGGCATGGCCTTGCTGGATCGTGGTCCAGGATTGGTCATCAGCGCTGGGCGCCTCGATCAAAAGGCCGTCAGCACCGGCCGCCAGGAGTTGTCCTGCAGCGGAGATACCGACGGCGCGCAGGTCGAGGCCGGACGGGTGGTTCCAGGTGGACCAGACACCGGCGTGACGGGTGCGGCAGACTCCAGCCGAGCCGACCACGACCAGACTGCCGTCGTCGGTGCCGGTGATGCCCCGGTAATCGTCGTCGGTTACCGTATCGAAAAGACTCCAGCTCGTGCCGTCGCTGTGGAGGATGGCGCCAGCGAGGCCCACAGCCCATATATCGCTGGCCCCGGTGCCCCAGACGGCGGTCAGGGGCGCGTCCGATTCACTTGGTTGACTGCTCCACTCCGCTCCGTCGTAGTGCAGAATCGTGCCGGGGTATCCCACTGCATAGATGTCATTGGTGCCGCTGCCCCAGACACTGATCAGGGGAAGCGGGTGGACCAGATCCACGGCCTGCCAGCCTCCGCCATCGCGCTGGATGAGTGTTCCGTAAGGTCCGACCGCCACCGCGCTACTGTCCGGAGCAACCCAGACATCGCTCAACAGCCCGCGGGTGTCACTGTACTGCTGTCGCCACTCGACACCGTCGTAGTGCAGCACCAGTCCCTCGGCGCCGACGGTGTAGATATTGTCGGCGGCAGTGCCGTGAATGGCCCGCAACCAGCGGCGTGTGCCGGTGTCCATCTTTTCCCACCCCTTGCCGCGCTGGCGCAAGAC
>JBDRBC010000147.1:0-3758 GCA_043823125.1 bacterium | reverse complement strand
CAGGCCGCTCGCCGGAAGTACCGATGATGTAACCTATTCAGCACCGGCTCCGAGTGAACATGTCCAATTCCAGGCGACTCGACCTCCCTCTGCTCCGGACAGTCCTTTGCCAGTCCCAGATGCGTTCGGCTCCGGTGATAGTAGTCGACGTACTCCCGCAGCACGCGCCGCAGATGCCGTTCATTGAAGATGACCAGGTGATCCAGGCACTCCCGCCGGATCGACCCGATCACTCGTTCCACGTAAGGATTCTGCCAGGGCGAATGGTGTGATATCAGGACTTCTTCGATCTCCAGCGACTCGACCAGACGACTGAAATCGTGACCATAGACCCCGTCCCGATCTCGGATCAGATATTTCGGTGCCGTGTCCCCACGGAAACGCCTCGACGATCTGCTGACCGGACCATTCCTCGGTTGGTGTGTCGGTGATGTTGCAGTGGAGCACTCTCCGCCGAGCGTTATCCATGACCAGGAAGACATAAAGAACCTGGAAGGTGGCGGTTGGCACGGTGAAGAAATCGATCGAGGCGATATCTCGAGCATGATTTGCGAGAAAGGTCTTCCAGCTCTGGGACGGTGGTTTGCGGCGATGAATCATGTACTTCGAGACCGTGGCCTGGCTGACCTCGAATCCGAGTTTCAGCAACTCGCCATGAATACGTGGCGCGCCCCACAATGGATTAGCTCGCGACATCTGGCGGATCAGTTCCCGCACCTCTCGCGGAGTTGCTGGTCGCCCCGGCCGCCGTTGCCTGCTCCGCCATTTCCAGTAGAGCCGGAATCCCTGCCGATGCCAGCGGATGACGGTCTCGGGCTGGACGAAAGACAGGGTGGAGCGCCAGTCGGACCAGAGGCTGCTGAGTACATCCCAGAACGCCCTGTCTCGCCAACGTAATCGAGGCCGAAGCGAGGTCCACTGCAGGACCTCGATCCGGTGGCGAAGGGCGGCGTTCTCGAGGATCAGGGCATGGCGGGATCTGAACCCGAAAGTTGTTGAACCCGCAATGCAGCGTGCGGAGGAAAAGTTTACACATGATGGAGATGACCGCCACGGCCCGGAAATTCAGGCGGGATTCACACCCGGCCGCATGGCCAGCAGCAGTTCCTCGTTGGTGGCGTGCGTTTCCAGTAATTTCAGCAGCCCTGCCATGGCCTGGGCCGGTTCGGCCGCGACCGCGCCTCGGCGTAGCAGTCCCAGCGCCGCGAATTCCTCCTCGTCATAGAGCAACTCGTCGTGGCGGGTGCCGCTCTGCCGCATGTCGAGGGCCGGGAAGATGCGCTGCTCGGCGAGCCGGCGATCGAGCACCAGCTCCATGTTGCCGGTGCCCTTGAACTCCTCGAAGATCAGATCGTCCATGCGCGAACCGGTCTCCACCAGGGCGGTGGCGACGACGGTGACCGAGCCGCCGTTCTCCACGTTGCGGGCGAGTCCGAAGAACCGGCGCGGAATCTCCAGTGCCCGCGAATCGAGGCCGCCGGAGAGGGTGCGCCCCGAACTGGAGGCGTGCCGGTTGAAGGCGCGGCCCATGCGGGTGAGGCTGTCCACCAGGATGACCACGTCGTGGCCGCACTCCAGCTCGCAGCGCGCCTGTGCCAGGCAAAGTTCGGCCAGGCGCACGTGGGTGGCGGTGTTCTGGTCGTTACTGCTGGCGAGTACCTCGGCGGGAACCCGGCGGCGGAAGTGGGTGACTTCCTCGGGACGCTCATCCACCAGCAGCACGACCAGGCGCGTCTCGGGCGCGTCGGCGGCGATGGCCACCGCAAGATCCTCGAGCAGCTGGGTCTTGCCGGTCTTGGGCGCGGCCACGATGAGGCCGCGGGTACCGTGAGCGATGGGCGCCAGCAGGTCCACCAGGCGCATGGACGGGTGGCCGCCGTCGCCCAGCCGGAAGCGCTTGCTGGGGTTGACCACCACGAGGTCGGCGAAGGGTGTGCGGGCGCGGAAAGCCGCGGGGGGCAAACCGCATATGGTGGTCACTTCCACCAGCACGGGCCCCTGCCTGCCGTTGCCCGCCTTCCCGCTCACCGGGGCGCCGGTCACCAGGCCGTGTTGCTTGACGAGGGGTTGGGGCACGAAGAGGTCTTCGGAGGTCGGCTTCAGCGAGAGTGCAGGATTGCGCAGAAATCCGCCGCCACGGGCCTGGAGTTCGAGAACGCCGTTCACGTTGTCTGTCATGGAGGTTCCAATCTAGAATCCCCGCTCCGAGGCGGAAGTGGTGGTTGGTGATGGCCAGGGTGAAGGTCACGTCGATTTGCCGAGGATGCCGCAACATCGTCGTGGTCGGGAAGCGCCGGTCAACATAGCGGCCGCGATAGCGGACGCCTATCAACCATTACTACTCAAGCATGATGCCGAAACCGCTTCAGGTCAACAGGGCTTTGGGTCCCTCCCCTGAAAACGCTATGGGAAAAACAACATGAGCAGCTCACGGCGCGGGCAGGATTCTCGTCATCTTTCCCGCTGAAGGTCACGTTTGGGGACACGATTCTGTAGCCAATCGGCGGACATGTCAGGCACGGGTATTGCATTCAATTTGCCGGGTGAATACCCAATGGTATTCCGGGCAACTGCGAGTTCTGCCCACGGAGAGCGGGATTTCTGCATGAAGGTCAAGGCGAAGCTGCGCATCGAAATACTGGTGGTCCTGGTCGTCATCGGATCACTACTGGTCCTGGGTGGGACGGGATTTGACATCCTGTCCGGTCTGCGGGCCTATGTAGGTGGTGAAGGGCTGTGGGCCAAAGGACAGAAAGAAGCCACCTACCAGCTCATCCGGTACGTCTATTCGGGTGACGAAGCGCAGTATCACGGTTTTCTCGAAAGTCTGGCCGTGCCGTTGGGCGATCGGACCGCTCGCCTGGAACTCGACGCACCCGAGTCGCGGCGCGAGGTCATCGTGCAGGGATTACTCGCCGGCGGGAACCATCCCGACGATATTCCCACGATGATCACCCTCTACCGACTTTTTCAGGGGATCGGACACGTCAAGAAAGCTGTCGGCCAGTGGGCGATCGGTGACGGTCTGATCGCCGAACTTGCCGATCTCGGCGAGGAGATCCACGTGCTGGTCGCCGCCGGCGGTCTGGACCAGGTTACCAGGGACGAATACTGCAATCGGATCGATGCACTGCAGAGAGACCTGAATGAGGCCGAGACCCGGTTCTCCTATCACATTGCCGTCGCGTCACGCCAGGCGACGGGCCTGCTGATCGCGGTGATGATCACGTTCTCCGTCATCGGTGGCATCATCTGCTTCATCATGCTGCGTCTGGTCGGCGGTATCATCAAGGAGCTGGGCCACAGCGAGGCGCGTTTTCGCCGATTGGCGGAGAACGCCCCGGACGTCATCTACCGGATGGCGCTGCCCGGCGGCAATTACGATTACATGAGCCCGGCCGCGGAGGCAGTCTTTGGTTTTCCTCCCGAGACCTTCTACATGAAACCGCGGCTGATCAGCGAGATCATGCATCCCGACTGGCGGGATTATTTTACCACCCAGTGGGAGAATCTGCTGGCGGGCGAGATGCCGCATTTCTACGAGTACCAGATCATCCACGGATCAGGCGAGACCCGCTGGCTCAACCAACGCAACGTGCTGATCCAGGACGAGGCGGGACAACCAATCGCCATCGAAGGCATCGTTACCGATATCACCGAAGTCAAGGCCTGGGAGGCGGAACGGGAGCAGCTGTCCCAGGAGCTGCGCCAGGCCCACAAGATGGAGGCGATCGGCACCCTGGCCGGGGGCATCGCCC
>JBDRBC010000146.1:0-2128 GCA_043823125.1 bacterium | reverse complement strand
GGGGATGCCGGTGCCGGTGTCGGCCACGGCGATCTCCACGCGGCTGTCGGTTCTATGGGCCGAGAGGGTGATGGTGCCGGTTTCGGTGAACTTGGCGGCGTTGTTGAGCAGGTTCTTGATGGCGCGGCCCAGGCGGGCGGGGTCGGTGTGCAGGGTTTCGATATCGTCTATCTGCTGCCGCAGTTCGACGCCGGGGTTGACCAGGGGCGCGCTCTTGGCCAGGCATTCGTTGAACAGGCGCTTCAGTTCGACGGTTTCGGGGTGGGTTTCGATGCGGCCGGCTTCGGCCTTGGAGAGGTCGAGGATGTCGTTGATGAGGTCGAGCAGGTGGTGGGCGCTGGTCTGGATGTTCTCCAGGTTCTGGTACTGGCGGTCGTCGACCTGGCCCTGGAGTTTGCGTAGCAGGATGCGGGCATAGCCGATGATGGCGTTCATGGGGGTGCGCAGGTCGTGGGACATGCGCGCCAGGAACTCGGTCTTGAGGCGGGTGGCCTCCTGGACCTGGAGCCGGGCTTCGTCGCGCTCGCGGGTGCGCTCGGTCAGCTGGCGTTCCAGTTCGGCGATCCGCTGCTCGGGGGAGATTTTGACGGGACTCGTGGTCATGGGCGATTGCTTGGGAGAGCCAGGCGAAAGTGAGGCCTGGTCATCGTGATAATGGGCGACTCGGATCTATCCACGGTGATTCGCTGCAAGAGATGTGCCAATGGAGAGCCGATGATGTCGATTGATATTTAAGCTGTGTGAAAATAAATATTTATGCTGCCGATTCCGATTTGTAGTAAATCTCGCCAGGCGATATGGGAACGGCAAGAAGATGGACAGTAAAAACGCTGTTTAAGTTCCAAGTTGTTGATATTGATCAAATTTAGTGTATTGGCAAGAAAATTGCCATTCCCGGCAAGAAAATTGCCGACTATTCGACAGGAGTCGATTCGTAGCCGGCAAACCGTTTTCCGAAGTACGCGCCCGTTCAGTAGTGAAACCTGCAAGCCATAATTCTGATTTTGTCTTCCAGGACCTGATAGACCGGACGGTGTTCGCGATCTATGCGGCGCGACCAGCAACCAGCCAAACTGTGGCTCACCTTTGTTTGATGAGTCGATTCACTTTGAAAACCAAAGGAGATACAACACCATTCATTTGTATTTTAGCACAACAAAACGACATGAGCAAGTCGGCGGCGGAGGGAATCGGGCCGCTCCGGACCGCCAGACAGCAGATCCTGCCAACGGCTTCGTGATCTACTGATAATCCGCGATCGTCATCGTGAAGCACGTTCTCTGTCCCACTTCACTCTCGCAGGTGATCGTCCCCCCCAAAAGTTCCACGGACCGTCTGGCAATCGCCAGCCCCAGGCCGGTTCCCTCGATCTCGGGACTCCCCTGGCGTTCGACCTGGCGAAATTCCTCGAAGATGTAGGGCAGATCCTCCGGCGGGATGCCGACTCCGGTGTCAGCCACGGAGAGTTCGATCCGATCGTCTACGAAATCCACGGCGAGGGTGATGCGGCCGGCGGCGGTGAACTTGACAGCGTTGCCGAGAAGGTTCATCAGCACCTTGCGCAGGATCTCCGGGTCGGTGCGGATCGAGGGGACGTCGGATAACTGCCGGCGGAGTTCGACCCGGGGACCGATCAGGGATTCGATGGAGGAAGCGCACTCCTCGGCCAGTTGCCTGAGATCGACGTCGCGGGGATGCACGTCGATGCGTCCGGCTTCGACGCGGGACAGGTCGAGGATCTCGTTGATCAGGTTGAGCAGGTTGGTGGCGCTGGTCTGGATATTCTCCAGGTTGCGCAGTTGGCGGGGGTCGAGGACGTCCTTTGCCTTGCGGGTGAGGATGCGGGTGTAGCCGATGATGGCGTTCATGGGGGTGCGCAGGTCGTGGGACATGCGCGCCAGGAAGTCGGATTTGCGGTGGGTGGTCTCCTGGATGTGGGCGTTGGCTGCAGCCAGCTGCTGGTTGGCGGTTTCGAGGGCGCGGTTCTGCTGTTCGAGCCGGCGGAAGTCGAGGTGGCGGGCGTAGCCCAGGGAGAAGGCTGCGGCGAAGCGTTCCAGGATGCGGGCGTCGTCTTCGGAATAGCGGTCGATGGTCGAGTGCGTCAGGGAGATATACCCGCCGGGGAACG
>JBDRBC010000145.1:0-11223 GCA_043823125.1 bacterium | reverse complement strand
CGTTGGCGTAGTCCACCTGCTCGAAAGCGAACTCGCCGCTCAAGGTCGGGTTGCTCTCCAGGATATAGAGCAGATCGTACCCGTAATTCCCGCCGACACCGATCAACGGCAGATCGCGCTGTTTGCTCTGACTGTACACCGTTGCCAGATAATCGGTCTGACGTGCCTGGAACAGCGCCAGTTCGTCCGGAGTGAAGGTGGGGAAGTCCGGCTCGTCGCCCTCCAGCCGGCCGCTGCGGGTCACGCCGGCCACGGCCGCGGCGGCCGCGGCGCGGAGTTCCCTGGCGCTGTCGCGACCGAAGACGTCGACTTCCCATTCGAGATCGTTGCCGCCGCTGTTGGTGAGGGTCACATACTGGATTTCCTGCTCGCCCGTCCAGAGGTCGGCGTACAGGGAGTCCGGCGCCACGGAGATGTCGGGCGCCTCCAGGCCCTCGCCCTGCAAGTAACCGAAAACGAGCGGCTGGTCGGGATCGTTGCTGGTGAGGGACAGGTTGGCGGCCAGGGGTCCCACGCTGCCGGGAGCGAAGGTCAACTGCACCCACTGTTCTTCACCGGCATTCAGGTCGAAGAAGACAGGGTTCGGCGTAAAGTCGGGATGATCGCAAACAATGCTGGAAACCGTGAGGATGTCGCAGCCGCTGTTCCAGACCCGGAACGAATCCACGGCGCTGCCGAGGATGAAGACCGGTCCGAAATCAAAGGTGGATTCGGAGACGGCGATGTTGGGCGCGGTGCCCTTGACGTGCATCTCCACCAGTACCGCGATCACCGTTTCGTCGGGATCGTTGCTGGTGATGAGCAGGTTGCTCTCGTACAGCCCGCCACAGTAATTGGTGGCGTCGAGGGTGACGTCGATGACCGTGGAGTCGGTGCTGGCCACGGTGCCGGACCAGTCGCTGAGGTCGAGCCAGTCGCCGCCGGGTGTCGAGACAATGTCGAAGTCCAGCGGGCCGGCCCCCGTATTGCCGATGCGCAGTGTCGTCTGGACCACATCTCCGGGCATGAGGTAGTAGCTGTATGACGTGGGCGTCACGTCGATGTCGGCGAACAGCAATCCGCCGAGGGGCGGGAAGGTGATGTAGTCGATCCAGGCGCAGTCGCTGCCGCTGCTGCCGTATCCGTCCTTGGTGTAGGTCCAGGTCAAGGTGTGCTGGCCGGCCGTCAGGTAGTAGGCGGCCCGATTCCAGCCGCTGATGCCGTCCCAGGTGCTCTCGAGTGAGCCGTCGACGAAGAAGTTCAGAGCGTCGGAATACGATTCCGAAGAAACCTTGTACCAGAAGGTCAGGGAGTCACCGACGACAACGTCGATGGGCACGGTGAGTACCGAGGATTCATAATTGTCGACGACCCCGGAACGAGCGCTGTACGCGCCCTCGAACGGGTCGGTGGTATCGCTGGTCCAGTCGGCGTCGCCGCCCATGTTCCAGGGGTAGGAGGCGAAGTACCCGGACTCGAAGGTCTCCCGGGCCAGGCCGACGGTGAGGGCCAGATTCGTGTTGAAGGCGTAGTTGGTCGCCGTCATGTCCAGCGGGAAATCCACCATGTGCCCCACCGGCGTTGCTGCGTCGGCGGTCAGGTTGAACACGAGACTGCCGCTGGCGGCGGGCGGCAGGTTCGGGAGCGTGGCGCTGCCGCTGTTGATGGTGAGGTATGGACTCGCGGTGGTCAGGGTGAACACCAGGTTGTCGAGGGCGGAACTGCCGGCGTTGCGCAAGTTCACCTGGAAGTCGCCGGTTTCCCCGGGATCGAGGATGAAGTTGTCACCGTCGTCGAAAAGGTACCCGTCCACCACCAGGTCCGGCGCGTGGACCGTGGTGCTGAAGTAGCTCGTGTAGGTGGAGTCGCTGTCGGTCACCTGCAGATGGAACAGCACGTCGTGATTGTCCGGCACCCCGTTATCTACCTGGATCTCGAAGTTGTTGGCAGCCGAGGTGCCGCCGGGGGGAATATCGCCGTACGGGGCCGAGTCGGTCAGAAGGGTGATGTACGGGTCCGAACAGCTGATCACAGCCTCGGGAAAGGTCGAGGTCTCGGACCCCACGTTCTCGACGGTTATGTCGAGATGAGCGGTTTCGCCGTAGTCGAGCAGGCCGTCCTGGTTGCCCACATGGTCGTCGATGGTGTGGCTGTCGTACACCACGAAGGGGCCGCTGGGCGGAATGATCGGCACCTCTTGACGGTACCGAAAACAGTTCTGCTTGGTGACCGTGATAACGACATCGGTGCCGGGCATCTGGGGTGGGATCGAGATGTTCTGCGGGGTGCCGGTGCCGGTAGCGGTGGCGAGCAAATCGCCGCCCACCGAGATACCGATGAGCGAGCCGGCGTCGGCGTTCACGCTGAAGAAACCGACCCCGCCCAGCAGGACCGGGTCGTGCAAAACGGCCAGGTTCTGGGGCAGCTCCGAGTGGACGGTCATGAAGGCGTCGCCGTGGTGGTGGAACAGGTGGTAGGTGACCGTCTTGGAACTCGTGTTGTACGGCCAGCTCGACGCTTCCAGGAAATATTTACCGGCGGCGTTGGCGAAGGCCGGTTTGCAGTCGTGATCGCCCGGGATGCCGTAGCCGGGATCGAAATCGGGCCAGAAGTAATCGTACATGCCCCACACGAAGGTATCGTTCACGAAGGAGTAAGAAGACTCGGTGGCCGCCAGGATGCCGAGGGCGCCGTGACTGCTCCGGTGGAAAGCCTCCGCCAGGCATTCGGTCGAGGAGTCGAACATGCCGGTCATGCAGTTCACGGAGAAGACGTACGGCATCTCGGTGTTGGTCATGCCGGCCACGTCGGAGTTGGTGTAATACGGCTCGCCCCAAACCGTGACGTTGCCGTGATCGCGGTGCTGGAGGAAGAAAGCGCCGGCGTTCACGTCGGCGTTGATACGAGCGGCAGAACCGCCCCAGTCGGTCAGGTGAGAGGGGGTGCTCGGGATGTACCCGAGCCCGGAGGGACCGAAGTAGCTGGTGACGGTGGCGGTGTTGGTGGCCGTGGACCAGACGGATCCGGGCGTGCCGCTGTAAATGGCGTACTCGCGCACCGGTGACTTGCCGAGTTCATTGGCCAGGAAGCCGTACTGGACCTCGGTACAGAGGATGAACCACCGCTCGGTCTGCCAGCCGCCGGCCACGATCGGATTGTCGTAATATCCCGGCGTCAACGGCGGATTCCGTTCGTTGTCCAGGACCTTGCCGATCATGGTGGAGAGGTGGGTTTCGTTCTCGGCTGTCATGCGCGCCATGATGATGTCCGGCAGATCGTTGCCGGTCATGTCGGCGTACATGTTGTCGGTGACACAGTAATAATCCCAGGTGGGACAGATGATACCGCCGCTGCCGGTGTCGTAATCGCCCAGCATGAGAATGGCCACCGGCGGCACGGTCCAGGTGTTGTACGCATTGGTGATGTACGACTGGATGTTGGCGATGGTGTTGCCGCCGAGTTCAGCGGTGGTCACCACGCCGGTCCGGATGCCCTGCTCGTTACGCCAGTTCCGGAGACTGTCGGCCCAGGCCACGAACGCGGGTTCGTCGGGGCAGATGATGACGTACTCGAAGTCAGTGCTTTTCGAATCCGACTGCGGCGGCGATCCGATCTCGGGCAGAGCACTGTAATTGAGCAAGGCGTTCTCGAGGATCGGATCGAACCAGCGATTTCGTAACCGACTGTCGCCGAACTGTCCGTTGCCGCCCCGGAAGGTGATCTCGAGCCGCAGGTCACGGTAGACCACCAGCTCCTCGGTGACCGGGTTGTACTGGAACGGCGTGATGCCGAGCAGGGCGGCGTTGACGCCCCGGATGCTGGTGACGGGGGAAACCAGGACCGGTTGCTCCGGATAATACGCGTTGCGGGAGTAGATCTCCTCGTTCCTGGCGTACACCAGGGGCCCCTCGTCGGTGTCCTTGGGGATCACCGGGGCGGGCGCCAGCTTGACGCCGGGAATCTTCTCCGTGCGGGACTCCAGGATGTTGACCTCGATGCTGGCTCCGAACGGAACCGCCACGTAACGACTGACACCGGGCAGATCCGGCGCTCCCGCATCGTTGGGGAGCAACACGCCGGGCAGGTGCAGGGTCTGCAGCGCTTCTCCATCCAGCGTCAACTCGCCGGTGTTCCAGTTGGTGAGGGAAAAGGTGCATTCCAGACCGTCGGCGGACTGCCTGGTCATCTGCAGGCCAGAGGCGCCCCAGCTGTCGTCGTAGGTGAAAACGGTGGCCTGAGCGGAACTGCCCGCGCCCAGAATGGTCAGGAGCATCAGCGAGAGAAGCGCATAAACCGAGGTATACTGGAACTTACGCACGCGCATAGGATCCTCCTTGGTCCTGTGAGTAGTGACTTTCAGGGGTAGTTTCAGAATTTCAGGGAAGGCAACCAGATGTCATGTCAGGCATAACATTTGGTTTCATGGGGCGAATTGCTCTATCTGATAGCCTTCCAAGGGATTATTAAACCATGTTTAGTCTGCAAAGTCTACAGGGTTCTTGCATTCTCGTGTGAGAGAGGGTCTTCCCTGACACCGGGATTCCCGGATCCCCCCCCGGAAACTTCAATCACTTTCCGGTAACTGTGCAGCCAGCCTTGGCAAGAGCTCCAGGATGGAGGCGGGGAGGGAGGGATTTTTACACAAGGTGTCGAGATGGGCTCGCGCCGTATCCTGCCGGTCGAGGGCGATGAGCAACCGGATCATTTCCAGCCGGATAAACGCCCGTCCGTCCGGTTCCGACTCGGTCCGGAACGCCCGCTCATAGGCGTCGAGGGCGGCCGGGAATTGCCGGGTCTGGCTCAGGAGCAGGCCCAACAGGGCGGCGTCGGATCGGGTCAACGGTTCGATTTCGGCGGCGAGCCGCAGCCGTTGCGCCGCGTCCTCCACCCGTTCGTGTTGGTAGAGCAGTCTGGCGGCCTGGAGGTGTTGTTGCCGTCTTTCGGTGGGATTCCACTGCCGGTTGCCGTCCTTGGGATCCGGCAGGTCGTAGTTGGGCACCACCGAATCGTGTTGCTGCCCGGAGACGTAGCCGAGGGCTTGCAGGCGTCGTTCGAGATCCGGATCGATTTCGCCTCGGGAGGCGCCGAGTTGCTGGTTCGTCACGGCGGCGGCGGCCAGGAACGCCTCGAGTCGGGAGCGCAAGGTCGGTTCGGCCGGCGCGCCACTCCCCGCCAGGTTCACCGCCTCGGCGGGATCGACACCCAGGGCGTACAGTTCCGGTCGCGGCGCCTTGATCCACTTCCAGCCGGTCGTTCGTAAACATTGCAACGGCGCCCAGCTATAGTGGAGCTGGGTCCAGAAGGTCTCCACGTAGGCGGTATCGCAGGCCGCCGGCAGGGCGGCGCCGTTCAAAGCGGTGGTGAGATCCTGACCGCTGAAGGTTGCCGGCGGAGTCACCCCGCACCAGCCGCACACGGTCGGGGCGATATCGATGGTCCGCATGGCGCCGGTGACTGTCAGGCCCGGGCTGGCTGCGGTGCCGGAAAATATCAACGGCACCTTGACGGTGGAGTCGTAGACGAAGAAACCGTGGGCCATCTCGTTGTGCTCGAACAGCCCTTCGCCGTGGTCGGCCACGGCCACCACCCGCACTTTTTCCGCGCCGCCGAGAATGCCCCGGGCGCCGGCGAGCAGCCGGCCGATCTCCGCATCCATGTAGGCTATCTCGGCGTCGTAGGGGTCGGCCGGATGGAGCGCGGCATATAATGGTGGCGGATCGAACGGCCCGTGGGGATCGAAGTAGTGCGCGAGCAGGAAACAGGGGCGCCGCCCACTGGACTGTTGCAGCCAGTTCAGGGCGCGTTCGGTGACGGCGGTGGCGCGCCGCTCGCTCTCGCGCAGGTCGGGGGCCTGGCCGGCGAACACGGGATCGTGGATGCGATAGGGGTCCGCGGCGAAATCGTCGTCGTAGCTGGTGAAACCGCGATCGTAGCCGAAGCGGGCCAGTAGCGGCACGGCGCCCACCACGGCGCCGGTCTGGTAGCCGGCGTCGCGGAATGACTCGGCCAGCAAGCCGAGCTTCTCGTTGAGCACGAAACGCCGGTTGTCCCGGACGCCGTGCACCGGCGGTAGCGCGCTGGACAGGATGGTGGTGATGGCCGGGCCGGTGACCGGGGCCGCCGTCACGCAGTTGGCGAAACGCACGCCACTGGTGGCTAGACTGTCCAGGGTCGGGGTCGTGGCGCGCTCGTACCCGGTACAGCCGAGCCGGTCGTGCCGGGTGGTATCCATGATCACCAGGATCACGGAGGGACGGTCGTCGCCGCCACACCCGGTCCAGGCGAGACCGAGGCAGCAGGCCAGCAGGCAGAGTCCCAGGGAGACGTTTCTTCGTGGCGCTAGGCGATCAGTCTTGTTCGGTCCCATTATCGATTCACCGCGCAAAAGAGAAGGTGTCCCGTAGCATAAGCTTCACGGGCACCATAACCGGCGTCGGAGAATCCGAAAAGCCCTATCGTGTCCGATCCCGAGACTCACCCGTAACCATCGATTGATATAGGCAGTAATATACGATACAGTCCCGGGAGACAATAACTTCAACCAGCCGAAAGCCAGGACGGAGCCCGTGACCGATCTCGTTGCACCAACCACTGCCAGCGGTTTCGTTTTGCTCGTCCCGGCGTACAAACCCGAACCCGGTCTGGTGGAATTCGTCCAGTCCGCGGTGGCCAGTGCGGCAGTGGCGGTGGTGGTAGTGGACGACGGCAGCGGCGAATCGTTCCGCCCCATTTTCGAGGAGCTACAGGCCATCTCCGACTGCCGGGTCCTCCGCCACGTGACCAACCTCGGCAAGGGCGCGGCGCTGAAGACGGGACTCAACTACATCGCTTGCGAGTACGAGCAAGTGGCCTCTGCTGTGGTGACGGCCGACGCCGACGGACAGCACCGGCTCGACGACATCCTGGCCGTGGGTGAACAGCTCGGCCGGACTCCGGATGACCTGGTGGTGGGGGTGCGGCGGTTTGCCGGCGAGGTTCCGTTCCGGAGCCGGTTGGGCAATTCACTCACCAAGCTGGTGATGCGGATGGTCACCGGTCATGCCTTGATCGACACGCAGAGTGGTCTGCGGGGGATCCCGTTCTTGCTGGTGCCCCACCTCGTTCGTCTGCGTTCCAACGGTTACGAGTTCGAACTCGACATGTTGTTGCTGGCCATGCGGCAGCGGATCGACATCACCGAAGTGCCGGTGGCCACAATCTACATCGACGAGAACAAGTCCTCGCACTTCAACCCACTGCTGGATTCGGCGCGGATCTATTTCGTGCTGCTCCGCTTTTCCCTGGTCTCCCTCGCCTCGGCCATTCTGGACAACCTCGTCTTCGCCGTGACGTTTTCCTTCTGGCCCTACATCCTCGGCTCCCAGGCGGTGGCGCGTATCGTCAGCGGCAGTTTCAACTACGCCCTCAACAAGAAAGCCGTGTTCCGTTCGGATCGATCCAATACTTACTGCCTGACGGCTTATATCGTACTGGTCATCGTCTGCGGGACACTCAGCTACGGCCTGATCCGGCTGCTCGTACATTTTCTCCAGATGCCGGTGGTGCCCGCCAAGATCCTGGCCGAGACCGTTGTCTTTCTCTTCAGCTTCTCCGTGCAACGCGACTTCATCTTCGCCGATCACAAGCAACGCCACCATTAACCGTGACCGTTGCGGCAGGTGTCGAAGCTATTCCGTGTCGATCGGTCTGACCGCCCGTTTCAGTCGCACGGAAGCAAGGGTCACCCGCCCGCGCGCGGCGGTCTGGTCGCGGCTGATCAGACTGAACACCAGGTAGAGCTGCTGCTGCGGGAGATCGGACGGCAGGGTCAGCGCGATGGCGCCACGGGTTTGTTGTGGGCTGGAACGCGCCAGGAACTGGGTGGAGAAGAGCTGGCCGCCCTTCCGGTCGCGGATCACGTCGACCCTGATGTGGTCGTGAGAACCGGCCGCCGTGGAATCCCAGGTCAACGACAGGGTGGCGCCGGCGATGTCACTCAACGGCAGTTCCACCTCGTCGGCGGCGGTCAGGAGTCGTGCCTCCAGTTGCGAGGTCAGATCGTCACCAGAGGACAGTCCCGACGACGGCGGCGAGGTGTCGTCACCACACCCGCCGAGCAGAAACGACAGGAGTGTCAGCAGCAGTGTGGTTCGCGAGATGATTCCGGTCGCGCGCATGAGGACCTCCGGACAGTGACTGAAGTCATTGGTTTGGTTGCCCAGAATAGAAGACGGGTCGCAACGGCTCAATACAATCCCGGGCTTGGCCTGGACAGCACCCTGCCTTGACACGGTATCCGGTGCAGTCTAGGCTCTGCCCGAAACCGTTCGGACCGGGCCTATATGGCATCCACGGCCCGGAACCGAAATGGTCAGCCAGCGGTCTCGAGCCTGGATCGTGCCTCGCTTCTTACGAGTAGCCGCTTCCCGTGCCGACGGGAGGTTCTTCCCGCCAAGGATGGACATGAATAAGTCGACTCCTGCTTCCGTTCCGTTTTCGGTCCACCCCGTTGCTGTGTGCCTGCTCGTCACGCTGATGCTGCTTGTCACGTCGGGCAGCGCCGGATTGGCCGAAACCGCCATGCCGGCCGCCCTGACCGGCAAGTTTGCCGCCGCCATCGTCATCGATGCCGATACCGGTGAGATCCTGGTGGCCAACAACATCAATACCCGTCGGCAGCCGGCTTCCATGATCAAGATGCTCACCGAACTCATCGTGCTGGACAAGGTCGCCGAGGGGGACGTGTCCTTCACCGACCAGGTCACCATTTCGGCCAAGGCCAGCCGCATGGGGGGCTCACAGGTCTACCTCAAGCACAACGAGATCTTCACGGTGGAGGAGCTGCTCCAGGCGCTGGCCATCCACTCGGCCAACGACGCCGCGGTGGCTCTGGCGGAACACGTGGCCGGCACCACCGAGGCGTTCGTCGACTTGATGAACCTGCGCGCGGCCGAACTCGGCATGCGCGACACAGAGATCCACTCGGTGCACGGCCTGCCAGCCAGTCGGGGCCAGAAACCCGATCTGACCTCGGCCTTCGACCTGGCTCTGCTCGGCCGGCATCTCATCCAGTTTCCCGAGGCGCTACGCTGGTCCAGCACGGCCAAGTCATCGTTCCGCGATGGCGAGTTCGATCTCTACAACCCCAACAAACTCATCGGGCGATTCCGGGGACTGGACGGGATCAAGACCGGCTACCACAAGCAGGCCGGCTTCTGCGTCACCGCCTCGGCGGTACAGAAGGGCAAGCGGCTCATCTCGGTGGTCATGGGGGCGCCCACGGACGAGGACCGGGCCACCGAGACGACCCGTCTGCTGAGTTACGGCTTCAACCTCTTCACCCAGGTGACTCTCGTGGAGGAGGGGCGAACCCCACTGGACGAACGACGTGATCTGAAGGGTGGGAAGCAGAAGCAGGTGGCCGTGGCCTACGTCGGCCCGCTGGTAGTGGGGGTACCGAAGGACCGCATCCAGGATGTTCTCCTGCGGGCCCGCTTCGGAGAGGAACTCGTGGCGCCGCTGGAAGAGGGAGAGGAAGTCGGCGAGGGTGTCGCCTTGCTCGATGGATTCGTTCTGGGCAGGGTGCCCATCGTGACCATCGAGGCGGTGGCGAAGGGATCGTGGCTCGATCGGTTGTTCAAGTAGCTGGCCCGTGGCGTCTGGCGTTCCGTTTGCCTGTGGTCCGATCCCTGAAATCAACTCTGATTTTTTCACGACTTCTCGGTATATTTTACCCATCCCCCCGTTTGCAGTCGATCCCGTTCCTGTGGGCAAGGATGGAAATCCAGCGTGAAGATCCTTGATCGGCTCCAGCTCGACCGTCGGAACGCCGTTTCGTTCCGCCACCGCGCGCTCTCGATTCTGGGCCTGCTCACCAGCGCCCTCTGCCTGATCTGCTGCCTGATGTCGTGTGCCGGCCCCGGGGTCTATCCGTGCCGCATCGCTTACGGCGAACTCTATCTGGAGAATCTGGATTCACTCGGTGTGGACGCTTACCGTGCGTTGCCGCCGGCGGACAGGGAACACCGCCAACGACTGGCCGAGCAGTGGCGCCAGCGCGCCCGCACGGAGAACAGCACCGACATGCGGTTGCAAGCGTTGCGCAACATGGTGGGACTGGTGCCGGATCAATCGGAACGGTGGCTCGAGCTGGCCAATCTGACCTGGACGCTCGGTGATTATCAGGGCACTCGCGATTACTGTTACCTTGCCATGCAAACCTTGCCGTACGCCCGGGCCAGTGAACGCAACGGGCTGCATCTACGCATCAATCTGCTGAACACGTGGCTATACTATGATGCCGGGGAGTGGCGGCAAGGATTACTCTGGGCCGAACGAGCCGCGGAGGTCGAGGCGGCGGACCGGCGGGTCCTGCTCCTGCGCGGCCTGTGCGAAGCGGGCGCCGAGCGGAGTCTGGACGCGACCTTCACCGCCAACGAGATCGAACGGATCGATGTCTTCCGCTCCGACTGGCGCTGGATCCGCGGTATGACCGAGTTCTATCAAATGCGACCCAAGACCGGCACCCACTACTTCTTCGGCGCCCGTCCCGACGAGCTGTACCGGTCGAAGTTCTGGAACGACATGGGGCTGGTGTTCGAGAGCCTGGGGGACTGGAGAGAGGCGCGTGACATGTACAAGCGGGCCTTCAAGTCGTTGCCGTTGCCGGACAAATCCTGTCTCTCCGTCCACGAATGGCAGGCGCCGCAGGCGGACCAGAAGGCCGCGGCCATGCCGGTCTGGCTGGCCTTCGACCGGTTTTTCGTGGCTGGATCGGTGTCGGGTTTTATCAGTCTCGCGTCGGAACGCTTCCAGACGACGACGGAACCGGCCGAGCGACAGTACTGGGGCGAGGCCGCCATTCGCGCGGCCAGCATCTGCCTGCGCAAGCACCACAACGAGGCGTGGGCTCGGGCCGCGCGGGGGAAGATCTACGCCTTCAGCGGTCTGGAGGAACTGGCGCGCAACGATCTTCAGCGAGCCATCGAGGCCTTTACCGGGTCGGGTTGGGTTGATGCCGAGGCGTTGTTCTGGACCGGCCACCTCCTGCTCAGGGACGAACAGTATCACGCGGCGCGGCCACCCCTCGAGCAGGCGGTGGCGGCTGACTCGACGTTGGCCCGTGCCTGGTGTGATCTGGGGCTGGCCCTGGTCATGACCGATGAGGAAGCAGGGGCCAAGACCGCCCTGGATAGGGCGTTGGCTCTGGATCCGACATTAGCTGTGGCCTGGTACAACCGGGGCCTGATGCATTACCATGCCAAG
>JBDRBC010000144.1:0-6120 GCA_043823125.1 bacterium | reverse complement strand
GCGGTGTCTGTCCGCCCTGGACTCAAGCCACTTCCGTGTCATTGAGCACCCGCACCGTTTCCGTGTTCAGTGTTAGCTTCTCGAGGCTCTTCATTGTCATACTCCTGTTCTGATCGTTGGACCAGGTGGTCCGGTCATGCCAGTGTGAAGTGCCCCCAGCCATACCCTCTGGTGACGATCCCACGCCAATCAGGCGGGGATTCTCGCATCGGGGTGTTGTCTTGTGTCCCCGACGTTGCCTGAACAGAGCAGCCGCAGAGTTTGTGCGGATATTCTGTGCGGGGAGTGGTGCAACAGCGGGAGTGCACCTGGGTGCACTCCCGCTCGCGTTCTCCTTAATACTCTTTCAGATACCGAGAACTCACCCACGGCGCCGTCGCCCGCCCGCTCGGGGAGAGGAATACACTGCCCCGTTCAATACGGCGTGATCTCCTGGAGTCTCGCTTACTCTCCAGACTCGGCAGTCTCTGCGTACTCCGTTGAATCAGGCCGGGTGAGCTTCTCGCGCGAGAGTTTTTCCGAGAGATTGGCGGTTCCCAGGGCGCCCAGCGCGATCACCGTGGCCGAGTGTTCGAGGTACTCGGGAATCACCTTGTCGAAGGTATCATCTGCGGTGTGGGCCGGGTAGGCTACCTCGGCGTCGCCATCCTGTGCCCACCAGAATCCGGGTACGCCGGCAGTCAGGAAGACACTCTGGTCACTGCTGCCCATGGCCACGGCCTTCACCTGAATCTCGCCGTCCGTTTCGCTGGTGAGGTTGGTGATGTCTTCGTCGGAGAACAGACCCATCCGCTTGAGGTCCGCGATGGTAAGGGACTGATTGCCTCCGCAGCCCGGTGCGCAGCCACTCGAAAGGACGACCTGTGGCGTCGTCTGGCTGGCGTTCGCCTTGGTGCTGCCGCAACCGGGTGCGCGGCCGCCAGAAACGACAACTTCCTCGACCTTCGGTTCGACACCCTTCACGGCAGCTTCGGCGGCGAGTTTCTCCAGCTCCGCAGGATCGGCCTCGATGCGCACGAGACTGCCGTCCGGCTGTTGCTTGTATGCTTGCACCACCACCATGGGACCATCGCCTGCCAGCTGCGTCAGCTGGCCGGCCTGGCAGCAGTTGGGATCGCCCTGTAGCAACCAGTCCACCTCGGTGACCGCAAACGGCATTTCCGGGTTCAGGCTTTTCATCGGGGCGAAGATGGTGTCCAGATCGTGCTTGAGCGGCGCGGTTGCCGAGATGCCGGAGATGTAATTCGTACCGTGGTCCATGTTGTACATGGCGGAGATCTTCGGCAGAAGATCGGGATGCGCCTCGACATACCCTTGCGAGCCGAGCAGCCCCGACTCTTCACCGGCGAAGAGCACGAAGCGGATGGTACGTCTGGGTTTCGCATCTGACTCCATCAGGATTCTCGCGGCTTCCAGGGCGGCGGCCACCCCGGTGCCGTTGTCGAGTGCGCCACTGCCGATGGGCACGCAATCGTAGTGGGCGCCGATGATCACGTACTCGTCGGGTATTTCGGTGCCCGGGATATCGGCGACCACGTTGTACAGCGGGACCCGTTGCTCCGCCTCGCCCTCGGTCACGGTTCGGACGAGTTTTTGCAGGAAGCCCTCGGTCCATTCGGCGTCGGGATACCCGGGACAATCTCCACATTGCTCGAGGTGGACATTGGACAGGCCGATATCCTGGAACAGCTGGTACGCCCATTCGGCGGTTTCGTGGTGAGCCCGGGAGCCCGCGGGCCGGGTGCCGATCTCGTTGCAGAGAACAGCCAGGTGTTCCATGGCGTGGCTATCGTGCTGTCCGATATGGCTGATACGATCGATGACCGTGGTATCGTTCCAGAGTGTCGAAGCGGCCGATCCGGTGGCGTCAAATAAAATGGTCCCGAAAGCCAGCAAGAATGCCAACCCGACCAACGTTTTTGTCTTGCCAGACATGGCGGTACTCCTTCCCCGGTGAATGATGGCTGCTCCTGGTCCGGTGCTTATACCGCGTGATGGCAATAAAGTTGCACCATGCAACTATATTTATCGGTGAAGTGGTTTTGCGGCGGCACGCCTCGCAATCAGTCCCGGTCGCCGCGAAATCTCGCTGCGGCTTTCCTGGTGAATCGTTCGATGAATTCCGTGGTGGCGCGGCGGGCCTCGGAATTGTAATCGGCGGCCAGATCCAACGTCTCCTGATAGAGATCGTCGAGGATACGGCCGTGGAGTTTCCGGCCGGCGTCCGTGGCCGTGAGCTGGAGGGCTCGGGCATCTTTGGGATCCGGGGAGCGGGTCACGTACCCCTTTTTCTCGAGCGCATCGACCGCGCGACTGGTGGTGCTCTTGTCGAGCGCGAGTTTCTTGGCCAGGGTATTGAGAGCGCTGGGTCCCGTGGCGAGCAATACGCCGATGGCGTAGCACTGGGTGGCGGAGATATCGTAGTAGCAAATCCGGGTGCGATCGCGGAGCTGGTAGACTCGCACGAGTTCCACCATGGCCCGGTGGAGATCCCGGGCGTCTTTTTCCAGTTGCCTGCCGGGGAGCCGGGTTATTTTCGTCTGTTTCTTCGCCATCTGAGGTTCAAACCCTTCCGGGGACCGTGCACTTTTGATTTGGTTGCCGGGTGCAACTGTATCGAATGAGCGGTGCCGGCACAATATCCGAGTTGTGGACTCGGTTGAGGTGGCGATCCATTCAATGACAAGGCAGGTCTGGACAGCAGGTCGTACTATCCGGGAAAGACGATGATACTCGGCTCCCAGAACGCCACCCGGATCCGCTGGCCGGCCGCGAGCTGGTGACGTTCCCGCAGATAGGCGGGAAACTTCACCTCGAGATCGTACTCACGGGGACTTCCCGCCAGCCGGAACCACATGAGACAGGAGTCCGGGAGCGGGAACAACGCCACGATCTCACCGGCCAGGACATTACGTCGTAGTGATTCCGCCACCGGCAAATCGTCCTGGACGATCTTGATGTCCTGTTGCCGGATGCAGCCCCGAACCGTCTGCCCCGCCGGAAATATCTTCGTCACTGTCACCGGGTAATGTTCAGTCCGGATCCTGGTCCCGGTATCACACGGTTCCGCCACTCCCGTGAAGACATTGCGGTAGTTCAGATAACTGGCGACGGCCTCCGCAACGGGCAGTTCGAAGATATCTTCCCGGGTGCCGCTCTGGACGAGGTGCCCATCGATCATCACCGAGAGCCGCTCGCCCAGCGAGTACGCCTCGTCGAGGTTGTGCGTGACGTGCAGGGTGGTGACGCCCGCCTCGCCGATGATCCGTTTCAGCTCGAACCAGAGAGACCGCTTGGCTCCCTCGTCGATGGAGGAGAACGGCTCGTCCAGCAGCAACACCGCGGGGCGTGCTGCCAGCGCTCGGCCGATGGCGACCTTCTGTCGCTCGCCACCGGACAGGTCGCGGACTCGTCGCCGGCGCAACGGCTCGATTCGGAGGGTCCGGCATAACCGATCGACACTGTCTGCTGCCTCACGGGGGGAGAGCCGTCGTCGCTTCAGGCCGAACCGAATATTACCCTCCACATCCAGATGAGGGAACAGTGCGTAGTTCTGGGGCACATAACCCATGGGACGTTGCTCGGGGGGCAGGCGGGTAATATCCCGACCGTTCAGGCAGATCTTCCCGGACCCCACCGTGTGGATACCCAGGATCGACTTGACCAGGGATGATTTGCCGCTGCCGGTGGGGCCGAGCAGGATGTGGTACTCGCCGCGGCTGCAGGACAGGTCGATTCGGCGGAGCTGGAACCTGCCCAGCTCCACCGATACGGAATCGATCCGCAGAAAATCATTACCGCTGGAATACATCGACTTTTCGCACCAGGAACAGGATCGACAGGGAGATCCCGATGAGGATCAAGATGAACACGAGCGCGCTGGAAATGTCCGCCGATTCGAAGTTGAGGTAGATGGCCACCGGTAACGTCTCGGTCTTCAGCGTGGTGGCGCCGGCCAGGGTGACGGTGGCGCCGAACTCGCCGATGGCCCGTCCCCAGATCAGGAGGAAGGTGGTGAGCAGTCCCGGCGCCGCCATACGCAGTACCACCCGCCAGAAGACCTCGAACCGGTTGTAACCGAGAGTGCGGGCCAGATTCTCGTACTCCGGATCGATCCCCTCGAAGGCGGTCTTGAGCAACCGGATCGCCAGCCCGAGCACCACGAAGAACTGGGCCAGGATGATACCCTTCACCTCGAAGACGAACGGCCCGAACCGCCGGTCGATCAATTCTCCCAGCGGCGTGTTGAAGAAGATCAGCAACATGGCGCCCAGGGCCACGGGCGACAGGACGATGGGCAGGTCCAGCAAGGTGTCCAGCAGGTCCTTCCCGGGGAATCGGTTGCGACTCAGAAAGTAGGCCACCGGCAGTGAGACCAGCAACGCCAGCAGCGACGCCACGGTGGCGGTGACCAGGGAGAGCCGAATGGCGAACCAGATCTCGTCCCCCTGGGGCGCCTGCAGTGCGCTCTCCTGACCGAGTTCCACTACCAGGCCGACGATGAGCACCACGAAGAACAGGACGAGCCCCGTCAGAACAGCCACCATGAAAATGTTGAAGAGTCGGTTCATGTCACCGTCACGGTTTGCGGAGCAGCTCGAAGTACTGCTCGGGCAGCCGGTACTCGCCGCCGATGGACGCCTGCGGGGCGAACTGTTGCGCCTCCTCGCGCGAGACGAGATAGCCGTACTTCCGGTAGATCGCTTTCCCGCGGGGAGAGAGTACGAAATCGATGAAGGCCCGTGAGAGTTCGGCGTCGCGGGTGTGAACAGGGATTGTGATGGGGATGTACGAGATCCGCGGAATCCGCTCCGCCGCTATGGGCACGTATTCCATCCGCTCCGGATTCCAGTGATGGAACACGCGCCAGCCGAGAATAGCATCCACCTGGTTCAGCGCTGCCAGGTTCGCCGTCTTCGAGCAGCTCGCGCCGAAGGTGACCACGTTCCGCATCACCGGTTCAAGCAACCCGTTGGTTTCCAGCAGCTCGATGCCGTACAGTCCGAGGCAGACCGTCTCCGGATTGCCGATGCCGACCCGCACGTTTTCTGCAGCCAGATCTTGCAGGCAGGTGATGCCGGCCGGGTTGTCCCGGGGCGTGATGATAGCCGGCACCAGGTAGGCCACGATCCGGTCACTGTCTTTTTGCAGCAGCCCCTTGCGCTCCCCGATGATGATGTAGTCCGGTGAGCCGGGCAGGTAGATCTCTCCCCGACGTGACAGCTCGAGCTGGGAGAGGAGGCTGCCCGAGCCGCCGAAGATCAGGTCGACGTCGATGTTGTGCTCAGCTTCGAACAGCCTGGCGAGTTCTTCCATGACCGGCTTGCTGGCCGAGCCGCAGAAGACCGTGAGGCCGGGTGAATCGTTGGTGCTCGACTGCCCGCAACCGGACAGGAGCGCCACGACCAGCAGCAGGAAGCCGAGTGGTGGGGCTGATCGCATATCACGCCTCCAGCTCGAGGTTCCGCCGGAAGACCTCGAACTCGCTGTTTGCCCGCTGGTCCAGCGCAGCCTGGAGGCGGGCGTATTCCGCCAGGAACCGCTCGGCGAAGGGGGTGAGTTCGGTGCCGCCTCGCTGGGCGCCACCCCGGGTCCGCAGCAGGAGCTGGTGTCCGAGACACTTCTCGAGTCGGTTGACCAGTTGCAGCGCCTTGACGTAGGACAGATCCATGGCCGCGGCAGCCTGGTTGATGGACCGGTGTTCCCGGATCCCCTGGAGCAGGCGCAAGGGTCCCGGCCCCATGAAGGGCTCGCCGTCTTTGGTGAGGATCCTGAGCTTGAGGTGGATGTCCATGGCCGATATACATAGCAATATATAACGGTAGAGTCAATGATTCTCATCCTGCCCAGATGTCCATGAGGGGGGTGATCCACCTGGAGCGTTTCGACGTTGCCCACCAGTGCCATTGACCAGCCTCCAGCGATGAACGACATTCCCCGGTAATGAAACTACTCGGCTTCATGACCCTCTGCCTCATCTGGGGCCTGACCTTCCTGGGCATCAAGCTGTCCCTGCGTGGGTTCACGCCGCTGGTCGGAGCGGGCATCCGGGTCTGCATCGCCACGTTCCTGGTGGCCGCCATCATCGGCGTGCGACGCGATCGGTACCGCGTCAGCCGG
>JBDRBC010000143.1:0-4490 GCA_043823125.1 bacterium | reverse complement strand
CAGGATCTCGTGCAGGTGGAGCTGGCTGACCTGACCGGTGTGGACATCCTCTACGACGCGTACCACGGCGGCCCACCCAGCACGTATTGGTCGATCATTCTGTTCGATTGCATCACTCGCGGCGCCACGGTCACGGAACTGAACGTACCCGTCGCCACGGCTTTACTCGCCGATTACGAGCTTTACTGGCTCCCGGCCAACACCACCAATTGGAGTGCGAGCGAACTTGCCGCCCTCGCGGACTGGGTCGATAACGGTGGGAGCATGCTGTTCGAGGCGTACGACTCGGGCTCCATGGGCCCCTACAACCAGCTCCTCGACGACCTGAACTCCGGCATCAATTACGATTTCGGCACCTATCTGAACGGCACCATGACCGACATCACGGAGCATCCCACCACGGCCGACGTGTCGGCCGTCACCATCCCGTGGGGTCAGACCCGCCTGGTCCTCTTCGGTCCTACCGCCTTCCCCCTCGTCAGGGACGGCGCCGGCGCCGTGAACATAGCCGGCAGCCAGTCCGGCCTGGGCCGGATCATGGCCTGCTCGGATGTGCTGTTCTACGACAACTTCATCAACTCCGACGACAACCGGCTCTTCGCCAACCAGATCGTCGACTGGCTGGCCGGAGGCGGTGTCGACTGGCTCTTCGCCGAACCGCTCACGGGAACCGTCCCGGCCGGCGGCAGCAGCGACGTGACGGTCACCTTCGACGCCAGTGACCTCTGTGGTGGCCACCTGTACAGCAATCTGCTATTCGAGAGCAACGATCCGGACGATCCGGTGGTGACGGTACCCGCCCACATGCATGTCACCGGCGAGCCGAACATCGCCCTGTCCGACTCCGCTCTTGTCTTCGGCGAGCAGCACGTCGGCACCGGCAGCGATCTGAACCTGGAGATCGGCAATCCGGGCTGTGACGTGCTGGAAGTCACCAACATCGCCGTGACCGGCGACGGGTTCTCCGCCGACACCACGCCGTTCTCCCTGGCCATCGGTGAAAGCCGGCTGCTCGTGGTGACCTTCACGGTCCCCCATGTCGGCCATTTCGAAGGCAGTCTCGAACTGACGAGCAACGATCCGGATCAACCGCTGGTGACCGTGCCGCTGACCGGTGATGGCGTGACGCCGCCTCAGATCAGCGTGGCGCCGGACTCCCTCCAGGCGACCACCTGGGAAACCAGTACGGTCAGCACCTCAATGACCATTCACAACCTCGGCCAGCAACCGCTGGAGTGGACCATCAGCGCCCAGGAGGAAAGCGGCGACGCCGTGGCCAAGTCCGCCGCCTCGCCCGGTCGGCGCACAGACGGCGGCGCCCTGCCCGGCAAGTCGGACAAGGCCGGCAACCCGGGCAGCAGGAAACCCAAGGGCAGTGGACTCGAAACAGCCATCGGCCCGAGTGCCGAAGCGGCGCCCCCCGCCGTCGGCGTCACCCTCGGCGAGGCGGTGATCCTCATCACCGACGTGAACTGGATCTACGTGAATTTCCCCACGGGCAGCACCGCACCTGGCGACAGCGCGGTGGTCACGGTCACGCTGGGGTCCAGCATCCTGCCGACCGGAATCCACAGTGCAATCCTGTTCATCGACAGCAACGATCCCTCGACTCCCCAGGTGGCCGTACCGGTGACGCTGCAGGTCTTCGGAGCCCAGTTCATCGTGGAGATCGAGGTCGACTACCAGTCGCAAACCGACCGGAACAACATGCTCGGCGCCATGGACGACGGCAGCGACCAGTACGATCCGGCCTACGACCTGCCCGAACCGGCGCCCACCACCCCGGTCTACGGATTCTTCCCGCATCCCGAGTGGATCACTCCCGTGGGCAACAATTTCCAGAGTGACATGCGTGCCGGGTACGATCCTGCACACGTGCTCAAGTCCTGGATCTTCGAGGTGAAGAAAGACGTCACCGGCGACTTGCCCATCCGGCTCAACTTCGATCCAAGTTTCGAAGAAGCCTCGGGCTGGGGTTTCTACCTGACGGATGTCGCGACGGGTCAGACCTACAATCTGTTCGGCTCGTTGAGTTACCTGTACAACCAGAACCCGGTGGGCTCACGGCTCTTCGAGATCACGGTGGGGCTCGACCTGCCGCTGCCGGACCCGCCCGAGCGACCCTTGCCACAGGGCTGGGCCATGGTCGGCTTCCCCAGGATCCCACCAGTCGGTGCGAATACCCTGGCCGACGTGATCCTCGACGACGCCCCTGGCACCACCTTCCTGTTCCGGTACGACCCCGACGCCGGCTTCGAGCAGTGTGCCGGCGATGATCCGCTGGTCCAGGGCGAGGGGCTCTGGGTCGCCGCCACCGAAGCTTTCACCTGGGATATGGAAGGCATCTTCGATCACGACGGCGTGCCGGTGCCGCTCAACAACGGCTGGACCCTGGTGGGCTACCCCCTCTGGATGCCCGGCGATCTGGACGGGATCACGGTCAGTCAGGGCGATTCGACCTACAGCTACACGCAGGCAGTGTCCCGCGGACTCGTGGCGCCCGGCGCCTACGATTACGACGACGCCAGCGGAAACTACGTCTTGACCACGGACCAGGCCGCCTATCGCGGCTACTGGTTCGCGGCCTACGTCGACGACGTCACCCTGTTCTACGACTACCGGAACATGGACGACGGGTCACCGGTGATTCTGGCCACCTCAGCAAGCAAGGAGCTGCCGGCCAACTGGCAGATCCAGATCGGACTGGCCGAGGGTGATGACGTCATCGAGATCGGCCAGCACCCGGATGCCAGCAACGGCTTTGACGCCGCCTTCGACCTGCCGGTCCCCCCGCTGGCTCCCGGCAGCAGCCAGGAAACCAGCCTGCGGCTCGCCCGTCCGGAATGGGACCTGAGTACCGGAGACTATTTCCGCAGCGACATCATGGCCGTGGGCGACGATATCGAGCCGTGGTCTTGCCAGATCATTCGCGACGAGCCCGGTCCGGTCACCCTGCACTGGAACGTGGCCGACTGGCCGGCGGATCTGGATCTGCGGGTTTACCTGCCGAGCCAGAACCGGGTGGTGCTCATGTCCATGCGTGAACAGCCGAGCCTCACCGTCTCGGTGGGTGCGGAGCCGTTGGTGGTGCAGTTCTGCACACCCGATTTTCTTACTGGACTCCCCGATGCCGAGCTGGTGGGATTGAACCTGCGCAACGTGCCGAATCCGTTCAATCCGAACACAAGTTTCCACTTCAACCTGCCGCGTGACAGTCAGACCGAGCTCAGGATCTACAATATCCGGGGCTCCCTGGTGTGTCGTCTGGACGGCGGATTCATGACCACCGGGCCCGCAACCCTGGTCTGGCGCGGACGCGATAACAACAATGAACGGGTGGCGAGCGGCGCCTACTTCTACCGCCTGTACCTCGACGGGCGTCAGGAAGGCCCAGCCCGCAAGATGATTATGGTAAAATAGAGTCGGACTTCCCCGAGGCGGGCGCCGACGGCGCCCCCTCGCGGGTTGGCGAGGTTCCGATCCGAGACCGACAACACACCGTGACCAGGCGTGACAACAGGAAGAACAACCATGCAACCACAAACGACGACACGCGCCACGACGTTATTGATCGGGGTGATCCTGGTCCTGGTCGCCGTGGCCGGCGACACCACAGCCCAGACCGTCACCTATTCGCTGCAGGCCACGGCGGATGAGCTGGACAGCGGTCTGCATCGGTTCGGCTTCCGGGACGAGGCCACCACCGGCATCGATGAGTACGATCTGCCGGAGCCGCCGACCTCGCCGACGGATTATCTCGGCGCGGCGTTCCGGATGATCGATTCGTTTCCGCCGCTGCCGAACCGCTGGCGGCACGACATCCGCGATTCGCAGGATTTCGTGGACAAGCTGGAGATCTGGGAGCTGCACCTGGAGACCGACCGCATCGGCGCCACCTGCACCGTGGCACTGGACATCGAGGCCGGCGCCCAGTTCGACCTGAAACTCCAGGTCATCGGTCTGGGACCGAGCCCGATCACGGTGCCGGTGCCCGGACAGTTCTCGCTGGCACTATCCAAGCCGGTGACCACGCTCTGGCTGGAACTCACCTCCGATGAACCGATCGCCGGTCGATCGTGCAGCTGGGGCGAGTTGAAGGCTGAATACAGATGAGGAAACGGCCCGCCCTTCAGCCTGGAGGGTCTGGCCCGGAAGACCACACACGGTAGATCGCGAGCATCTCTAAGGAGGATCCGATGCGCAGGGTATTTCTGGCAACATGTCTGGTCAGTATGGCGGCTGTTTTTTCCGCGATCCCGGGGGGGGCCCAGGAAATAACCTGCACCGACCCCGACCTGATGGCGCTGGTGTTCGACAACAACGACATCAACTACACCTCGGGTCCGGGACCCGTCTCCGCCACGCTCTACATCATGAATCCTTCGGTGATGTGTGACTGCGTTTCCGGTTGGGAGGTCAAGCTGGTGCTGCCGACCAACCTGCTCTTCATGAACGCGACCCTGATGGGCAACGCCATCAATCTCGCCACG
>JBDRBC010000142.1:0-45663 GCA_043823125.1 bacterium | reverse complement strand
ACCGGGTGAGTTGCTGCAACTGGTTTCCCCCGGTCCGTTCGAGATCCTGGTCCACGAGCACGATTGGTTCGAGGAGAACCGGCCCATGTCCGGAATCGTGGCCCGGCTGGTGGGATGAAACCTCTCCAGCCGAGCCGGATCGTGGTGAATCCCCGCTACTGTTGATTCAGACTGGCGATGGCGTACCCGATGAGCAACGACATCCGGTTGCCGTCCGGATTGGTGGTGAAGGCGACGTTCACCGGGATGCTCACCCCGCCGTGGTCGAAACTCTGGGAGCGCTCGAAACTGGTGTCCTGCTTTCCCGGTGACGCTTTCGTTGCACCGGGAAACAGACCACTCAGGCAGAGCAGGCAGAGCAAGATGAACTGGATTGAGGTTTTCATGATTTTCTCCCCGCGTTCGAAAAGTCACCAGGTCGACCGCACGAGAGCGGCCACTTCTGCCGAGGGGAATTTCAAGATCTGTACCGGCGGAGCACTCTGTCCGGAATGGCCTGGCAACTTGTCGTTTGACAAGAGGATGGCGGCTTGCTGGTCGCGAAGCCGCAGTGGTTGGAGCCGTGGTGTGACGGGTTGCCGAGTGTGGACGGCGGTGACGATCTGCTGGGTTATTCGGTGTGATGATATATATTGCCTGGTGTTCCGCGCTGGAATTGGACCAGGACAAACAACAGCCGCAGGAGTGTGTAGTGCATCTCGGTATCATCGGGCTCAAGTTCACGGGCAAGACGACCCTGTTCAACGCCATCACCTGTGCGGGGCTGCCCACCGGACAGGGGGGCGTCGATCCCCACCGGGCCGTGGGCAAGGTGCCCGATCCGCGACTCGACTATCTCACCGAGTTGTATCAACCACGCCGGCAGGTCAACGCCACCATCGAATGGGTGGACATCCCCGGCTTCAGGACGGGCAGCGACCCGGACGGGGCGCGGGAGGCGACCCGGTTTCTGGAGCACGGTCGTCGGGTGGACGCCCTGGTGCAGGTGGTGCGCTGTTTCGATGGCGGCTACGGCGATCCGGATCCGGTGGCGGAGCTGGAGACCCTGGCCCTGGAGCTGGCGTTGGCCGACCTGCAGATCGTCGAGAACCGTCTCGAACGTCTCACCAAGGAGAAACGGAAGCTGGGCAAGCTGGCCGTACCGCTGGAATTCGACCTCATGGAACGATTCCGGCAGCAGCTCGAACAGGACCGGCCGCTCCGTGAACTGGAACTCAATATCGACGAGATCAAGATCGCTGCCGGCTACTCGTTCCTAACCCGCAAACCGCTCATCTCCGTGCTCAACCACGCAGAGGCAGAACAGGTACCCGAGACCGTGCGGGACGCCGCCCGGTTGGCCGGTGGCGAGGTGGTGGCGCTGGCGGCGCAGGTCGAAGCGGAACTGGCCGAGCTGACATCTGAGGAGTCGGCCGAGTTCCTGGCCGATCTCGGGATCGAGGAACCGGTGCTGCCGAGGATGATCCGGGCGGCGTACGCGGCGCTCGACTTGCAGAGCTTCTTCACTTACGGTGAGGACGAGTGCCGGGCCTGGACGGTTCCCAACGGAGCCCTCGCGCCCCAGGCCGCCGGTGCCATCCACTCCGATCTGGAGCGGGGTTTCATCCGGGCCGAGGTGTGCGCCTACGAGGATCTGATGGCCGCCGGCGACATGGCCGCCGCCAAGGCGAGCAACAAGGTGCGCCTGGAAGGCAAGAATTACGTGGTCCGGGATGGTGATATCATCACCATTCGTTTCAACGTCTGAGGGGAACCCGTCGTGACGTCTGTCTGGCACCGTCCCGGGATCTGGATTGTGCTGCTGCTGCTAGTCGCCTTCTGGGGTTCACTCTGGTTCCAGCTCGACAGTTCCGTTCTCACCCGCGTCCCCATTCTGGACGAGGCCTTCTATCTGCGCGCGGGCGCGCAGATCGCTCGGGGCCAACCGCTTCCCGACGGTCCGTTCATCATGTCGCCGTTGTATCCCTATCTGGTGGCCCTCACCGGGAGCGGGCGTAATATCGGGGAGGATGGTCTCCGACCGGGGCCGCCGCCCTGGGGAATCCGCCTGCTGCAGGCACTGGCCTGGTGCGGCATCGCCCTGCTGCTGTGGCGAGCCGCTCGTCGGTTGCTGGGAACGAGGCTGGCCGTGGTGCCGCCGCTCCTGTTCGTGTTGTATGCTCCGGCAGCCATCTTCGCCACCACCACCCTGCTGGAAATTCCGCTGACCTTCGTGGTGACGCTCTTCCTGTACCTGCTCGTTTTCGGGAACCGAGAGGCGACGGCTGGTGAAGAAGGCGGCAGCGGTACTGGTGGGCGGAGACTGCTTGGCATCCCGCTGATGGCCATCTGGGCCGGCGCGCTGGTGGCGGCCGCCACACTCCTGCGCGGGCACGCGCTTCTGTTGCTCCCACTCTGCTGGCTGGCTTGGCGCCGGATGACCGACGGCAAGCAGCGGGTGCTGGTGGCAGTGATCACGACCGGATTGTTGCTGGCGCCTGCCGTTCTGCACAACAGTCTCGTGTCCAACCGACCGGTGGGAACGAGCTGCAACGGCGGCCTGAATCTCTACATCGGCAACGGACCGGAAGCCGACGGATTCTATATCTCGTTCGCCGGTTTCGATTTCGAGTCCGATCCGGCCGGGGTTTCCTTCCTGTCGGAACAGTTGCAACGCCCGGTGGCTGGCGTGGCCGAGGCGGACCGGATCTGGTTCGGAGCCGCCTGGCAGGCCATTCGAGAAGATCCGTCCCGCTTTTTCATACTGTGGGGCAAGAAGGTCTGGCTGCATCTGGTGGGGTGGGAGATCTCCCAGGTGACGCCTTTACCGGTCTGGGCGCGGGACGGTCCGTCGTTGCGTCTCCTCGTGATGCCGTACGGTCTGCTGGTCGCTGCCGGTTTGTGTGGCCTGGTACTGGTGGGCTGGCGCCGGGGACCGTTACGGATCTGGTTCTGGGCGTTCGTGGTGCTGGTGGCCGGTCAGAGCCTGTTTTTCGTGGTGGCGCGTTATCGGCTCGTGCTGGTGCCTATCCTCTGCCTGTTCGCCGGGGCTGCCGTGCACTGGGTCGGGTGCCGCTGGCGCCGACGCCTGCTGCCCGGTTTCGCGCTGGCGGTGGGGGCGGTTCTGGTCACCATTCCGTGGGGATTGGGACCGGTCCGGAATCACTGGCAAGCCATCGGTCTGTGCAACGAGGCGGTGCGGTGGGAGTGGCTGGGTGAGGAATCTTCCCTGGTCCGGGCGGCCGAGCTGTACGAAGCCGCCAGGGATCTCGATCCCGAGCAGATGATCAGCTACCGCAATCTGGCCCGCATCCGGGTGCAACAGGCGCGGCCCGACGAGGCCGAAAGGATCCTGGCGCGGGCTGTCCTGGTGGTGCCGCGGCCCGCCCATGTGGAGCAGGATCTCATCCACCTCTTGCTGGAACAGGGACGGGTGGATGCTGCCCTGCCCCGCCTGGCTGCGTACCTTCGCGATCATCCGCCCAGCGCCGACATCCTGCACAACTACACCATCGCTCTGGCTCGTACGGGTCGTATTGAGTCGGCGCTGACCACGGCGCGACAACTGGTGGAGCTGGCGCCCGACGACTCGCGCGGGTACATCGATCTCGGTGTCTTGCTGGCTCGCGGTGGCCGCCGTGACGAGGCCCGCGACGTTTTCACCGCCGGACTCGAACGGCTTCCGGGTCAGGAAGATCTCCTGCACAATCTGGAATCACTCGACAACTGAGCTCGGTTCGTTTCCTGGAGCGGCCGGCAATCCCGTCGGTCACGGCATGTCCGCCCAGGGTATGCCGCGCGGAATTGCCAGGGGTACGGTTTCCAGCGCAGGGAACCACGACCCCGGGCGTTAGGGAGGATGTGGAAGCGGTCGACCAGACAAAACACGTCTTCTCAGCTAGAAGGAGTTCTCTCATGCGACATCTCAACCCGAAATCGGTGATATTGACCCTGAGTCTGCTCTCCCTGCTGCTGTCCGGTTCGGCCGGCGCGTTGGGGGATGCCGAGTTCCCGAAGCCGGACGGATTCCAGCCGGGCGAACGGATGCTGGCCCGTCTGACGCAACAGCTCGACCTGAGCGAGGAGCAACAGGCCGATATCGAAAAGATCGTGGCGGATGGTCAGGAGCAGCGGATCGAACAGCGGAAACAGCTCCGGCGGTTGCAACACGACCTCGAAGGCGAGATGATGGCGGACCGGATCTCCGAGACTCGGGTCATGGGACTCATCGAGGAGATCGGTGCGGTACGCATCGAGCAGCAGAAAAACCGGATGATGCAGAAGCTGGCGATCCGTGAACTGTTGACACCCGAGCAGCGTGATCGTCTCATGTTGCAACACGACGGTGAGCGCGGATTCGGCGGCCGCGGTCCTGGGAGTCACGGTCAGTTCGGCCCCGGCCACGGTTCGTCTCCCCACGGCTGTTCCGGCAAGGGTGGATGCACCGGCCACCAGCAGGGGAGGCAGGGCGGTTTCCCTGGCTGTAACCAGCAGCGGGGACCGAAGTCCATGCAGTCGAATAGTGACCACGACGGTTGATCATGGAACCGGCCCGGATGCGAGCCCACGTGCTACCGTCGCCGGGTAGGAATCACGCGGCAGGAACCAAGGCCAGAGCGAGAAGCGAGGGGAGCGGCTTCACCGAGGCGGCTCCCCCCGTCGCCACCGAACGTCTGGGTCATGATGTGAACGACGACGAACTCATGCATGGTATCGCAGCCGGAGACGAGAACGCGTTTCGTCTCCTCGTCAAACGGTGGGAACGGCCGGTGTTCGCCTTCCTGTTCCACATGCTCCAGGTGGTGGACGAAGCCGAGGACCTGTGCCAGGAGACATTCATCCGGGTGCACAAGCAGGCCGGACGCTACCGCCCCGAAGGAAAGTTCAAGAGCTGGCTGTTCCGGATCGCCGGGAATCTGGCCCGGAGTCTATTACGCCGACGCAAGATCCTGCGCTGGGTCCGTTTCGATGCGGTGCAGCACGATCAACAGTCGTCCAGCAGCGCGCCGGATCGAGATCTGGAACAGAAACAGCTCCAGCAGATCGTCCGCCGGGCGCTGGCCAGATTGCCGGACCGTCAGCGAGAAGCGGTGGTCTTGCGGCGGTACCAGGACATGAGTTACCGTGAAATAGCAGAGACTCTCGGCACCACGAGTGCCGCCGTAGAGTCTCTCCTGCAACGGGCAGCCACTGCCCTGCGCAGGGACCTTGCCGGGAAGGTGGAACTGTCATGAAACATGTACAGGATAAGATCCAGGCCTATTGCGATGGCGAACTCTCCACAATGGAAGCCGCCGCCGTACGCGAGCACTGTGCTGGCTGCGCCGAGTGTGGACGGATCTTGCGGGAGACCGAGGCGGTGTGGCGGCTCGTGGCGGCGAGTCGAACTCCGGAGCTGGCCCACTCCACCTGGCCGTCCCTGCAGTCGCGACTGGAACCTCGGGTGTCGCGCTGGGCGCGCTACGCCCTGACCGGTGGCGCCGTGGCGGCTACCGCGGCTGGCCTGATCCTGGGGATCTGGCTGGGCGAGATGCAGCCGCCGGCCGGAGACAGTGTCTGGTCCCAACCCTCGCTCATCGAATCGGGAGCGTTGCTGGTGAGTGGCAGCCAGCAGACACTCGACGAACTCTATCTCGCCGCCGATATCCCGGCAGGGGAGGAGACGCCATGAAGCGCGGATGGTTGGTGATCCTGTTACTGTCGGTGGGAATGAATCTCGGTCTGGGGTACAGCGTCATTATGCGGAACATCACACCGGAGAGTGATCCGGCTGCACATCGATTTCCCGAAACTCCCCGGGATATGCATCCGGCCGACCAGGACAGCGCCTCCCTGGTGAGAATGGTCCAGGAGCGATTCGGGCACGTGGCGGACCGACTCGAGTTGACGCCCGAGCAACGCTCGACTTTTCAGCAGCTGAAGCTGGCGGCGGTGCCATTCATCCGGACCAATCGTCAGCAGGTCATCCGGGCGCGACAACTGCTGCACGCGGCTTGTACAGCCGAGACGGTGTCGCCGGAGAGCGTCCGCGCGTATGTCAGTCAGCTCGCTCACGCCCAGGGGCGACTCGACTCGCTGGTGACGGAAACCTTGCTGCAGGAGATGATGTTACTGTCGCCCGAACAGCGCGAGCGGTATCTCGAGATGATGCCGTGGGAGCGAGGACCGGGCGGGAGATTTCGCTCCGGTTTCCCCGATGACAAACCCGGTTCGGGACCACGTCACCGACACAGAAAACCACACGGGGGATGAGACCGGATCGGTTGTCGACGGCAGCGAGTTCGGCCACTCCGCGACGCCCCTTGACGAACCGCCTGTCAACCAGCTATTTTCTTGACAGGGTTGACCCATAGACCTTATGTATACTACGAGCTTGCCCGGCGGCTGAGGCCGCCAACCTCGGTGCTCACCATGTTTTTTTCCGGAGTGCTTTGTCAGTTCCCCACCCTTGACAGGGTCACCCATAGCCTTATCCGCATGCAGTCGTTATCCCGAGGGGAGTCTCCATGACGAAGGTGCGAATCATCCTACTGGCAGGACTACTTGTCTTGTCGGCCATGGCAGGTTGCCGATCCGCCCATACCACCAGTGCTATCCTCTACATAGAGGAACAGAAGTTCGACAAAGCGGTGGCGGTCCTTCATGAAGGGCTCGAGTACAACGCGGACGAGCCGGAAGCGTATTACTATCTGGGTGAGGCGCACAGCAAGATCGCCGAGGAAGCAATCCAGAACGACGATTACGAAGAGTCCAAGAAGAATTACGAGCTAGCCTACGATTATTACTGCCAGGCGCGGGATCTCGCTCCTGACAAGCTGACGGAGCGGTCACATTTGGCCATGCAGCACAACTACGCGCTGCGGGCCTCGGATGCCCGGAAGTGGTACGGCAATCGTGATTACGAGCAGGCGGAGGGTTTCTTCCGTCTCGCCTTTGCCGCACTCCCCGACTCCATCAGCTCCATCAAGAACCTGGCCCGCATGAAGATGCAGATGGCCGAGGAGGCCGGTGGCGACCAGGCCATCTACGGCGAGGCGCTCGAACTGCTGGACCAGGTGCTCGAGGCCCGGCCTGAAGCGTACGAACTGCTCGTCGACAAGGCCACCGTGCTCGTGGCCCTCGAACGCAATACCGAGGCCAATCGGATCTACGAAGACTTGCTGTCGCAACATAGCGACGATGCCACATTGCTCATCGACATCGCCACCCTGGCTGCCAGCGAAGAGAATTACGAGCGTGCCGCCGATCTGTACATCCAGGTCGCTGCAATTTACGAGTCGGACACCGATCCCGAAAACGACGAGACCATCAACCCGCTGCTGGTTCGGAGCGCCACCTACCTGGCGCGGGATGATATCCGGCGTTATGATGAAGCTTTGAGACACTTCGACCGTGCCCTGCAACTCGAACTCGTTCCCGCGCGCGACACGCAGTTCGAATACTTGCGCACCTGGCACAACTATGGTGATTGGTTGAACACGCAGGCCGAGGACGAGACCGACACCATGCGCAAGGCGGAACTCGAGGCGCAGGCCAAGGAGAAATTTTCCCGCGGTATCGAGATCGGGAATGCGCTGGTAGAGGCTTATCCAGGTTACGGATACGGGTACTACTACCTCGCCCTCTGCCAGTTCGCCATTGACGAAAATGCGGCCGGCCGGCTCAACATGGAGAAGTTCAACGACTTGCAGCAGAATCTGGGGGACTGATCGTAACGGACGGGCGCCAGGTCCGGACTCCTCGTCCGGGAACTGGTACGGTTATTGCCAATGACCTGACGCCCGTCCATATCTCACCATCCGAAGGGAAATCAGGGTTTTGCCGGCGACAATCCGGCGGGTGTGTTCAGCACACCCCTGTTCTGCGATAGAATCGCCACCATTCCGGGTCACCATTTCATCTGTCCAGATCATCGAGGAGAGTCATGGACGTCAAGGATTTGCAGGAAATGAACATCCACGAGTTGGTCAAGGTCGCTCGTAGCATGGATATCGAGGGTGTCAGCACCATGCGGAAGTCAGAGCTGATCTTCAAGATACTCGAGGGTCAGACCGAAAAAAACGGACTCATCTCCGCGGAAGGCGTGCTCCAGGTGCTGGCGGAAGGATATGGATTCCTCCGTTCCGCCAAGTACAACTATCTGCCCGGCCCCGACGATATCTACTTATCCCCATCACAGATCAAGAAATTCGATTTGAAAACGGGTGATACCGTTGCCGGCCAGGTCCGTCCACCCAAGGACAACGAGCGCTATTTCGCGCTGCTCAAGGTCGAGACCGTCAATTATCAGGATCCCGACGTGGCCAAGAAGGTCACCCTCTTCGATAACTTGACACCGCTGTATCCAGAGGAAATGATCAATCTGGAGTACAAAAGCACAAACCTGACCACCCGTCTCATCAATCTGCTGGCGCCCATCGGCAAGGGACAGCGTGGACTCATCGTCTCGCCGCCTCGTGCCGGCAAGACCATGATCTTGCAGAAGATAGCCAACGCCATCACCGCCAATCATCCGGAAATCGTGCTCATCGTGCTGCTCATCGACGAGCGGCCCGAAGAGGTGACGGACATGGCACGTTCCGTGAACGGCGAGGTCATCAGCTCCACCTTCGACGAGCCGGCCGAACGGCATGTCCAGGTGGCGAACATGGTGCTGGCCAAGTCACGGCGTCTGGTGGAGAACGGCAAGGACGTGGTGATCCTGCTCGATTCCATCACCCGTCTGGCGCGGGCCCACAACGCCGTGGTGCCCCACTCCGGCAAGATCCTGTCCGGTGGTGTGGACTCCAATGCCCTGCAGAAACCGAAGCGGTTCTTCGGTGCGGCCCGGAATATCGAGGAGGGCGGCTCGTTGACCATCATCGCCACCGCACTCGTCGAGACCGGGAGTCGCATGGACGAGGTCATCTTCGAGGAGTTCAAGGGTACCGGCAACATGGAGCTCGTCCTGGATCGCAAGATCGCCGACCGGCGCATCTACCCGGCCATCGATATCTTCCGCACCGGTACGCGGAAGGAAGAGCTGCTGCTGGACCCCAAGGACCTGAACAAGGTGTGGGTCCTGCGCAAATATCTGGGCGATTACAGCCAGATCGAGGCCATGGAGTTCCTCATCGACAAGCTCAGCAAGACCAAGGATAACGACCAATTCCTGGCTGCCATGAACACCTGAGATTGCTGACAGCAAATAATCCTTGCCCTCCGGCCCGTTGCCTATTTCCTTTTGGCCCCTGGGCGACCTGAGATTTTCTGGCAAAGGTAGCTGTGACATGAAGAAGAAGATTCATCCCGAGTACGTGGACTGCGAAATCACTTGCCTGTGCGGCAATGTCATACAGACCCGTTCGACGAAGAAGAAGCTCAACGTCGAGATCTGCTCCAACTGCCATCCGTTCTTCACGGGGCAGCAGAAGATCGTCGACACGGCCGGACGTGTGGAGCGATTCCGCAAGCGGTACGAAGGGACGCAGTACGGCAAGAAGGCTTAGCGTCGCTCGCGTCGGGCCCCGGGTCCGCGCCGGTGACGTCGCGCGTACGAACGAGGGTGCCGGGTACAATTCTCCCGGCACCCTTGTTTTATGAACAGTCCGATCGAGGTTGCCACGGGCGGCGATTACGGCTAGCTTGCGGCTCTAGCGGTCCGTGGGGAGCCTCGAACCAGGTGCCGCCGTACCGATCCTTATCCGAGGCGAGAGCTGGGGCCAGAACTCTGGACAGAACTCTGAATGGATCCGCGGCCAAAAGAACAGCGGTCAAGCACACAGCGCCTCGCACCAGCGAGCGAACCAGGAGCGGAATCAGCATGCCGGATCCGAATCTCCCTGCCGACGATTTGACCACAGATCCGAAGGGCTCCGTCGCGAGGGATCTGGACCTCGCCGTGGGGGGGCAGGCCGTGCTCGAAGGGGTCATGATGCGCAGCCCCACGGCCATCGCCATCGCCGTCCGCACACCGGATAAAAAGATCGTGATCCGCAAGAAGCCGTTCAACAGCGTCATCCGGAAGCTGAAATTCCTCAACATTCCGGTGCTCCGGGGTGGTATCCACCTCATCGAGACCATGGGGCTGGGCATCGACTCGCTGATGTTCTCCGCCGACCAGGCGGCCTCCGAGGACCGTATCGCCGATCCCAGCAAGAAGAAGCTGGGGGAAACCATCCAGATGTGGGCGGTGGTGGTCTTCGCCTTTTTCCTGAGTATGGGACTGTTCTTCTACCTGCCGCTGATACTGACCGATCTGCTCGGGGTGAAGCACTCGGTCTGGTTCAATCTGGTGGACGGCGTGTTCCGGGTGGCGTTGTTCGTGACCTACATCTGGGCCATCTCGAAGATGCCGGACATGGCGCGGGTCTTCCAGTATCACGGCGCGGAGCACAAGTCCATTCACGCCTTCGAGAACGGCCAGGAGCTGGAAGTGGCCGGAGCAAGGCCGTTCACCACCCTGCATCCCCGCTGCGGCACGAGCTTCCTCTTTTTTGTCATGCTCATCTCGCTGGTGGTCTTCGTGTTCCTGGGTCGACCGGACAACGTGGGCGAGCGGCTGACCCGTCTCGCCTTCGTACCACTCATCGGCGGGCTGGCCTACGAGGCCATCAAGCTGTCGGGCAAGTTCAAGAACAGCGTCTGGTTGAAACCGTTCATCTGGCCCGGACTCATGCTGCAGAAGATCACCACCACCGAACCCGAAGACGACCAGCTCGAGATCGGTCTGGCCGCCCTGAAGGCCGTGCTGACCCCCGAGGCGGCGGGTTTCAAGGAGCGGGTCTACTACGAGCCGACGGATAAGGTGGCCGACGTCGAGGCCGGCGCCGATTCCGGATCACCCGAGGCGGAGGCATCGTGAAAGAGAACGTCGTCGCCTTGCAGAAACGGATTGCCGAACTGGGCGAAAAGCTCAGCGATCCCGAGATTCACAAGGACCAGCAGCAGTACAGCAACCTGGCGCGGGAACATGCCCGGGTGGAGAAACAGCTCCTGATCGGCGAGCGGTATCTCGGACTACTGACCCGGATCGAGGAGGATCGGCAGATCCTGGCCGACGAAAAGGACCCGGAACTGCTGGCCATGGTGAAAGAGGAACTGGCCTCCCTCGAGCCGGAGCTGGCCGAGACGCAGCAGGAGCTGGAGACGACGCTGCTGCCTCACGATCCCAACGACGATCGCGACGCCATCCTGGAAGTCAGGGCCGGCACCGGCGGCGACGAGGCGGCGCTGTTCGCCGAGGAGATCTGCCGCATGTACCTGCGGTTCGCCGAACGCAACGGCTGGAAGACCGAATTCATCGACGCCACCGAGGGCGCCGCCGGCGGCTTCAAGGAGGTCATCTACGCCTTGCGGGGCGATGGGGCCTTCGGGATCATGCGTTACGAAAGCGGCGTGCACCGGGTGCAACGGGTCCCGGTCACCGAGAGCCAGGGTCGCATTCACACCTCGGCCGTCACAGTTGCCGTTCTACCAGAAGCCGAGGAAGTGGACGTCGAGATCAATGCGGAGGAACTCCGCATCGATGTCTACCGCTCCCAGGGCCCGGGCGGGCAGTCGGTGAACACGACCGACTCGGCCGTACGGATCACCCACCTGCCCACCGGGCTGGTCGTGCAGTGCCAGGATGAGAAATCCCAGCACAAGAACAAGGCCAAGGCCATGGGCGTCTTGCGCTCGCGGCTGCTGGAACTCGCCATCCAGGAACAAGAACGGGCCATCTCGGCGGAGCGGAAGCTCCAGGTGGGCAGCGGCGACCGCAGCGCCAAGATCCGCACCTACAACTTCCCCCAGAGTCGTGTGACCGATCACCGCATCGGGTTGACCGTCCACAGTCTTGATGCCATCATGGCGGGAGATCTGGACCAGATCGTGGCGGCACTCCAGGATCAGCGGCGCACCGAGGCGCTGGCCGTCACCCGCGGCGATTCTTGAACCGTCCCGGTGGTGTCGCGATTGTTCGTATGACTGATCGGAAGATTGAGCGGACGATCGAGCGGGGGAGCCATGCCCGAATCCCTCAAAACCGTACGCGAGTTGATCAAGCTCACGACGGGATACCTCGCCGAGAAGTCGGTGGAATCGGCGCGTCTCAACGCCGAGCGGTTGCTGGGGGACGTCCTGGCCCTGTCACGTATCGAACTCTATCTCCAGCACGACCGGCCGGTTACTCCGGATGAACTCGATCGTTATAGGAAGCTGATTCGGCGTCGCGCCGCCGGTGAGCCGTTGCAGACCCTGATCGGCGCCACGGAGTTCTACTCGCGTGGATTCAAGGTCCAGGCCGGCGTGTTCATTCCACGTCCGGAAACCGAGATCCTGGTGGAGCGGTGTGTCGCCATGCTGACACCGGACAACCAGCGGCTTTTGGCGCCGCTGGCCCTAGAGATCGGCATCGGCACGGGCGTCATCGCCATTTCCCTGGCTGCCGAGCTGCCGTCCCTGCAGGTGTACGGCACCGAGAGCAATCCCGAGGCGATCCAGCTCGCCGAGCACAACGCGCGACGGCACGGGGTGGCCGCCCGGGTGGAATTCCTGGCAGGCGATCGCTTTGAGCCGCTCCCAGCGCGATTGGCCGGACAGTTCGACCTGCTGGTGAGCAACCCGCCGTACATCCGGCACGCCGACTTGGCCGACCTGCCGGTTGAAGTGGCCGAGCACGATCCCCATGAGGCACTGGACGGCGGCGAGGACGGCCTGACCTTCTACCGCGCCCTCGCTTCGGGTTTCGACCGCTGGCTCCGTCCGGACGGGATGGTGGCCGTGGAGATCGGCCACGACCAGGCCGAGGCAGTGACCGAGATCCTGAACCGGGCCAGCTGCGTCGACATCGAGGTGACCAAGGATCTGAACGGCCTGCCGCGGGTAGTGAGCGGCCGGCGCGACCCCGACACGGAAGCGACCCGTAAACCCGGACAAGACTGACCCCGCAGATCACTGAGGGGGAGAACATGGACCGTTTCATCATCGAGGGACCGACCCGGCTGGACGGCACGGTGCGTATCAGCGGCGCCAAGAACGCCGTGTTGCCGCTCATGGCGGCCGCTTTGCTCACCCGCGGGGAGTCGGTCATCGCCAATGTGCCGGATTTGCGGGACGTGCGGTTCTTCATGGAGGTGCTGACCGGACTCGGTGCGCGCTGCGATTTGACGGGTGACGTCCTGCGCATCGACACCAGCCAGCTCACCGGCAACGAGGCGCCGTACGATCTGGTGCGCAAGATGCGCGCGAGCATCTACGTGCTCGGCCCGCTGCTCGCCTCCCAGGGCCGGGCGCGGGTTTCCCTGCCGGGTGGCTGCGCCTGGGGCCCACGGCCGGTGAACCTGCACCTGGAAGGGATGCGGCAGCTGGGCGCGGAGATCACGCTGGAGGCAGGATACATCCAGGCTTCAGCGCCCTCCGGATCGCCCGGAGACAAGCCCGGCGGTTTGACCGGGGGCAGCTTCCGGTTCGAGCCGGCCAGCGTAGGCGCCACCGCCAACGTGCTCATGGCCGCCGTCCTGGCCCACGGCACCACCGAGCTGGCCAACTGCGCCCGGGAGCCGGAGGTGGCCGAGCTGGCGCGGGCTCTGGCGGGCGCCGGCGCCCGTATCGAGGGCATCGGCGAATCGCAGATGACCATCGAGGGGGTCGAGTCGTTACGCCCTCTCGATCATCGGGTCATCGCCGACCGCATCGAGGCCGGGACCTTCCTGGCCGCCGCCGCCATCACCCGGGGACGGATCTGTTTGGAGAATTGTCAGCCGGATCATATGCAGGCGGTTTTAGCGGTGATGCAGGCCCTCGGGTGCGAGATCGAGACCGGCGCCGACAGCGTCACCATCGACGGCAGCGGGCGGACCGCCGCCGTGGAGGTGGTGACCCGGCCGTTCCCCGGTTTCCCCACCGACATGCAGGCCCAGGTCATGGCGGCGTGCAGCCTGGCCGACGGCACGAGCTTCATCACCGAGACCATCTACCAGGACCGTTTCACCCACGTGGCCGAGCTGCGGCGGCTGGGGGCCGACATCCGGCTCGACGGGGCCACCGCCATCGTCTTCGGGCAGAAGCGGCTGCAGGGCGCCCCGGTCATGGCCACCGATTTACGAGCCAGCGCCGCCCTCATCCTGGGCGGCATGGCGGCCGAGGGGACCACCACCATCAACCGTGTCTACCACATCGACCGGGGCTACGAACGGATCGAGAGCAAGCTCGCCGGCCTGGGCGCCAGTATTCGGAGGGAGTCGGGATGAGCGCCTCGGACAGCCGCCACTTCATCCTCGGCGCCGCCGGCCACGTGGACCACGGCAAGACGGCGTTGATCACCGCCTTGACCGGCGTGAACACCGACCGGCTCAAGGAGGAACAGGAGCGCGGCATCAGCATCGAGCTCGGGTTCGCGGAGCTGCCCGTGGGCGATGATATCGTACTCGGCGTGGTGGACATGCCGGGTCACGAGCGGTTCGTCAAGCAGATGGTGGCCGGCTCCGGCGGGGTCGATCTCGCCTTCCTGGTCATCGCCGCCGACGAGGGGGTCATGCCGCAGACGGTGGAGCATCTCGACATCCTCGACAGTCTCGACGTCGCCAGCGGCGTGGTGGTCCTGACCAAGACCGACCTGGTGGACGAGGAGATCGCGGCCGTGGCCGCCGAGGAAGCCCTCGATCTGGTGGCCGGGACCTTTCTGGAGGACAAACCGCTGGTGATGGTGTCCGCCGTGACCGGGGACGGGCTGGAGGAGCTGCTCGCCAAGCTGTACGAAGAAGCCTCCGCCCTGCCGACCCGCCGCCAGACCGGGCCATTCCGCTTGCCCATGGACCGGGTGTTCTCCCTGCCGGGAATCGGCGTCATCGTCACCGGCACCTGCTGGAGCGGCAGCGTGGCCGTGGGCGATCGCCTGCTGGTAGAGCCGGGCGGCCTGAAGGTGCGGGTGCGCGAGGTCCAGGCCCACGGCGCGGCAGTGCCCAGGGGCGGGTCCGGGCAACGGCTGGCCCTGGCGTTACACGGCGTCAAGAAGGACGATCTGGAGCGCGGATTCCAGGTGGTCACTCCTGAGAGTTGCCTGACCACCCGCCGCCTCGACCTGCGCGTGAATGTCGCCCAGGCGTACAAGGGCGTCATCAAGAACCGGCAGCGGCTGCACGTGCACCACGCGGGACGTGAGGTGCTCGGTCGCATCGTCCTGCTGGACGAGCCCGAGCTGGGTGGCGATGTGGCCCCCCGCACGGGATTCGCCCAGCTTCACCTGGAGCAGCCGCTGGTGGGCCGTCGGGGCGACCGGCTGGTTTTACGGTTTTACTCGCCTGTGACCACCATCGCCGGCGGGGTCATCCTGGATACCGATCCAGGGCGGCACAAGCGGTTCGACGAGTCTGTCCTGCAATCTCTCGCGATCCTCGAGAGTGGGGATCCGGCCGAGCTGTTCCGGCAGAAATTGCGGGAGGCAGGTCTGGAAGGGCTGGCGGCGTCGGAGGCCAAGGGTGTCGATCCCGATCCTGTGGACGATCCGGGTAACGTTCGGGCTGGCGATCGTCTCTACGACCGGGAGATCCTCACGACCCGGGCCGGCGAGATCGGCGAGTTGTTGCAGAAGTACCGGGCCAAGCACCCGCTGCGTCTCGGTGTTCCCAAGGAGGAGGCGCGCCGACGCGTCGGCTTCAGCGGCGGTGGCAACGCCTGGAACGATCTCTGCCAGGTACTGGCCGAGCTGGGCGGCTGGCGCGTGGCCGGCGACAAGATCGTGCCGCTCGAATCTGACCTGACCTTGCCGGGACCGCTGCAGACGGCGGTGGAACAACGCGCGGCCAGTCTGCAAAAGATCGGCCTGGCGTGGCCGGGGCTGGCAGCATTCAGGGAACAGCACCCGGTGCCGGCCGGACACGATCACCGTGAGGAAGATTTCCTGCGCCACCTCGTGGACCGGGGGATCGGCGTGGCCATCGCCGCGGACTATTATGTACATGCCGAGGCCTTCGCCCGGGTGGTGGCGGTGGTCCGCCGTTACTTCGCAAAGGACTCGGAACTCACCTTCGGGCAGTTCCGCGAGTTGACCGGCCAGACTCGCAAGCTCGGCATCCCCATGCTGGAGTATCTCGACGCCAACGGCTACACGAGAAGAGTGGGCGACAAGCGGCAGCCCGGACCCGCTTTGAACGAGACAGCCTGACGCAGCGGCTCGATACAGCAGCAGCATACGGGACGGAATTGGATGAACACCGAACCAGACAACACTCCCCGAACCTCTCCCGAAATCGTCGCCAACCGGCGACCGACCCGCCAGGTGAACGTGGGCGGCGTGACCATCGGCGGCGACGCCCCGGTGCGTGTGCAGTCCATGACCTGCACCCGGACCGGCGACCAGGAGGCCACCCTCCAGCAGATCCGCGAGCTGGCCACGGCGGGGGCGGAGATCGTCCGGGTGACGGTGAACGACGACGAGGCAGCGGCGGCGCTGCCCGCCATCGTGGCCGAGAGCAACGTGCCGCTGGTGGCGGATATCCACTACCGCCACACCCTGGCGCTGGCAGCGCTGGACGCCGGCATCGCCAAGTTACGCATCAATCCCGGCAACATCGGTTCGGCGGACAAGGTGCGTGAGGTGGCCGCGGCCGCGGCGGACAAGGGCGTGCCCATTCGTATAGGGGTCAACGGCGGTAGCCTGCACAAGCGGTATCACGAGCTGCACCGGCGCGATCCGGCCGGGGCGCTGGTCCAGTGCGCCCTGGACGAGATCGATACCCTGGCCGGTGTCGGATTCGAGGACGTGGTGGTGAGCTTGAAGAGCAGCGTACCCGCCGAGGTCATCGCCGCCGCGCGTCAATTCGCCGCCGTGAGCGATGTGCCCCAGCACCTCGGGGTCACGGAGGCCGGCACCCTGCAGGCCGGCGCCATCCGTTCGGTGGCCGCCATGTCGGTGCTGCTCACCGAAGGCATCGGCGATACCGTTCGCATCTCCCTTGCCGCCGATCCGGTGGAAGAGGTGGTGGCTGCATATCACATGCTGTCGGCGCTGGGATTGCGCAGCGGCTTCGCCCGGGTGGTGGCCTGTCCCACCTGCGGCCGGGTGGAGGTGGACGTGGTGTCGCTGGCGGCCAAGGTGGAGGATCTGGCGCGGGATCTGCCGGGCGATCGGGTCATCGCGGTGATGGGATGCATCGTGAACGGACCTGGTGAAGCGAAGGCGGCGGATCTGGGGATCGCGGCCGGGAAAACCAAGGTGGCCATATACCGCCACGGCGAGCTGGTGCGGAAAATTCCCAAGGAAGAGCTGGAGAGGGTTTTGCTCGAGGAGATCGAGCGGTTGCGGTGAGAGGGGGCGGGTACTGGCGGATATTGCAAATCATTTTCAAAGCGTACAGTGTACACCACAGATTTCCAGACATCCAGCAGAGCCGATAGTTTTGTTCCCACCTCACGGCCCCAATCAAGGCTTCAGCCTGGCCTTCTCCAGCCGAAGTGAGTTCAGTAACCCGAAATCCCGGGTGCAGCAGAGTCGACGGGCCGTGGAGGGGGTGGCCTGTAAACCCTCCGCTGGACGGTCCAGCACCGCCGGCAAAGGCAAGGTATGACAGGCACCTCCAGTTTCACCGATGGCTTCCCGCGCCCGCTCGACAGTGTAGGCACGGTGCGGGATTTCGCCTCCACTCTGGTGGGGCAGCTCGCCGCTATCCAGGCCATCAACACCCGCCTGTTCTACCTGGCCGACGATCAGAGCGTGTACGAGGAGCTGATCAAGGCTGCGCGCACCATCATCGGTTGCGATTTCTGCGCTCTCTACACCTTCTCCGCCGCGGATAGCCGGCTGCAGTTGCGTGCCTGGAGCGGCCCGGCGGACGAGGTGGCCGGGAGCTGGATTCCGCTGGAGGACGATCCCGGGGTGCATCATCAGGCCTTCCTGGAAGAGTACCTGGTCTACATTCCGGATCTGGCCGAATCCGAGTCGACTTCGCACGATCCGGAGCTGCGGAGCCAGCTGGTCATTCCCATCATCTCGAAAAGCGGTGCCCTGGGCGTCATCGATTTCAGCAGTCGGGAAGTGGCGGCGTTTTCGGATCGTGAGATCCAGCTCTGCAGCATGCTCGTGGATCAGCTCGCTTACTCCCTGGAGAACATCAAGCTCCTGCAGCAGCTCATCACCACCCGTGATGCGGTGATTCACGGTATGGCGTTGCTGGCCGAGTCTCGAGACGGGCACATTGGGGGGCACCTCAAGCGGATCTGCGCCTTTGCCAAGCATCTGGGCCAGCTACTGATGGACGATCCACTGTACCAGTATCAGGTGGACGAGGAGTTCGTGGAGACCATCGCCCGTTCAGCGGCGCTGCACGACGTGGGCAAGGTGGGGATTCCCGATCAGATCCTGTTGAAGCCGGACCGGTTGACCACTGAAGAGTTCAGGGTCATGCAGAACCATTCCCGCATCGGGGGTGAGCTGCTCGAGGAACTCATGGCCAGCCACGGCTCCTTCCTCATGCTGCAGATGGGTGCCGAGGTCGCCAACAGTCACCACGAACGATGGGATGGCGGGGGATACCCGGATGGTCTGCGGGAAACGGAGATTCCGCTTTCGGGCCGGATCGTGGCCATTTGCGATTTCTACGACGCCTTGACGTCACAGCGGGTCTACAAGCGGGAAGTGGATCATACCGATGTGTGCCACATGATCCGTGACGTGGCCGGCCGGCAGTTCGACCCACATTTGGTGCAGCGGTTCCTCGACAATGCCGACGAGTTTCTGGAACTCCGCTTGCAGAATCTCGACTAGTGTTCTTCTATCTGATTAATTCGGGTCAGCGGGCCCACAACCCGATCAGATCTTCTTAGCGCCCGGCGGTGTTTCCGGCGCCACCATCAGGCTTTTCTCCTGGATACAGGCGGCTGTTCCCGGCGGCGATTTGCGCGGCTTGCGGACGTACTTGCGCAGCGTGTACAGCACCGGCGCCAGGTCGGTGTGGCGCGCCTTGCTGTATAGGGCGGCCAGCGCAGCCGCCTTGGCCAGCACCTTACGCGGCACCTGGTCAGGTTTGCCGGACGTGCGCAGGATGACGTGGCTGCCGGCCACCCCCTGGGCGTGGAGCCAGATGTCGTGGGGGGCGGCGGAGCGGTGGGTGAGCAGGTCGTTCTCCTGATTGCTCCGACCGATCCACACCTCCCATTTCTCGTCCAGGAGAAACCGCCGGAACGGACGGCCCGGCTCACCGGTGGCGGGGCGGCGGCGATGGCCGTCCCGGGTAAGACCCGGCTCCTGGAAGATGATGTCGGTCTCTTGCTGCCACTCTTGCAGCGCGGTCAAACTGTCCAGGGGTGAGGGCGACGTCTCGCCAGCGGGGGAGGTCTGGCTGGAAAGCTGTTCCAGCTCCGCCCGTTTGGCCTCGAGTACCTCGAGTCGTTCGGTAGCCGCGGCCAGGCGCTCGGCGATGATGTCACGGCCGCGAGCCGCCTTGCGCGCTTTCCGGAAGTACCGCTCCAGGTTAGCCGCCGGTGTTGAAGCGGGATCGAGGCCGATGGTGATTGTTTCGCCGCTCACGGGTTCGAGCAGCTCCACTGTGCTGGCGCCGCGTTTGATCTCGTGCAGATGGGTGGCGAGAGTCTCGGCCTTGACCCGGAACTCGTCGCCCCGGCTGGCCTGATCCAGATCGGCCCGCAGGTTCTTCTGCAGACGGGACACGCTCTCCGCTGCCTGCCGAAGGGCGCGGCTGAGCCGGGTCTGGATCTCCACCTGGAGAAAATCGAAAAGAAAGGCCACGGCTTGCTGACGGAAGGTGTCGTCCACGTTTATCGCTGCCGCCGTATCATCGCGGGTCGGCGCAAAAACCATCGGCGGCGGCACCGAGGTCAACACGGAGTGCAAGGAGCGGAACAACGACCAGAGGCACTTGCCGCCAGCATCGAGCAGGACCACGTTGCCCCGCGGCCCGAAGAGCTGCAGCAGCAGGTACCGCGGCGGTTCACCGGCGGGTGATTTGAAGGCGAGGGCCACCACCTGATCATCCGGGAGCAGACCGGCGGATTGGAATCGCCAGCCGGTGAGGTGGGCGGCCAGCGGCGGTCGCTTGGTCCAACCCAGCGCCTTCCGGACAGCCCGTGGTGGGAGCTCCGGCATGTCCCACAACAGGTTGGCGCCAGGCCGGGCGAGCAGGTAGAGGAAGGCCGGCCCTTCGCCGTCCAGGGTCAGACCGACCCAACCGGGTCCCGCCGTCACCCGGGCGATCGCGAGACCGGCAAACCGCTGCCGCCAGGAAAAGAGGTAACCGGCCAGCGTATCGCGCTGGCGCCATGGTAACGTACTGGTCACTGTGCGCTCGAATCCGGTCTAGAAGTAGATGCCGGCCATGAGCTTGAGATCGGGGACGTCGCCCAGGCCGATGCGTAATTCGCCGATGAACTCGTTGGCGCTGCCGAGCTGCTTGATCACGCCGCCCACCAGGTTCAGGCCGAACTCGCTCTTGGAGTCGTTGCCACCCGGATGACCCACGTCCCAGCTGTAATTGACGAAGCCGAACCCGCCGCCGGCGTACAGTCCCCACTCGGAAGTTTGCAGTTCCGGGAACATGTAGAGCATGTCGCCGCTGATGGCCATGGTGGTGATGTCGTCGCCGAAGCCGAGCTCGAACACCGGCTGGATCTTCCAGCCGATCACCGGCTCGGCCACCCGGGCATGCCCCCCGACGATGAACTGATCGGGGTTATTCCCGAGTCCCGCCCGGACGCCGAACGGGATGGTCTGGCCAGTGGCGACCCCGGCACCCATCAATAGCAAGAGGGTCGAAAAGACAAGAATCCGGCCCATTGTCACTCCTTTGAAGTCGAGAGGATTCCGTACGGGGGACGGTCTCTGAAGACCGGTTGCAGTTGTACCCCATTTCAGCCGGCAACTCAACCCGCAAACCGGCACGACAGTTCCACGGTGACGAAACCGAGCCCGATTCACGGCAGTGGCGGCCTGACACCCTCCGCCAGCGGGTCGCCGGTTTGCCACTCCGCGAGCGATTCACACCAATTCGCTGTCTGTTCTTGAGAATCGGGACGGAACATTGCTCTAGCGGAGGAGACTTCCAGTCCAGCGATCCGATTCTGATTACTCGGCGCAGAAGAAGATCACGAATTTCCTGTCACCCGTGTATCTCGCGACGACACGGGTCTGCGTTTTCACCTGCTGTTCAACGAAACGATACAGCGTCTGTACTGGATTCTGGATGAGCGGCACTTCGTGCCCGAGGCCCTTGCACTGGTCGCTGACAGGGTCCTCATGGGCGCCCGCACCGGATTCGCCTTCTGCCAGGACGAACTCTACGAGCGTAAGCTGCTCATCGCCGTGCACGCGCCGGAAGTGTCCTGCAATACCCGGCACGACGGCCCGTTCGACCAGCTGCCCGATATCTACGTGAGCAAGGGTCTGATTGATCCATCTCTAACAGCAGGTCGTGTTGGATCAGGAGTGACCAATTCGACAGTCCCAGCAGCGCCAGGTGTCATCTGGATCTTGCCGTAATCCTGCCCGTTGTCTACTATCCATACCGTAACCTCGACTTTCACGTCCAGGACCACTTTGTCAGGGAGGACCCAATGCGCAGCATGACAGGATACGGCACTGGCGACGCCACCAGCGCCGACATGACCGTGACGGTGGAGTTGCGCTCCGTCAATCACCGTTTCCTGGACGTGGCGCTGAAGCTGCCGGCCGTGCTCATGCCTCTGGAAAGCGAGATCCGCAACTACCTGAAGGAGAACGTGGCCCGGGGGCGTATCACCTGCGCCGCCACGCTCAGTTCCTTCCATACGGCCACGCCGGTGGTGCTGGACGAGGAACGACTCAAGCAGGGAATCAACCTGCTCAAGGCCGCAGCCGACGAACTGGCCAAGGCCGGGGGCCAGAAAGGCAAACCCACCCTCGATCACTTGCTGGCCATCCCCGACCTGTTCCGTACCGAGGAATCGGAGCTGGAGGCGGATGACGTCAGAGACGCTCTGCGTTCAGCCCTGGCCACCGCAGTAAAGACGTTGCTGGTCATGAAGGAACAGGAAGGCAAGGAACTGGCCGCCGAGCTGGACCAACGGCTCGGGCGGCTGCGCGGCCACCTGGACGAGGTGGTGAAGCTGGTGCCCCAGGCAGCGGAAGAGGCGCTGGCCCGTCTCAGGGCCCGTCTCGACCAGCTCGTGGAGGACAATATCGACCCGCAGCGGCTGGCCCAGGAAGCGGCCATATTGGCCGATCGGGCCAATATCAACGAGGAGTGCGAGCGGCTGGCCAGCCATATCGAGCAGTTCGTCCAAACCCTGGCCGACGGGGGACAGGTGGCCAAGCGGCTCAATTTCCTGCTCCAGGAGATGCACCGCGAGGTCAACACCATGGGTTCCAAGACCAACCTCATGGCCATCACCCAGATCGTCATCGACATGAAGGACGAGGTGGAGTCCATGCGGGAGCAGGTACAGAACCTGGAATAACCGATCCCATCAACCACGAGGCAGAATATGCTCGTTCTCATCTCCGGGCCGTCCGGCGCGGGCAAGAGCACTTTCGTCCGGACGCTGCTGGACGCCGAGTCGGGACTTTCTTTTTCCATCTCCACCACCACCCGCCCGCCGCGGCAGGGGGAGCAGGATGGGGTCCAGTACCAGTTCGTGGACGACGCCACCTTCGACAAGCTCGTGGCCGAGGACGCCTTCGTGGAATGGGCCAACGTGCACGACCACCGCTACGGCACCCGGCGGGACCATCTGCAGAAGATGATGGATCACGGACTCATCCCACTCCTCGACCTGGACGTGCAGGGCGGCGTGCGGGTCATCGAGCTGTTCGGGCAGGACGTCTGTTCGGTGTTTCTCTTTCCACCTTCCTGGGACGTGTTGACCCAGCGGCTGCGGGGGCGGGGCACCGAGGACGAGGCCGCCATGAAGCTGCGACTGGACAATGCCCGCTGGGAAATTGGTTTTGCCGATCGGTACGATTATTTTATCGTCAATGATGAGCTAGAGACGGCCATGGACCAGATGTTGGCCATAATCACGGCGGAACAGTGCCGGCGGGAACGGATCGGCCAGCCGCCGCTGACCAGTGACGAGTGAGCCGGATTACCGATCAGAGTAGGTTTCTCAGTGAAAAAGGTTGGATAATCCCTGTATTCGTGTATACTTTATCGTTTGCAGTCAATAGCTGAGCCTCCAGCCGGGGGCTTTTGTAATGCGCTGTAAAGGCGCATCCAGCTTCCGTTTCCTGCAGGTCCGTTTCCTATCGAGGAGTGTGCCGATGACCTACGTTCCCCGCCACCTGGTGACCAAGTTGATTCCGAACAAGTACGAGGCCATCAAGGTTGCTGCCCTGGAAGCGCGCCGGCTCAACAATCAGGCCAAGGCTCTCGGCGTCTCCCTGCCGGGTAAAATCACCACCCTCGCAATCGACAGACTGCTGGCCGGCAAGGTCCGGTACTTCGACGAGAAGGAACGCGCCGCCCAGGTGCTGGAAGAGATGGAGAAGGAGAGGGAGTTGGAGAGGGAGAAGGAAGCGGAGGAAAGCTAAATGCCGCGGGCGAACGTTCTGCTGCTGGTGACCGGCGGCATCGCCGCTTACAAAGCGAGTTATCTGACCCGTCTGCTGGTGCAGACGGGTTTTTCCGTCCGGGTGGCCATGACCGACTCGGCCCGCCGGTTCGTCACCCCGCTCACCTTCCAGGCCCTCTCGTCACACCCGGTGGCGACCGACCTGTGGGGCGAGGGCGGCTCTGACATCATGGACCACATCGAGTGGGCTCGCTGGGCCGACCTGGCGGTGGTCGCCCCGGCCACGGCTAACCTGCTGGCCAAGGCGGCCCACGGCATCGCCGACGATATGGTCACCACCCTGTTGCTCGCCGCCGAATGTCCGCTCGTTTTGGCGCCGGCCATGAACGACGCCATGTGGCGTCACCCCGCCACCCAGGACAACATGTCGACCTTGCGTCAACGCGGCGCCGTGGTGTGCGAACCGGGCGAGGGCGATCTGGCCTGTGGCACCGTGGGCACAGGCCGTATGTCGGAACCCGAGACCATTCTGGCAGTGGTGCAGCAGACAGCCGATCTGTCCGGAACACCCGGGTCATACTCCGCTACTGGAACCGCCTCCACAGCCGCGCCGGAAGACAGTCCATGGAGCGGGCGACGGGTGGTCATCACCGCCGGCCCCACCTGGGAACCGGTGGACCCGGTGCGGTACCTCGCCAACCGATCCACCGGCGTATTCGGTTACGCCCTGGCCGCCGAGGCGGTACGGCTCGGGGCCGACGTGGTGCTCATCTCCGGCCCGACCTCCCTGACGCCACCGGCCGGTCTCTCCGGTTTCATCAGCATCGAGACCGCCGCCCACCTGGCCGACGCCGTGAAGACCGCTCTGGACGCCGGCGCCGACTGGCTGTTCATGGCCGCCGCGGTGGCCGACTTCCGCGCCGCCCACGTGGAGGACGGCAAGGTGAAGAAGGAGTCCCTCGGCACTTCCTGGAATCTGGAGATGACCCGCACCGTCGACATCCTCGGCGACGTGGTCGCATCCAGTCCTGACGACGACCTGCAGGTGGTGGGCTTCGCCCTGGAAACCGATGACCTCATCACCCGCGCCACGGACAAGATGCGGGCCAAGGGCATGGACTTCATCATCGCCAACGACCTGAGCGCCCCCGACTCCGCTTTCGGCGACGGGGCGCACTGCGTCCATCTCATCGGTACCGAGGGCACGATCTGGACGGACGCGCGCGGCACCAAGGACGAACTGGCCGCCGGGCTGTTCGAGCAGCTGGCGCCTTGGGCCGCCGGTGACGGGGATGATTCCGAGGCGGAGTCATGAGCCAGCCTCCCGCCGACGACCTGAACCGGGTCCTGCGTGATCTGCAGACGTACTTGCACCAGCGACAAGAGATGGGCCTGGAGTGGTTCCTCGACACGGGGCCGGAGTCTGATGCGCCGGTGGTCGAGGTAGTCGCCCCGGAGCCGGCAGCAGCACTGTTTTCAGCCCCGTCCCCAGTCCAGAACGCAACGCCTGCCCCGCCGTCGCCGCCATCAGCCCAGGAATCCAAGCCGGCACACCCGCCGCCGGCGCATGCCCCCCGTCCCACTTCGACACCGGCCCAGGAAGGGTTTGCCAAGATGTGTGAACAGTTCGTGCAAGAGACCTTGGCCCGGATCGAGCAGACCCGGCAGAGCGTGGAGGTGCAGAAGGACATGTTCGTGGGGGAGGACGAGCCGGCGCCCCAGAACCGGGAGCAGAAGGCCGCCGCCCTGGCGGAACTCGCCGCCGAGGTGGCGCCGTGTGAGGGCTGCAAGCTCCACTCCGGCCGCACTCAGACCGTCTTCGGCGTGGGGAATGCCGACGCCGAAATCGTTTTCATCGGCGAGGCGCCGGGCCGCGACGAGGACCTGCAGGGCGAGCCGTTCGTGGGCCGGGCGGGCAAGCTGCTGAACGAGATCTTCAAGGCCATCGGCTTGGCGCGGGAGGACGTCTACATCTGTAACATCCTCAAGTGCCGGCCGCCCAACAACCGCGACCCCGAGGCGGACGAGGTGGACGCCTGCGAGCCGTACCTGAAGCGGCAACTCGACATCCTCGAGCCGAAGGTGATCTGTTGCCTCGGCCGGGTGGCCGCCCATAACCTGCTCGCCACCCGAGCCACCCTCGGCTCCCTGCGCGAGTCGGTGCACTTCTACCAGAACATCCCGGTGCTGGCCACCTTCCATCCGGCGGCCCTGCTGCGCAACCCGCACTGGAAACGCCCCACCTGGGACGATGTGCGGAAACTCCGCGCACTTGCCGACGCTCTGTAAGATATCCTGGGAAAAAAATAACAATTTCCTGGTATCCGTCATATCAACCCGCTATTTTTCACAGCTATCCGGGTTTATCGCGATGAATCCGGGCCCTGTGAATTCCGCACAGAGATACCAAAAATGGGAGCGTCTACATGAGTCATGACCTGGATCACGACAGTGGCGGTGGCGGGGGGATCCTCGCCAAGAAGCCTCTCTGGCTCGGCATCGGTTTCAGCATCTTCATCCTCATCGGTTTTGTATTACCTGTCCCGCAGAGCATGGTCGATGTGGTGGCGGACGCCGGCTTCGCCGACAAGATGATCGAGTGGGAGATCGCTCACGACGCGGCGGGTGCGGCCCGCAAGGCCATGATCGTGCTGGGCATCATTCCCATGGCGGTCATCTTCTTCGCCACCGAGGCGTTGCCCATCGGACTGACCGGCATCCTGATGCCGATTCTCGCCTACTTCCTCCACCTGCTGCCCAAGAAGGAGATCGGCCGTTCCTTCGCCGGCGACGCGCCGATGTTCCTGCTCGGCGTTTTGGCCATGGGCGTGGCGGTGGTGGACGTCGGCCTGCACAAGCGACTGGCCTGCTGGCTGCTGGGATGGACCCGAGGTTTCTATCTCCCGATATTCGTGCTCTGCCTGAGCATGTCCATCGTGGGCTCGTTCATCTCGGCCCACGCCATGTGCGCCTTCATGACCCCGGTCATGGCGGCGGTCTACTTCGGCGCCGTGAAGGCCAACAGCCGGGACGGCGTCATCGTCCACGATCCGGACCTGGCCAAGTTCCTCATGTTCACGCTCTGCTTCGCCCTCAACGTGGGCGGCGTCGGCTCGCCCGCCGCCGGCGGGCGTAACGTCATCATGATGGAGTTCTGGGAGGGCTACAACGTCCCCATGGACTTCTTCACCTGGATGAAATACGGCTTCCCCATGGTGCCGGTCCTCGGCCTGCTCGTGGCGGTCTACATGCTTGCCATGTTCGGCCGCAAGATCAAGACCCGCGATCTGACGCCCGGCCTGCAGGCCATCAAGGACGAGACGGCCAGAATGGGGCCGATGCAGTACCGGGAATACGTCACCTTCGGCCTGCTCATCGCCATCCTGCTGTTCTGGATCATCGGCGGCGAAGGTCTCGGCCTGGGCGGTCCGGCCCTGCTGGCGCTGCTGGTGCCGGTGATCTGCAAGACCACCTCGTGGAAAAAGATCCTCGACGGCATTTCCTGGGACGCCTGGTTCATGTACTGCGGCGCCCTGACCCTCGGCACCTTGCTGCAGGAGAGCGGCGCGGCGTTGTGGCTGGCCCGCAGTTTCCTGGACATCCTCGGCAACGTTGGCATGAACAGCGGCTTCGGTTTGTGGGTCGGCCTGTCCGGTCTGTCCGGATTGATCACGAACTTCATGTCCGATGCGGGGACCACCGCCTTGCTTGGCCCCATCGTCATCCCCATGGGTATCTTGACCGGAGTCGAGGGCGAGCCGTGGGCCGTGGGCCTCGGCGTGGCCTTCGCCACCTCGTTCGCCCACTTCCTCATCGTGGGCACCCCGAACAACGCAATCGTCTACGGGCTGGGCACCTACCCCGACACGGGCCGGAAGATGATCGAACCCATCGACTTCGTGAAGTACGGGTTCCTGCTCTGGATCCTGTCCATGGTGGTGGTCTGGGTGGTCGGTTTCCTCGGCGTGTACTCGCTGGTCGGTTTCCCCGAGGGGATTCTGGAGACGGCGAAGGCGGCCATGGAGAGCGGGGCGCATTAGCTGAACCGGTTTTGAGAGTTGCGAGCCGTTCACTTGTTGGTGAGCGGCTCGTTTTTTGGGGGGTGGAGTGTACAATCCGGGGAGATTGCGAGTGCCCGGGTGCACTCCGGGTGAATTCCGAGTGCACCCGGTGCACGCGGGCTACTCGTCGCCCGCCGCCGCCCTATCCATTACCAGCACCGGAAACTCCAGCCGCTCGTCGACGCCGGTGATGGGGGGAAAAAAGCGCGGATCGGTGAAGCCGGCCTCCTCGCACAGCGCGACGAGTTCGTCGTCGCGGTAAGCCTGATGGCACTGGGCGTAGCGTGACAGCTCGCTGGTCTGGGCATCGACTATCCAGTGGACGACGATCTCCGCCTGGGTGTCGTCGTCCCAGTTCGACTCTTCCAGCCACAAGTGCAGCCGATCGCTGAAGACGGAGTGCTCGACCACCTTCCACTCCTGGCTCTCCTCCTGGACGAACAGGTCGTACGGCTGGTACTCGAGGACGAACAGTCCGCCGGGGGTGAGGCAGGCGGCGAGCCGCTTCAGGATGGTTGCCGCCGTCTCGGGTGGGAAGGCGTGGAACTCGCCGAACCAGAAGGTGATCGCGTCCACCAGGCCGAGCTGTGCGGCGAGTTGATCGGGAAGGTCATCCGGCAAGTTGTTCAGATCGGCTTCCACGAAGGTGCAGTCCAGCCCCTCGGTTTCCGATACGTACCGGGCGTGGGCGAGGGGGGCGGGGGCGAAGTCGAGACCGGTGACCTGGTATCCCATCCGCGCCAGCCGATGACAATACTGGCCGGGCCCGCAGCCCACATCGAGCACGCGAGACGAACTGCCGGCCGGCGTCGGCGCCGACTGGAGCATTCCGTGCAGCCAGGCCACGTGCTGCTCGATGACGTCCTCGGTGCGGCTGGCCATGTTGGTGGCCTGGTCCAGGTGGACGGCCAGCATGCGCTCGCTGAAGGCCGCATCGTTCCACGGGAGCTGACTGCCGTCCCGCCAGGGCTTGGGCGGTCGGGGCGCCGCCTCGATGGCGGCGAGGGCCTGCTGGAAATCGCTCACGAACTGTCGCCTCCGGTTGTCACTTGCTCGGGGTTGCTGTCGCCGCCGGGTTACTCACAGCGGGATCCCATTGTTTTACCGGCCAACTCCGACGCAGATCGACGGTTACCGGCTCGATACTCAACGGATTCCGGAGTTTTCCACACGTCCCGCCGCTTATCCACAGGTTTGTCCCCGGAATCCTGTGGATTATTCAGCATTCATCCACTGTTTCCGGGACCTGCGGGCTACTTTTTTCAGTGAGGGCGTGATACATTCGGAGGCCCTGAAGATATTGACACGGCCTGAGGAATAAGGGCGGAGATACCTTGGAAATGAAACCCCAAAGATCAACGATGCCCGACCTGGCCCGGGAGACCGCCCCCGGCGGCCGGACCCCGCCCCACAACCTGGACGCCGAGCGCGCCATCCTCGGCGCGGTGCTGCTGGAACGCGACGCCCTCGGTCTGGCCCGCGAGCAGATCAAGGCCGAGGCGTTCTACCGCAAGGAGCACCGCCTCATCTTCGACGCCATGTGCAGCCTGTACGAGAGGGACCAGGCCATCGACGCCATCACCGTGGCCGAGCTGCTGGACAAGGACGGCGTCCTGGCCGAGATAGGCGGCACCGACTGCCTGACCTTCCTGGCCGGCTCCGTGGGCACCGCCATCAACGTGGTCTTTCACGCCAAGATCGTGCGCGAGAAGGCGACCCTGCGGCAACTCATCAGCGAGGCCACCATCATCGCCACCGAGGCCTACGAGGGCGCCGCCGACGCGAACGACATCCTCGACAAGGCCCAGTCCCGCATCTACTCCATCACCGAGGCCACCCACGTTCGCGGCTTCGAGTCGGTGAACAAGCTGGTGCCCGACACCTTCAAGTCCATCGAGGAGGCGTTCCAGAGCGGCAGCGACTTGACCGGCCTACGCACCTCCTTCGGCGATTTGGATAGAATGCTCGGCGGCATGCAAAGCTCCGACCTCCTCATCCTGGCGGCCCGGCCGTCAATGGGCAAGACCAGTCTCGCCCTGAACATCGCCTACAACGTGGCGGTGAAGGAGAAGGAGGGCGTGGCCATCTTCAGCCTCGAGATGGCGCGGGAACAGCTCGTCATGCGTCTGCTCTGCTCCAGCGGCGGCTTCAACCTGCACGACATACGACGCGGCAAGCTCAAACCCGAGGACTGGCCGCGACTGACCCAGGCCTGCGAGCGTCTCTCCTCGGCACCCATCTACATCGACGACAGCAGCGCCATCTCGGTGCTCGAGATGAAGGCCAAGGCGCGGCGCCTGAAGCAGCAGCACGGCCTCGGCCTGGTGATCATCGATTACCTGCAGCTCATGAGCTCGCCGGGACGCGGCATCGAGAACCGGCAGCAGGAGATCTCGGCCATCAGCCGTAACCTGAAGGGCCTGGCCAAGGATCTGGGCGTGCCGGTGCTGGCGTTGAGCCAGCTGTCGCGCGCGGTGGAAACGCGAGGCGGGGACCACCGGCCGATCCTGTCCGATCTGCGTGAGTCGGGATCCATCGAGCAGGATGCCGACGTGGTGATGTTCATCTTCCGGGAAGAGGTGTACAAGCCGGATGACGATGCCGTGCGGAACCTGGCGACGTTGATCATCGGGAAGCAGCGGAACGGGCCGACCGGGAGTTTTGATATGCACTTCCACAAGAATTATACGCGGTTCACTGATCTGATGCGGGAGCGGGGGGGAGCGGGGGGGTGAGCGCCGCCGTTCGGTCGAACCAATCCGGTTGTTTTTGCTGAACGATTCTTGTACTTTCATGACGGTCCACAGGAAATATCGATCTTGGAGCGCGTCATCCAGCTCGCGGAGTTGTGGCGACACTCCGAGCCAAACATCTGAAGATCAAGATTGTTGCACAGGGTTATTAGTCCGAACGAATGCCCTACCACCACCAATTAGGGGGGATCTGATCCGTCATTGTTCGGCGATGCCGCCATGTGATCCGGTAATTCAATGAACGGATCACGACCAGCGAGGAGGCCTCAGTGAATATGAACGAATCAGTTGTACGAATCGCCGGTCGGCCAGTCACCCTCCCGAACAGAACGCCACCGGCCAGAAAGTGCACCCGGGAAGTACACTCACTCCTCCTCCTGGCCCTCATCCTGGCCGCAATACCACTGATTTCAGGTTGCCAGCCCCAGACCGACCTCCAGGGCACCGCCATCCCCAACGCCCCGCCGACCACCCGTCTCACCGCCATGCCGCCCACCGACGTGGAGGCCGGTTTCGTCGTCCACTTCTACTGGACCGGCTCCGATCCCGATGGTGAGGTGGCTGGGTATCAGTGGAAACTCTGCACCATCGGTGACGACGGCTTCGATGTGCAGGATTCCCTCACCGTCGATCCGGCCACCGGCGAGCAACTCAATCCGTGGCGCTACACCACCAACCAGGACACGACCCTCATCGTCAGTGCCGAGCTGCCGGGGTATCCGGAGGACGAGGAGCTCGAGCCGGAGGACCGGCGGGCCTACCAAGCGCATGTGCTGTTCATCCGGGCGGTGGACAACGACGGGGAGCCCGACCCGACGCCTGACATGATTGGCTTCACGGCCACCACGTTGCTGCCGCGTATCTGGGTAGATCGGCCATCGCGGTTGAGCAGCTATCTCGACGCGCAACGCATGCCGCCTACGGTGAATTTCGGTTTCACCGGCAGGGATCCGGATTTCGAGACTGAGATGCCCACGATGTATCGATATCTGTGGAAGAAGGCCTGGCTGCCGAACTGGGGATACATCCGGACGGGGGTAGTGTATTATCATGTCTATCCACAACTGTTGGACTTCGACGATCCCGCCTGGAGCGACTGGCTGCCGTATTCCGAGGATCCTGAACAGCGCGTCATCACCATCCCCGATCAGCTCGCAATAGATGAGAACGGTGAGCAGATTGCCTACCTGTTCGCGGTACAGGCCATGGACATCGCTGGCGCCGTGAGTATGGACCTGACCTACGGGCGATCGGTGCACAATGTCTATATCAATCCGAACATGGCGCCTACCTTGACCGTGTATGAGCCTCTGCTGGGATTCCAGGAGGTTACCGGGAACTCGCGTAGGACCCAGTTCGATGTGATGAGCGGCCAGCTCGTCGATTTTCAATGGCGGGCCACGGCCGAGGATTACCTGGGGCGGATCGTGGGTTATCGGTACGGCTGGGACGTCCACGACCCCGAGGACCAAGCGGATCCCAACTGGGCCGTCGAGCCGGGTTTGTCCCCGGAGCACCTGCGGGCGCCGACGAGATCGATTCCCCTTGGCAGGCACACGTTGACCATCCAGGCCCGGGACGATCTCGGCCAGTTCACCCGGATGGTCTACCTGCTCAACATGATCCACTCCGACATCGAGCCCAGCAAGCCGCTCTTGCTGGTGGACGACGTGGCGGACAAGTCGAGTTACGCCTGGCCCTCGCTGGACAGCCTGATGCCGCTGGACAACGACATCTACCGGGACGCTTTCTGGGAGGAACTGCTCACCGGACCGGGTGGCGTGAGTATGTTCAATTCGAGTGTAGACGTGGTGGATCTCGAGGAGGAGACCCTTTTCCTGCACGATCTTATCAGGTATCGGGCGATCATCTGGACCACTCGCTGGAGTCAGAACAACGGCGTCTGGGATATGTTCAAACCACAATCCCATTACGGGTATCCTTACGTCTGGCTGCAAGCCTATCAGCAAAATTACGGCAACTTGATGCTCGTCGGCTCGCGAGCCGCCAGGTCCTTCCTGCCGGAGCGGCACTGGCTGTCGCCGATCCACTTCGACAGCAACCTGAGCTTTGCTCCGGATTGGTCAGGCAACTGGCCGGATCCAGGACCGTGGCTGGGGCCCGACCTGACCGAACTGCCCGATGGCACCAGCGTTCGCACCGGAACGCTGCGATATCCTTACCGGGGGCTCGGCATCTCCTTGCTTGATGCAGTGACACCATATGGACCAGACCAGATTCGTGGTTGTAACCCGTCGCAATATCCGCAGTGCTGGCGGCGCGTAGCGTGCACCGGCGTCAAGGGACTCACGGTGGATGCCGTTTTCCAGGCGCAACACGGCGGGGCATTACCGTTCCCGGAAACCATTCTCACAGAAACCAGCATCGACTGGCGGGATGAAATTCCCGGGCATCGAGACAACCTGTGCGGTTATTGGTGGGGTGGTGACGAGATGTACGACGGCAACATCAGCAACGAACCCGTGAACTGGACGCCGCAATTGTGCGACGGCCAGCCCTGCCTGGAACCGATGTTCCGCATCTACAGCCGTTTCGACTGGGTGGATGATCTGCAAGAGGCCGCCGGCAACCCCGACTGGCCGGCGACGCATTTCGCCACCCAGTCGGACCTCGAGCTGGTGTGCGGCGGCATGGCCCTCGATCCGGCCACGGGCCGTACGCGTACCAGCGGCCAGATCACTGGTTTCATTTCCCACACCTTCACCAACCAGGCGCCGAGTCGCCGAGGCAACGTGGTCTGGGGTTTCGACCCGTACCGGTTCGAGCACGAGCAGATGGGCGCGGCCATCCGCTGGGTGCTCGGGAAGCACTTCGACCTGTTGATGAACGACTGACCTGGGATATCGACCTTACTGAGCTGGGCGAGTGTACCCGGGAAGTTACACTGATTGCCGTCAGTGCATCGGGTACACTCCCTCCACCAGACAATTTCCTTTTAAGCCCAACAGTTCAGACGTACATTGTGCTGAACCGTTCCGGATCACCACTCGCCACGGCGATTTCCATTTTTACCGGACAATCATGGGTTCACGCGTACTCGCTATTCTCCTCATCCTCGTCGCCCTGCTGGCCTGCGGCCACGCCGCCTGGCTGAACCGAGCCTACATCCCGGACGACACCTTCATCCTGCTGCGGTACGCGCAGAACGTCATCGACGGGCACGGTCCGGTCTGGAATCCCGGCGGCGAGCGGGTGGAGGGGTACACGAGCCTGGCGGCGTTGTTGCTCATCAGTGGTCTTGGTGCTGTAGGGATGGATCTCGTGACCGCCGCCCGGGGCGTCAATCTGCTGGCACTGCTCGCTCTCGTTGGCTACCTGTGCTGGTTCTTCCGCTGGCGGGCGCGACAAGCCGCGGATGATAATCGCGAGCCGGACCCGTTGCTGCTCGCCCTGCCCATCGCCTTGGTCCTCGGCTCCTTCCCTCTGGCCATCTGGGTCATGGGGGCGCTGGAGGGGCCGCTGTTCTGTCTGGTGGTCACCGTGGCGGTGGGCAACTGCCTCGTCCTGATCCGCGAGCGGACCACGAGGTGGGTCTGGCGGGCCGGTCTTGCCCTCGGCTGCACCATCCTCGTCCGCCCCGACGGCGGGATCTTCGGTGTCATCGCCGGCCTGTGGGTGCTCTGGTCGTTACGGCCGTTCACCGTTCCGGCGCGACGTCTGGCGCTGATCTTCACCGGCACCGTGTTACTCCTGCCAGTGATGCAGCTCCTCTGGCGCCTCGCCTACTACTCCGCCTGGCTCCCCAACACGGTCTACGCCAAGGCCACCGGCCTGCCGGCGGAAGTGAGCCGCCACGGCCTCGAGTACCTCTGGGAATTTCTGCGCGAGCCGCCTTACTTGCCATGGCTGGCGCTGATCGGTCTGGCCATCACACTCTGGCGCCGCCGTCCCAATAACGAGACCCTGCTCCCGCTCGCCTGCCTGCTGGGCTACGCCGGCATGGTGGTCTATGCCGGCGGCGACTGCATGGACGCCCACCGTCTCCTGTTGCCGTTGCTGCCCCTCAGCGTGCTGGTTCTATTCGACAGCCTGCAGTGGGCGTTACGCGGCCGCGGCCGGGTGGTGACCCTCGGCGCGCTACTGCTGCCCGTCGGGCTGCTGGCCATGCAACTCGACCACTTCACCCCGCTTCGCGACGACCAGACCACCTTCGTCGGCCGCATCGTCGGCGAGCACATCCGGAACCGATGGTCGGCCAGCACCACTATCGCCCTGAACACCGCGGGCACGACGCCCTACTACGCGCCCCAGTATCGGTACATCGACATGCTCGGGCTGAACGACAGGCACATCGCCCGGCGCAAGGTCGAAAGCATCCAGCTCAAGTGGCAGCGGATTCCGGGGCACTGCAAGGGGGACGGCGACTACGTGCTCGAACGCGATCCCGACATCATCATCCTCGGGCCGGCGGCCGGTGTGCAGAAGCACCGGCCGTGGTTCCTGTCCGATCTGGAGCTGGTGGAGAATCCGGAATTCTTGCGTCGGTACGAACCGAGGCTGGAAGGGATCGACGTGACCGGTTATGCTGGCATCGAGCGCTTCGACGTGACCCGCGAGGGAGTGCTCGTTTTCACTTATTACGAACGAATACGATGATGTGGTGAGGGGGTGTCCGGATCACTTCGACGATTCCTTCTGATCCGGACCGACAACCGGGGTGTATGCATGAGTTTTCTGAAACTGCTCGATCTGAAGCAGGATCTGCTCGGACAGGAACGATTCATCGGTTGCTGGCTGCGGCGGCAGAATGACGAGACGTTCATCGTCGATCCCGGGCCCGAGGCCAGCGCCGCCGATCTGCTCGGCCAGTTAAAAGCGGCCGGGGTGGAGGATCTCGACTACATCCTGCTCACTCATATCCATCTGGATCATGCCGGTGGGACCGCGTCCATTTGTGCTGCGTATCCCGGGGCGCGGGTAGTGTGTCATTCCGGCGCGGTGCCGCATCTCGTGGATCCCACCCGCCTGTGGGAAGGATCCGTCAACGTGCTGGGGGAGATGGCGGCCAGGTACGAAAAGCCGGGTGCAGTGCCGGAGGACAGTTTCGCCACCACCTCCGAGGTGGCGGCCGTCGGGATCCGGGTCCTGCAGACGCCGGGGCACGCGGCGCATCACTGCTGCTATCTGCACGGCGACACCTTGTTTGCCGGCGAAGCCGCCGGGACGTTTCTCTCCCTGGGGGACGGTCGGTTCTATCTCCGACCCGCCACGCCGCCCGCCTTTTTCTTCGACCAGGCCAAGCTGTCGCTCACGACCTTGCTGAATCTGGAGCCCGAGCCTTTTCGCCTTGCCTTCGGCCATCACGGTGCCAGCGAGGGCAATGTCCACGAACTACTCAAAGTGGCCCGGGATCAGCTCGAGCGGTGGATGAAGGTGGCGCGGGAAGAGGGGGGGCGCGGTGCGCCGACCTTCGACGAATTACTGCAACAGACTCGGCGTCGGCTGCAGATCGAGGATCCGTACTTCGCCCCCCTGGCCGACCTCGAGGCCGACGCCCGTGAACGGGAGAAGACCTTCACGGCCCAGAGCCTGCGTGGCATGTTCGGGTATATCGACGCCGAGATCTACGGCGCCCGGTCTCATCAGGCCCGTGTTTCCGGTGACGGCGGCGACTGACCTGCCGCTGCCGACGCCCGGTCGGCGCCGTACCACGCCCGATTATTCTCTCCGTTTTCGATCGCTACCCAGTGGCCGCCGGACAACTCACGGCCTTGCAACCAGTTAAGCGTTTGATCCCCTGCAAGCGATTGCACCCGTTTCCTTGCGATGGCTCGAGGACGAACCTATATTTGCAAACTCGGGCAGGTGCTGCGGTTGGCCGTATTTTCACCGTGTGGGCAGGGATGATTTACAGCTTCGAAAAGTCGGATCCGGCCCTGAAGACGTTCCTCGGCCTCCTGCAGGACAGCGAGGTGGAGTACGAGCTGATCCATCGCGATCGGGCGGTGGTTCGGCTGCTCGGCATCGTCGAGCCGGAGGTCGATCAACGACTCCAGCAGGTCCATGCTAGCCGCCTCGAGCCAGCTCCCTCCGCTACGACCGGCAGCAAGATCTTCGCCGATTTCCTCGATCGTGATTGTTTCAAGCTCATCGCCGGGCCGTGCGCCGTGGAGTCCGCGGACCAGATCGCGGCCGTTGTGACGTTTTTGACCCAGCGCGGGATCCGGTACATCCGGGGCGGGGCCTTCAAGCCGCGCACCTCTCCGGATTCGTTCCAGGGCCTTGGCGAGAGTGGGCTGAAGATCCTGGCGGAGCAGACCCATGCCGCGCAACTCGCCGTGGTGTCCGAGGCCATGGATCGCTCGCAGCTCGACGTGTTATGCCGGTATGCCGACATCGTGCAGGTGGGCTCGCGTAACATGTTCAACTACACCCTGCTCACCGCCCTCGGCTCAATCCGCAAGCCGGTGCTGCTCAAGCGTGGCATGGCGGCCACCATCGACGAGTGGCTGCAGGCCGCCGAGTACATCCGGCGTGGCGGCAACCACGAGATCATCCTGTGCGAGCGGGGCATCCGGACCTTCGAGACCCGCACCCGGAACACCCTCGACATCGCGGCCATCCACGTGGCGCAGGAACTGACCATTTATCCGGTCATCGCCGATCCTTCCCATGCAGCCGGCAGGAGCGAGCTCGTGACTCCCCTGGCTCTGGCTGCCGCCGCCGCTGGAGCCGACGGCATCATGGTGGAGATCCATCCTGATCCCGCCCAGGCCCTTTCCGACCGGCGGCAGGCCTTGAGTTTTGCCCAGTTCGACGCCCTGTCCGAACGGCTCGCCCGTATCCGTCCCGTTCCTTGCGGCAAACGCTGAGTCACCATGGCAACCAACGCCCGGCAGTTCGTGTCTGCGGCCTTGGTCGACGCCAGGGATTCCCTGGGCGAGCGGCTGTCGTGGCTTCAGGCCCGGCTTGGTGATGAATTTCCTCGGTTGCCGCTCACGCTGAGTTGTGACGCGCCGGTGGACGATCTGCTCGGCTGGCTGGCCGGGCAGACGGATTCGCCGCGTGTCTACTGGGCGTCGCGTGACGGTGGCCGGGAGCTGGCGGGTATCGGTGAGGCGTTCAGGATCGATGATCAGGACGATAAGGACAACGGGGGCGACGGTGACGTGTACGGCCGGATAGAGAGGGTTTTACAGACCTGCCAGGACGAATCCGTGCAGTTCATTGGTGGCGCGACGTTTTCCGGCGCCGATCCCGATAACGAATCCTGGTCGGCTTACAGCCGGATCCGGCACACGCTGCCGGAGGTCCTGCTCCGGCGCGACGGCTTCGGTACCAGGATGACCATCTGTCAGGCCGTCTCAGCCGCTGACAGCCTGGACCCTGTCTGGTCGCGGTTCTGCCGTATCATCGACCGCCTGGATTTCCGTCGTGGTGAGACGGATCTCCCGCTGGCGCTTCGCTGCCTGTCACGGTGGGATACCCCCGATCGGAACGGCTGGATCAAGAATGTGGAAGCCGCCCTGACCGCCATCCAGTGCGAGCAGGTGGAGAAGGTGGTCCTGGCGCGGCGCACCGGGTTGCGGCTGGACCGGGTCGTGGATCCCGTGGCCGCACTGGCCAGCCTCGCTAGGGTGAATAGCAACTGCTACGGCTTCCTGTACGAACCGGCGCCGGGCACCGCGTTCGTGAGCCTCACGCCGGAACGACTCTTCCGCTGTCACGGCCGGGCCATCGAGAGCGAGGCGGTGTCCGGTACCGCTGCCCGGGCAGCCTTCGCCTCACCCGGTATCGGCAACGGATTGTCCACCGCCGATCTGCTGGACAACGAGAAGAATCGGCGCGAACACGATTTCGTGCGCCAGTTCGTGTCCGGCAAGCTCCATGGCCTGTGCGATGGCGACGTGGCGGTCACTGAGCGGGCCCTGTTGCGGTTGAGTAACGTGGCGCACATCCATTCCCGGTTGACTGGCTGTCTCGGTGTCGACGTGGGGCTCGCCGAGGTGGTGGCCAGTCTGCACCCGACGCCGGCCGTTTGTGGCACGCCGCCGTCCAGCGCCGCGGCCATCATCGCCGAGCTGGAGCCGTTCGCCCGGGGGTGGTATGCCGGACCGGTGGGGATCTGTGGCCACGATTCCTGCGAGCTGTCCGTGGCCATCCGCTCGGCCCTCATCCACGGCGACACGGTGGAGCTGTTCGTGGGGGCGGGGATCGTGCGCGGTTCGGACCCGCAGCGGGAATGGCGGGAGCTGGAGGTCAAGATCGCACCTGCACTGCGAACTCTCGCCGCCGATCAACAGGGAGTTAAGGAGTGAAGCCGCAGACCCTGTCCACGCTCTGGGCCGAATTGATCATCGAGGAGCTGGTTCGTTTTGGCGCCGGCCCGTTCTGCATCTCGCCCGGGTCCCGCAACAGCGTGTTGACCCTGGCCGCGGCCGCGAATGATGGCGCCGAGACAGTCGTGCATTTCGATGAACGCGGCGCCGGTTATTATGCCGTCGGTACCGCCAAGGCCAGCGGCCGGTCAGCAGTGCTCATCTGTACTTCCGGCACGGCGGTGGCGAATTACCTGCCCGCCGTGGTGGAGGCGTCTCAGTCCAGTGTGCCGTTGTTCGTGTTGACGGCGGATCGGCCGGCGATATTGCGGGGCACGGGTGCCAATCAGACCATCGACCAGGTGGAGATCTTCGGACCGTATGTCCGGGGGTTCCACGACCTGCCGACGCCGCGCGCGGAGTATTCGGCGGCCCACGTGCTCACGACGGTGGACGAACTCGTGTACCGCGGTCGGCAGGCGCCGGTGGGGCCGGTCCACTGCAACTGCCAGCTCCCCGAACCGTTCGTGGCGGCGGCGGATCTAGATATCCCGTTGGCATATCAGAACGAAATATCCGGGTGGCGCCAAAGCGGCGAGCCGCTCACGAGTGAGATTCCGCCGACCGCCGTGCCGGGTGCGGAACTCGACCGGGTGCGCGACGCCCTGGCCGGTTCGCGCCGAGGGGTGCTGGTGGCCGGCCGTCTGGATCCGCAAGAAACCTCGGCGGTGGCCGAAATGGCTGCCAGACTCGACCTGCCGCTGCTGGCGGATGTTACTTCGGGACTTCGGTTTGTTGCCCGGCCGCTCCCTGGCCGCTGCAGTTGTTACGATCTGTACTTGCGCGAGCAGGACATCGCGGCGGTATTACAACCAGACCTGATTGTGCAGTTCGGGGGACCGCTGGTCTCCAGATCTCTGCAGCATTACCTGGAGCGGGCGGGCGCCGAGTATCTCCACATCGCCAGCAGTCCGTTCCGTCGGGACCCCGGGGAAGTGGTAACCCAGCGGATCGAGCTGTCGCCGAGCCGGTTATGTGCGGCCTGGACCGGGGTGGATGATACTTCCGGTTTGGCAGCGAGTTCGGAGTTGCTGAATTCATTTCGGTGCGCCGAGGCGGCCTGTGCAGGTCTACTGACCAAAGTAACGATCGCCGATGATCTGCAAAATGAGCTGACCGTCGCCGGGATGTTACTCCAGCAGCTCCCCGCTGAGAGCGGACTGTTCCTCGGTAACAGCATGCCGATCCGGGATGCCGAGGCTTGTGGCGTATCCAGGACGGACCAGGTGACAGTGGGTTGCAATCGGGGCGCCAGCGGCATCGACGGCACGATGGCCAGTGCGGTCGGTTTCGCCGCCGGTTTGCAGCGGCGGACAACCCTGCTGCTGGGCGACCTCGCCTTTCTGCACGATCTGAATTCCCTGGCGCTGGTGCGGCGGAGTCCGTGGCCGGTGACCGTGGTGGTGATAAACAACGACGGCGGCGGGATCTTCTCTTTCCTGCCGGTTGCGCAAGAGACCGAGCACTTCGAGGAGTTCTTCGCCGTGCCCCACGGCCTCGACGTGGAACCGGCGGCCACGCTGTTCGATCTGCCATATTACCAGGCCGCCAGTGCGGCTGAATTGCGGGCTGTCGTTGACGAAGCATTTGGTTTACCGCACAGTTCCGTCGTCGAGATCAAGACCGAACAGCAGACCAATCACGCCCGCCACTGTGAACTCTGGGAGCAGGTGGCAGCGGCGGTTCGGGCTGCTCTTTCGTGACCGGAGTGTACCGGCATGTCCCTGAGGTTCCAGACCATCGGTGACCTTGGAAACCCGGCGCTGGTCTGCCTGCACGGATTCCTCGGCAATGGAAACGATTGGCGGGCGATCGTGGCGCCGCTGTCGGAACAGTGTTGTTGCCTGCTGCCGGATCTTCCCGGGCACGGTCAGGCAGCGAGGCAGGACGGAGGACTCGAGGCCACCCTCACCGATCTGGTGGACATGCTGGATCGCCACGACATCCAGCAGGCCGGCCTCATGGGCTACTCCCTCGGGGGCCGGATCGCACTCCATGCCGCCGTGCGTTTTCCCGATCGATTCCCGCGACTGGTCCTGGAGAGCGCCAGCCCCGGCCTGGCCGGCACCGCCGAACAAGCAGCGCGAAACAAGCTGGACGACGAGCGCAGCGATCAACTGCGACAGGTGGGCCTGGAGCAGTTCCTGGACGAATGGTTCGACCTGCCGCTCTTCGCCACCATGCATCGGCAGTCGGAGAAACTGGCGGCCTTGCGGCAGAGTCGGCTGGACAACGATCCCGACGGTCTGGTTCATTCGCTGCGGGTTTTCGGCACCGGCCGGCTCCCGTCCCTCTGGCCGCAGCTGGCGACACTGACCGCGCCGGTTTTGCTTGTCTGCGGTGCGGACGACGGTAAATTTGTCGGCATCAACCAGGAAATGGCGAGCCAACTCGGCGATGGCCGGCTGGCGGTCCTCCCCGAGGCCGGGCACAACGTGCACTGGGAGCGGCCGCGGGTTTTTCGACGACTGGTGGCGGACTTTTTCCAGGTTGATCCCAAATGACCAGACCTGAAACAGGAGCGAGTTGATCATGGCGAGTCTGCAGTGGACCACGGTGCGTGAATACCAGGACATCCGCTACGAGAAATCCGAAGGCATCGCCAAGGTTACCATCAACCGGCCCGAGGTCCGCAACGCCTTCCGTCCCCGCACGGTGAACGAGATGATCGCGGCGTTCATGGACATTCGCGAGGATGCCGAGGTGGGTGTGGTCATCTTGACCGGCGAGGGGCAGAAGGCGTTCTGCTCCGGCGGCGATCAGAAGGTCCGGGGCGACGCCGGCTACGTGGACGACGAGGACGGCACCGAGCGGCTCAACGTGCTCGACCTGCAGCGGCTCATCCGCTCGTTGCCCAAGCCGGTCATCGCCATGGTGGCCGGGTACGCCATCGGCGGCGGGCACATCCTGCACCTGATTTGCGACCTGACCATCGCCGCGGAAAACGCCATCTTCGGTCAGACCGGTCCCAAGGTCGGCTCCTTCGACGGTGGGTACGGCGCGAGTTACATGGCGCGTATCATCGGCCAGAAGAAGGCGCGCGAGATCTGGTTCCTCTGCCGGCAGTACGACGCCGAGCAGGCGTTGCAGATGGGACTCGTCAACCAGGTGGTGCCGTACGACCAGCTCGAGAGTGAAACGGTGCAGTGGTGCCGGGAGATCCTCGACAACAGCCCCATGGCGCTACGGTGCCTGAAGGCGGCCCTCAATGCCGACTGCGACGGCCAGGCCGGACTGCAGGAGCTGGCCGGCAACGCCACCATGCTGTTCTACATGACCGAGGAAGGGCAGGAGGGTCGCAACGCCTTCGTCGAGAAACGCAAACCCGATTTCTCCAAGTTCAAGCGCCACCCCTAGGAAACCGTGGTGTCAGACGCGAACAACTTCCAGATCTGGCTGCTGGCCGCCCGCCCCAAGACCTTGCCGGCGGGTGCGGTGCCGGTACTTGTCGGCGGTGCTCTCGCCTGGGAGACCGGCGTCTTTCATCTGCCGGCCCTCCTGCTGGCCCTGGCCGGCTCCCTTCTGATCCAGATCGGCACCAACTTCGTCAATGACCTGTGCGATTGTCTCAAGAATGTGGATGACGCCGAGCGCATCGGGCCGTTGCGCGTGACCCAGGCCGGTCTCGTGACGCCGGGGCGGATGAAACGCGCCTGCTTTTTTGTATTCGGGCTGGCACTGCTGTGCGGGGGGTACCTGGTGTACCGCGGGGGTGTGCCGATTCTGATCGTCGGGGTGGCGTCGATCCTGTGCGGCGTCCTGTACACCGCGGGGCCCCGGCCCATCGGGTATCTCGGGCTCGGCGAAATCTTCGTGCTGATCTTCTACGGACCGGTGGCCGTGTGCGGCACCTACTACGTCATCACCCTCGATGTCCCGCCGGTGGTGCTGCTGGCGAGCTTGTCGCCGGGTCTGCTGGCCACAGCCATCCTCGCCGTGAACAACCTGCGTGATCTGGACAACGACCGCCGCACCGGCAAGCGCACTCTGGCCGTTCGATTCGGACGGACCTTCGCCCGCGGGGAGTACATCGCGCTGGTGGTGGGGGCGCTGCTGTTGCCGTTGCTGCTGCTGCGCTGGGGCGATGGCCACCCGTGGCTGGCGCTCACCCTTTTCGCGATGATCCCCGCGATCCCGCTCGTGCGTCGAGTGGTGACCAGCACCGAGGGCCCGGTACTCAACGACGCCCTGGCCGCCACCGGGAGACTGCTGGTGCTGTTCGGCCTGCTGTTCTGCGCGGGGTGGTTGCTGTGAAGATCGCCGCCATCGAGCTGACACCGTACGCCATCCCGTTCGTGCAACCACGAGATCCGGGAACCCGGCGGCTTCGGGAAGGATTGCTGGTCGCCTTGCGGGACACGGACGGTCTGTGCGGATACGGTGAGATCGCGCCGCTGCCCGGGTACAGCCCGGAGACCTTGTCGGAGGCGCGGGAGGCGGCGGAAACACTCCGCTCAAGTTTGCTTGCCGACCCGATATTCGACACGGTCGAAAAACTGGTGCAGACAGTGACAGATTGGTTTTTCGTGCATGCCCATCCTCCGGCGGTGGTGTTCGGTTTCGAGACGGCGCTTTCCGACCTGGCCGCCCGGGCCGTGGGACTGCCGTTGTGGCGTTGGCTGGGGGGCGACGATGGCGGTCCCGTTCCGGTCAACGGCCTGCTGAGTGGGGATCTCGAGCAGATAACCCGGCAGTTCGAATCCACACGGGAGTACGGCTTCACCACCTGGAAGCTGAAGGTCGGTTCCCTGCCGCCCAGGGACGAGGTGCAACGGGTGACCGCGGTACGCCGGTTGATCGGGCCCAATGCCGACCTGCGTCTCGATGCCAATGCCAGCTGGACCTATGCGGATGCCCAGCAAATCCTCACCGAACTCCGGCTCGAGCACCTCGACTACGTGGAGGAGCCGTTGCGACCAGAGGAGCGGTCGCGCCTGTCGGAACTGGCCGCGGCGACCGGTGTGCAGCTCACCCTTGACGAGACGGTGATCGACTTCGAGGAATGGCACGGTTGCCTGAGCGCGGTGGGCTTCGCGGTGGCGGTCTTCAAGCCCACCCTCGCCGGCGGCCTGTTCCGCGTCTGGCATATGGCTCGGTATCGGGCGGACCAGAACACTCGGGTCGCGATCACCTCCACCCTGGAAACCGGTATCGGCCTGGCTGCCTGCTGGCACCTGGCCGTTGCGCTGAAACGAATTGCCAGGATCGGCAGGGTGATCCCGTGCGGCCTGGCCACTCTCGATCTGCTGGAACAGAGCGGTATCGAGGAGGAGCTGCCCATCGTGAATGGGCATATGTCACTCCCAGATGGCCCTGGGCTCGGAGTGACGCCAAACCGGGAGCTCTACCGTGGCTGATTCGGCGCGGGACACCTTTCCCTGTCCGGTGGCCGTCAACGCGGGGCGCGATCCCGAGGGTATAGCGCTGCGCGGAAATGACGCTGCTCTGACCCACGCCGAGCTGCACCGGATGGTCCACAGGTGGGAACAGCGTTTTACCGCGGAGGGACTCGCGGTGGGTGATCGGGTGGCGCTGCTGGCCGGGAACTCCCTTGCCCACGCCACCCTGGTGTACGCGGCCCTGCGCTACGGCGTGGTGCTGGCACCGCTCAATCCGCGACTCGATGCGACGGCGTGGCAGGATCATCTGCGGCGGTTGAACTGTCGATTCCTCCTTGTCGATCGGGAGTATCGACCGTTTGCCCGTCAGTCCGGATTACGCCACGGCTTGCTCGAACTTCCGGAACAGACCGATCGGGCGCTGGACAGCAACGAACCGCCGCCGCGAATTCCCTGCCCGCGGCCGGCTTCCATCATCTTCACCTCCGGCAGCAGCGGTCGCGCCAAGGGGGTGGTGCTCAGCGCGGGCAATCACCTGGCCAGCGCCCGCTCCGCCAATGCACACCTGCCGCTGAAACCCGACCACTGCTGGTTGGCCGCCTTGCCGTTCAACCATGTGGGTGGACTGGCCATCCTGTTTCGCACGGCGTTGGCCGGTTGCTGTTGTCGTGTGGTCACGAGTTTCGCTCCGGAGGTCACCTGGGAGCTGATCCGGCGCGGTGAGGTCTCCCACCTCTCGCTGGTGCCGACCATGCTGCGGCACCTGCTGTCGTGTCGACCGGACGCCCTGCCGGACGCACGGCTCACCGCGATCCTGCTCGGCGGCGGACCGGCGGGGACGGCCTTGCTGCACGACCCGCGGGTTCGTGATCTTCCGTTGCTGACCACCTACGGTCTGACGGAAACCGCTTCCCAGGTGAGCACGCTGCCTCTGGAAGCGCCGGCCGCAGAGCGCGTTTCGGCGGGACGACCGTTGCCCGGGGTGGCAATGGAAATCGTGGACGACGCGAATCAGACGGTGGCAACCAACGTTACCGGGCGGATCCGGGTGCGGTGCGAGGCGGTCTGTCTCGGTTACCTCGACCACGAGGACCAGCCGGTCCGCGATGCCGGCGGCTGGTTCACCACCAGCGACTTCGGATTCTTCGACGATCCCGGGTATCTGCACGTGGTTGGCAGACAGGACGAGGTGTTCATCTCCGGCGGGGAAAACGTGCACCCGGCTCCCATCGAGACCGCGGCCGCTGCATATCCCGGAGTGAGTGAATGTGCCGTTATCGCCGTACCCGACGAAGAGTGGGGAAAGCGGCCCCTGTTGCTGGTCAGCGCCGATCCCGATGCCGCTCTCGATCTGGACGGCCTCGAAAACCACCTCGCCGAGCAGCTGCCTTCACTGCTGCGACCCGAGACCATCGTCCTGGTGAAGGACTTCCCCCGTTCCACCATCGGCAAGATCGACAAACCGCGGCTCCGGCGGGAATTTCTCCGCTCGAATCAATGAGGGGAATCAGATCCGTGGCAACGGCGCCAGGAGTTCCTTGATGGCGTCCGGCAACGGGATCTTGTTCCGATCCACCTTGTCGATGGCCACGTGAACCATGCGACAACGCCCCACGGGCGCGCCGTCCGTTCTGGTCAGCTGGTAATCGATGGTGAAGGAGGTGGTGCCGAGGCGGACCAAGCGCACCTCCACCAGTACCCGGTCGCCAAGGGTCAAGGAACGGAAGTAATC
>JBDRBC010000141.1:0-11528 GCA_043823125.1 bacterium | reverse complement strand
CCGAGGAGAGGCTGGTGGACAGGCAGTTCGAGGAACCGCCCCTCAGCCCCGCCTTTTCACCGGACGGTCAGTGGCTGGCCGACATCGACGGGACGAACCCGCGGCAGTTGGCGGACCTGTGCAGCTCCGTGGTGCGGGATCCCGCCTGGTCGCCCGATGACCGGCGGATCGCGTTCATCGCCACCCTGGATGGGCACATCAAAATCTGCGTGCTGGAGCTGGCCACGGCGGGTTTCCAGGTCCTGTCACCCACCGACCATCACGAGTACTCTCCGAGCTGGTCAGCCGACGGCAACTGGATCTACTTCGTCAGCCGGCAATCAGGCAATCCCCAGGTGTGGAAGCGACCGCTGGCGGGCGGCGAGGCGGTTCAGATCACCCGGAATGGCGGCATCCGGGCTCAGGAAGCTCCCGATGGGAGTCGCGTCTATTTCTCCCGGGATGAGGACGATTCGGGTGGTGTGTGGTGTATCCCCGAACCGGGCGGTCAGGAAGAGTTGATACTGCCGTTACCGTCGGGACAACCCGTGGACTGGCGCGCTCTGGCCGACGGCATCGTCTACTGCCAGAACGAGGACGAGTACGACCAGGACTTCGAGGTTGTGTTCCACAGCTTCGCGTCGGGTCAGACCACGTCGCTGTTCCAGGCCACCAGCATCACCGGTCTGCACTTCGACGTCCATCCCCCCAGCGGTGACATATTCTTCGAACATACCAATCGCTACGAGAGCGACATCGTCGGACTCGAGAACTTCTGACCCCCACTAGCGATACAGGACCTTGAGTTCTCCCCAGGTGCCGGTCCGAGGAATTGCCGCATCTTGCCAGGTCACCAGTTCGAAAGTAGTGGTCGTGTAGGGGTACTGGAATCTGACCAGCCCCACATTCCGCGCATACCAACGATCGTCATTGATGAAGTTGCTCTCGAAGACATGCAAGGCCGTGTAGTCCGCTGTCGGGAGCGAAACGGTTTCCGCGCCGAGTTGCACGAGATAGTTCGAGCCGGGCGTCCCGCAGCCGTAGCAACGAAAGTTGTCGTACATGATCGTGGTCCCGGTCACATCGCCGGCTACCTCGGGGGCGAGATAGATCAGCGGTGGCTCGAAGACCACCACCTGACCGGGAATACTCTCACGAGCATGGAGGAGCAACCGTCCCTGATCATCCCAGGACAGAAAGGTATTGTAGCAACGTTTATTCAGTTCCTCGTACTGCAGGATGTGCGTTTGACGGTCCGCAATTATCTGCGTCCCGAGCACGGTCAGGGTGAGCTGGTTGCCCGCTTCGTCCCGGTAGTGCCACTGGCGACCGGTCTCCAGGGGCAGATAGTCACCGGCCAGGACCGGATTCGTCAGGGAGGGCATGAGCCAGAACGCGGCCAGAACAAAACTCGGAATCAAGACGCGAGGTCCAATACCAGAGCGAAATCCACAGTGATATCTCACGGCAGTCCTTCCTTTCGCACGAAGTGAACGAGAATCGATAATCCGCGCCAACGAGGGACTAACCAGAGCAGCCAGGCTGACCTCCAACCAGGGGCGGGAAAAGTACAATGTATGATTGGGCGAAACGTTAGCCGAGGAGTGAGAGGCGGCCTCCGGGATATCAACACGGTATTCGCTGAGTACGAACACGATGAGAGTATCAATTCATCTCATGAAACGCAAGACGAGACTGCCTCCAGGTGGCGGATTTGCGAAGTGGACGGAAATGGCAACTATCAACCAATCGTCGGGAACCAGTGACCACCGGATGGATTCAAGGACAGGTTGTCCACTGCCCGATTCGCGTTCCTGGAGGTATTCCATGTCAATCAGACTCTCGCCCCGTCAGCGACGCTGGATACGAGACTGGGGGTTGGCGTTGCTGGTCCCCATCGTGCTGGTAACCTCCTTCCGATCCGCCATCGCCGACTGGAACGATGTCCCCACCGGATCCATGATCCCGACCATCCTCGAGGGCGAACGGATCTTCGTCAACAAGCTGGCCTACGATCTGAAGCTTCCCTACACCCAGACCAAGCTGGCCAGATGGAGCGATCCGGACCGGGGCGACATCGTCATCTGTCACTCACCCAAGGATGGAACCAGACTGGTCAAACGGGTGATCGGCATTCCGGGAGACGTGTTGACCCTGCGTGACAACGTGCTGTTCCTCAACGGCGAGCCGCAGGTCTACGGACCGCCAGATCCCCGAGCGGCGGCACTGGCTGCCGTGGAAGCGCCGGACCGACACCTGGTCTACAGCGAGGACCTGTCCGGCCACCGGCACGCCATCATGACCACTCCCCGGATCGCGGCGCGCCGCGATTTCGGGCCGGTGACCGTTCCTGCAGATCAGTACTTCGTCATGGGCGACAACCGGGACAACAGCAGCGACTCGCGATATTTCGGCTGCATCTCACGTGAGGTGATCACCGGTGAAGTGCTGGGAGTCGTGGCGTCGGTGGATCTCGACAACCACTGGCGGCCACGTTGGGGGCGGTTCTTCCGACATCTCGAGTGACCATCCCCCACACTCCGTGACGGCACTCGCGCCCCACCGCTCTTGAAAGCGGTGGGGCGTTGTTGTTCAGGGGATACTGTCGCTCGGGCACGGGGCTCCAACTCGTATTCAAACTCGGCCGGTTTGAATCCCAAGCCCAACCTCGACCATTCCAACAGGAGGAGTCATCATGCCGCCCCGGTCCGTATCATTCATGCGAATCTGTACGAGTCTGCTGGTCGTGCTTGCCGTCGCCGGCAACTTCGTCGCGACCGATCCCGCCCATGCCTGCGACCCCAACAGCGCCAAGGCCCTCTGTACCCAAGAACTCAGTCAGCGCGTCAAGACCACGCCCATCGGTGTGGAATCCGATTGTGGCATCGGTATCGTCGGTGTCGCCGGTACCGCCATGTTCTTCTACCAGATGATCCAGTTCGATCCCGCGTGTGCGGATTACATGGCCAATGCCCTCGACTGGGTCGTCGGCGAAGCCGTGGAGGTGTACGGCAACGACACCATGCCTGGCAATCGGCTGAAGCACGACTGGGTGGAAGACAAGCGGTGGTACCTGCACACCAACGCCGCCATGATCTGCGGCGTGCTGGCCGACGGCCACTCGGTCTTTCCCGACCGCGGGTACGACCTGGTCATCGAGGAGACCTTGATGTGGCTCGCCGCCGAGGCCTACGAGTTCGAGGCCGGCGTGATCCACTTCATGGAACCCGACATGCACACCCCCATCAACCAGTCCATGTCCGAGGGGCTCACGGGAGTCGGGCATTTCTGCCTGCGTATCAAGGAGATGATGCCCGGCACCGGCGCAGGCAACCTGGGCTTGACCATCGCCAACGTCGTCGCCTCCACCCTCGGGGCTCTCGCCGTGGACGATCCGGCCACCGGCGGGCTGAAATGGCCACTGGCCTACAGCTGTGGTGGTGCTCACGGCGCTACGGTGCCCCAGTGGTGCGGCGGCGGCGCCGGGCACGCGGATTTTCTCATCCGGCTGTACCACATGACCGGCAACCCGGCCCACCGCGATCTCGCCGAAAGCGCCCTGACCTATATCCAGGGAGTGGTGCCGGACATGATCGTCAACGAGGAGATCGGCCTCGGCTGGGGCAGCGGCGTCAGCGGTATCGCCTCGGTGTTCGTGAAGGCATTCCAGGAATTCGGCGACCCGAACTATCTGGCGTTTGCGGAAGAGATGGCCAACTTCATCCTGACCCAGGCCATCGACACCCCCGCCGGCCAGAAGTATTACGACGACAACATGCACTGTCAGCACGGCAACCTCGGAGTCATGCACGCGCTGGACGACGTAGCGTCGGAGAGTATGAACCTGCGCTACCGCGACTACCTGGTCCGGCTGATCGACTATCTGGAATGGGCCCAGGTGCTCAGCCAGTACGGTCGGGTCCTGCCAGCCGTGGAGGGCGGCAACTGGACCGCCACCGGGCAGGGCTGGGGCCAGGCCAGTCTCCTGGCGTCGTTGTTCGGGGAACCGGACGTGCTCGCCGGCAACTCGACCTTCATATCGATCTGCGAAAACTTCCGTGATTTCCTGCTCGCCACCCGCATCGAGGAGCCCACCGGCTGGAAGTGGCCCATGAACATTTCCTACGCCGTGGGCACCGGGATGACGCACATGGAAGAGGTTGAGGTTGGATTACCAAGGATTTCCATCGCGGCCTCGCCGAATCCCGCCGACCCGGCAGGCGGCAAGACCATCCAGTTCTACGTGACACCGCAACGGGACTCGCAGCTCTCGCTGAAGATCTATGACATTCGTGGCCAGCTCGTCCGCACCTTGGCCAACCAGGAGCCGGTTTCCGCCCCCCGTACCTTCGAATGGAACGGGCAGGACAACACCGGCCAGCGGGTGGCTTCGGGAGTCTACTTCTACGAGATCGCCGACAGGGGTAACAGCGCCCGGAAGAAGCTGGTGTTGACCCGCTAACACCGAGTGGTGTCGCGCCACGAGTGTGTGTCTTGGGGAGGAGTAATCTTGTACCGGCGCCGGCGAACAATGGTCTGGCTGATGGTGGCCATGGCGGTGGGTCTGACCTGCGTTTCCTGCCGCCAGAGCGACGGACCGCAACAACTGGTGATCTTCCATGCCGGCAGCCTGGCCGGTCCCATGCGCGACCTGGCCACGCTGTTCGAGGAACGGAATCCCGGCGTGCGGGTCCTGCGGGAATCCAGCGGCAGCCGCCTGGCCGCCCGGAAGATCACCCAGCTCGGACGTCGAGCCGATGTGCTCGCTATGGCCGACAATCAAGTGCTCGCTGATCTGGTGATACCCGATCATGCCCGCTGGTCCGTCTGTTTCGGACGCAACCGGATGGTGATCGCGTTCACCGAACGGAGCAGTCGCGCCGCCGAGTTCAATGCCGAGAACTGGTACGAGATACTCCTCTCACCGGAGGTCCGGTACGGACACAGCGATCCGGACCTCGATCCGTGCGGTTACCGGACCCTGCTGCTGTGGCAGCTGGCCGAAGCCCACTACGGTGTGTTCGGACTGTACGACGGCCTCCGTGCCGGCTGCCCGTCCGGGCATATCCGCCCCTGCGGTTCCGAGCTTCTGCCCCTGCTCGAGTCGCTGGATCTGGACTACATCTTCGTTTATGAATCGGTGGCCAGGCAGCACCACCTGCGGTATCTCCCCTTGCCCCAGGAAATCGACCTCGGCTCGCCGGAGCTGGCCTCGGTCTACAAGAAGGCCTCCGTCCTGGTGAGCGGAAAGACCCCGCAGGACACCATCACCATGGTGGGACAACCGATCGTGTATGCCGCCACCATCCCCCTCGTCGCGGAACAGCCGGCCCTCGCCGCGGCGTTTCTGGAGCTCCTGGTATCCGAGGCAGGCCAGCGGATTCTCGAGCGCAACTTCCAGACCGCCATCGTCCCCGCCACCACCAACTCCTTGGCGCGGATTCCGGATAATCTGCGCGGTCTGGTCAGCGAGAGGTAACAGCAACGATGCGTACGACGACACTGGCAAGACACCACCAGATTTGCTCCGTGGCCACGTCCAGCCGCAGCGGCATCTTCACCCTGGGCCTGCTCGGCGCCGTTCTGGTGGGGTTGCATCTCGTCCTGGCCCGCTGGTTGGGGCTGGCCGAAAACCTGCTCCTGTTCTGCTGCAACCTCGTGGTGGTCGGTCTGGGACGCCATTTTGTCCACCGGTTCTCGCCGGGACGATTCACGTTCTTGCCGGCGGGGTATCTGCTCTTGCTGGTGATCGTCTGGCTCGGCGCCGCGGCGCCGGCCATGTTCGGCCTGCTGGCCGTGGTGTTCGCCGCTGCCTTCAGTGTGCCGGCCATGGCCGGCTGTGTGATCCTGTTCGCCCTCTGTTTTTATGTGCTCACACCGTACGCCGTGCCTGCTTTTCTGGTGCTGACCCTGCTGTGGCTCGGGTTGACAGCGGCCGGCCGGCGGCAACCGTTCCTCGCCGGAGCGTACGGTCTGGGTTTTTTGCTGATCCTGTTGACCCTGTTGCCGATCCTGAGTCTCGTCTTCTCCACCAGCCCCCAGACCGTGCTGGCCCAGCTCCAGTCGTCGGGTCTGCGATCGGCGCTGCTCCTCAGTCTCGGCACGGCCAGCCTGTCCGCGTTGATCGTGCTCATGCTGGGAGTACCGCTGGCGTATGTCATGGTGCGGCACGATTTTCCGGGCCGGCGGCTTCTGGACGCGGCCATCGACCTGCCCATCCTGGTGCCGCAAAGCGTGGCCGGCATCGCCCTGCTCCTGTTATTCGGCCCCAAAGCGCCCTTGGGACAGGCCCTCGCCGCACTGGGAATCGATATCGCCGGCGGCCTGGCCGGTATCGTGGCGGCGCAGATCTTCGTCAGCTCGCCATTCCTCGTGCGCAGCGCCATGAACGCCTTTGCAGCGGTGCCCGAGCGGATGGAAAAGAGCGCCCGGAGTCTGGGCGCATCTCACGGCGCGACGTTTTTCCGGGTGGTGCTCCCGCTGGCCGGCGGCGGCATTCTCAACGGCACGTTGCTGTGCTGGGCGCGCGCCATCAGCGAGGTCGGGGCATTACTGGTGCTGGCTTACCACCCCATGACCGCCTCCATCTTCATTTACGACATCTTCACCCAGTACGGATTACGGGAAGCCCAGCCGGCCGCGGCCATCCTGGTGGTGCTCTGCCTCTGGCTGTTCCTGCTCTTCCGCTGGCTGTGTGAGGCGCGGAGCGATCTGTGGGGGAGGTTGTTCCGATGAGCGGTCCTGTTCCTCTCGTGGTCGACTCGTTGACGCGCCGCTTCGGCGATTTCACCCTGCAGGATATCTCCCTCGAAGTCCGACCGGCCGAGTACGTGGCGGTGGTGGGCCAGTGCGGCGCCGGCAAGACCTTGCTCCTGGAAACCATCGCCGGTTTCCACCCCCACGGCCGCCGGACCGTGTTGCTTCACGGACGGGACGCGGGTGAATTGCCCCCCGAAAAACGTGAATTAGCCCTGCTCTGCCAGGGTGACACGCTGTTCCCGCATCTGTCGGTGAACAGCAATATCCGCTTCGGCTTGCGGTATCTGGATCGGCAGGGGCGCCAGGAGGCGGAGGCGCGGATCGAGAACCTGCTGGCCTTGCTCGGCATCGAACAGCTGGCCCGGCGTCGCGACATCCGCAGCCTGAGTGGCGGTGAGCGGCAACTGGTGGCCCTGGCGCGGGCGCTGGCACCCGGGCCACGACTCCTGCTGGTGGACGAACCGCTGCACTCCCTGGACGTCTCGTTCAAGCGACGGGTGATGGAGGTCCTGGCAAGGATCCCCGGCGAGACCGGCGTGTCGATCCTGCACATCACCCACGATCTCGGCGAGGTGGCGGACATCGCCGACCGGATCGTGGTGCTGGCCGGCGGGCGATTGCTTCAAGACGGTCGCTTGTCGGAGTTACAGGTATCGCCGGCCAGTCGATTTGTCGCCGAACTGGTGGGTGCGGAGAATCTGTTCGAGATCCCGGCGGGTCAAGAGAGCCTGATAATCGTTGGGTGCCGAGTCCCAATGTGCTCTCCCCCGCCGGGTGACCCTGTCCGGTTCATCGTGCTCGACCCGACCCGGCTGGCTGTGCGGTCACTTCCGGAATTTGCCAAGGGAAACGGCTGTGGGCGGGTGGTAGCCATTCGCGAGGGCGAAAACACGGTGGAACTGGTAGTGGCGGGCGCTGGACACCAGCTGGTGGTGCGCGCGTCAGTGAATGATCTCGAACCCGAACTACTCAGGCTCGGCGCGCCGGTTCGTATCGAACTTTCGCCGGCGGCCGTCCACACCTTCCGGGAGCAAGTGGCATGATCCAGGAAATCCCCCAGTGGAAACTCATCGAAAAGCCGTTGCTGCCGTTGCAGAACAGCGCCATCGACGTACTCCCCGTGTTGATCTTGTTCGGCCTGCTCGGACTGGCGCTCTGGGGTGCGGTGCGGGCACGGCGACCCGACCTGGTGCGCTGGATCACCCGGACGGTCTCCTTGCTTGTCTTCGTGGTCTTCCTGCACCGCTGTCTCTGCGCCATCCGCGGTTATCTGTTCGGGCTCCGGTTCGTGGCCCGCGACGATCTGATGGCCTTCAACATGCTCTGTGTGATCCTGCCGCTCATCGCCTGCGGTCTCATCGCCGGGCGTCTCTTCTGCGGCTGGGTCTGTCCGCTGGGATTTCTTCAGGATCTGGGCCGGCGGCTCGGTGAACGGCTCGGATTCGGCAACTGGCTCGGCTGGCGCGGGACGCCGGCCACCACCCATCTGCGGATGCGCTCGGTGACGCTGGCCAGCGCCTTGCTATTGCTGATCATCTGTCTGGCCACCGTCACCCGACCGGCCGGGGTAGTGATCGCCCAGAGCAGCGCGGCCATCTGGGGCATCGGCCTGTGCGGGCTCTTGGTGGTGCACGCCACCGGTCTGGTGTCCGATGGTGGCCTGAAACGATTCCGGTACGGATCGCTGGCCATCTGGACCGGCCTGGGGGTCATGGGCATGTTCCTGACCAATCCGTGGTGCGCCATGGTGGGCGGCGAGCTGGATTACTCCTCCGTGGTGGGATTCATCGCCGTGGTCCTGGCGAGCTGGCTGGTCCCGCTCGCCTGGTGCCGTTACCTCTGCCCCTTGGGTGCGCTGCTCTCGTTGCTGGCTCGACGCGCTCTGGTGGCCATCAGAGGCGGAGAGCCAATCACGGCTGGCGGCGTTTCCTGCGGCATGGAGGCTTGGCGAAACGGCGGGCCGGACCGCACTTCCTGTCAGCTCTGCCGCGAGTGCGGCGGCCGGGCGACCAGCGAGGAGCAGGAACCATGAATGGACCATTAGTGGCGGCCGTTTTCGCTCTCGGGCTGATCCAACCAGTTGTCTTTGCCCAGGGAGCCAATGCAGATTCGGGCGCGTCCAGCAGGGGCGAGCTCGGCAACGAGGTCGTGCTGGCAAGGGGTACGGCCGGACCTGCCGGGGCACGAGTGATGGACGCGCCCACTGCCTGGAACACCTTCATGGGTGACGCCGGCAACCTTGGCGTCTCGGCGCTGAACTTCCCCGGACCTTCCGCCGCTTTGCAGTGGCGATTCCGACCCGACGACCATGTCTGGAGCTACGAACACGGCGCCGGTCCCTGGTCCGCCTCGGCGGCCACCTGCTATCTCCCCGGTCGGGCACTCGTTCTGATCGGCTCGTACGATCACAATCTCTACGCCCTGGAAATGACCAGTGGCGAGGAGGTGTGGCGCTTCACGGCCGGCGGTCGCATCGACGCCGCCCCCGCCATCCTTTGCCGCCAGGACGACGCCCTGGTTTTCGTCGCCGCCTGTGATCGGACCATCTACGCCCTGGAAGCCGCCACCGGCCGGCCGGTGTGGACCTTCGAGGTGTATCCCTGGTCACCCACCGTCCCGCCGGCCACGGCGGGATCGCCGTGCCTGGCGACAATCGACGGCGAGTCGCTGGTGCTGTGCAGCGTCTGGATCAACGATCACAAGCCGTTCGCCAACGTGCAGCGAGGCGAGCTGCTGGCTCTGACAGCCGAGACCGGCTCCCTGCGCTGGCGGCGGACCCTGTCCAGCACGGCCCTCACCTCGCCGGCCGTGGGGGATCCGGCAGGTGAGCCGCTGGTCTTCATCGCCGCCGAGGACGGCCGGGTGCACGCCCTGAAGGCGCGGACGGGTGAAACGGTCTGGGACCACGGGACCAGCGCACCCATCCACGCCTCCTGCTCCTATCGTGCGCCGGGCCGTGTCGATGGCGCCTCAGCGCAGTCCGAAGCCGAGACAAACACAGCATCCGGCCAGTTGGTGGTGGGCAACGATTGGGGGATGTTGACCGCCCTGAACGCCGAGAGCGGCCAGGAGATCTGGACCTACAAGGCCGGCCACGCCATTCACGCCACGGCCGCCTTGCTGCCGACACCTGCCGGCGATTGCTGGCTGTTCGGCAGCTTCGATCGCCGTGTGCACGCGATTTCCGTGGCCAGTGGCAAACCGGTCTGGATCGCCGCCACGGGCGACCTCATCCGTTCCTCGGCCCTGGTGACCCGCGTGGCCGGTGAGCCGGCGGTGGCGGTCTACTCCCTGGATCGCCTGCTGTACCTGCTCGACGGCGCTAGCGGCGAGCAGCTGGGATCGTTCGAGACCGGCGGGTATCTCTGGCCCCTCTACACCCGGGGAGAAAGTATCGGCTCGGCTCCCTGTCCGGCGCAGGCGGGAACCGAGCCGTTGCTGATCTTGCCTGCCGACGACGGCGTGGTGTACGCCGTCCGCTGGCAGCGGTGACCGGCGCGCCGCTGCCGGGAGCGGTGTACTCGCAGAGCCGCTGGCGGGTGCCGTCGTCGATGAAGGCCAGCTCGGGGCTCTGATTCCGACTGCAGAATCCGGCGTCCATCAGGTTCGGCCAAACCTTGCCGAAACTACAGCCGGCGATGTTGTCGATCTGGACCGCGCCGTCGGTCGGCCACAGCAGTCCGCATCCGAAAAGGCACCATCGGAAAGGAATCGCCAGCGCACGGGATGAAATACCCACCACACCACATGGCGTGATTGGGGATCTGGGCTGGATCGAGCAGGGAAGCATTGAAGTTGTCCACCTGCCACACAGTCTCCCCCACGGGCGTGAGGGCGATAGGCGCCCAGCACTCATCGTCAGGAACCATCGGAAAGTCATCATGCTGGAACTTGCCGTCCCCACGGTTGGGTCCACCCAGGATATTTACCGTCTCGCCTGCCGCCTTGGCCACCGGAGCCGCCTCGACAAGAAACACCGGAACCATCAGTTCTGGCTCCACCTGGTACCGCTCGGCCGCCTGGCTGGCAGAAAACAGACTTGTCATCCCCATTCCGCAAACACACGGCACCAGCAGAATCAGCATCCGGGGGTTCGTCTGGCATCCTTTCATTGCGGGTTCCCCTCCCCAGTCACGAGCAACAGACTCTTCGCAACAGGTTTCTGGCGGGCATGTAGCCGGTTCTGATCCAGGGCCGATGATATCTTGGCACATGTACGGCCATGAAATTGTGTTCTGGTGGTCTAATGTATACCATTTTAGCCAGCATTCAGCTCCGAATTATCTCGACCAACGGCTAGCTGACCCACCTCGTCCTTCCTTTCTTGTGTTTGACATCCATTGATCCGCAATTCTGACCTCGCAGGGAGGTTTTTGGGGCGCCCCACTGAAACGGGGCACGACAGGAGGGGGCTCATGGAAAAAACAGTCACCCTGAAAAACAGTACCGATGTCCAGATCCGAGATCTGACCGAGAACGATGTCGATCGCTCACTGACCTTCTTCCGCAATTTACCACCCAACGAGAGAATCTACCTGCGCAACGACGTGACCCGCCGCGAGGTGGTGGAGGAACGTATCCGGATCATGAGTTCGGGGCGGATCCGACGCTTGGTGGCCATCCACGACGACCAGATCGTGGCCGACGGTTCCCTGGAATCGGAGGGCTATTCCTGGAAGGGGCACGTCTCCGAGTTGCGTATCCTGGTGGCGCCGGCCTTCCGGCACCAATCCCTTGGCATGTTGCTCGCCCGGGATCTGTATCTGATCGCCGCCAGCAAGAAGGTCGAA
>JBDRBC010000140.1:0-2958 GCA_043823125.1 bacterium | reverse complement strand
CAGACGCACACACCCCCCTCAGCAAAACGGTTAAGAACCTGTTTTGCTGAGGGGGGTGTGTGCGTCTGCGCACCTGCTTCTGTGGTTGAACCGCTGAATCATTGCAATACACTGTAAAATAACGATTTGAATATTGGTCTGGTCCTCCTTGCTTGCTGGCATATATCTTGGAACTGCTCTCCTCGACAGCGCGATAGACCTGGAAGAGGCGCCAGCGGCTCTGCTGCTGACTGAAGGGAGACTCGATGACGCTCTACGACAAACGGCACCTGGCGCTCTCCTGTCTGCTCCTGCTGACATTCATGATGATTGTCGGTTGCACATTGAAGGTCCAGCACCGAACCCTCGTCGAGCCCGTGGATTATCGTTCGCTGGCCTCGCTGGACAGCCGGTCGCCGGTCTTGAAAGCGCACCTGTCCGACGGTGGGCTCTACATCCTGAACAACTGGACCGTAGATGAGGAGACCCGCACCGTCCATGGCACGGGCGCCCTGCTGGATGCGCGGCGTGATACGGTAACCAGTGGTCCCCTGGATGTGGCGGTGGACTCGGTGGCCATCTTCGAGTCCAACGTGTTGCAGAATTCGCAAGCGCTGGCGCCGCTCACGGTGCTCACCGTGGCCTCGGCCGCTCTGTCTGTCTACTGTCTGACCAATCCCAAGGCTTGCTTCGGCTCCTGCCCCACCTTCTACGTGCCCGCGGACAGCGGCGCCATCCTGCAGGCCGAGGGATTCTCGGCCAGCGTGGCGCCGGCCCTCGAGGCCAACGATCTGGATCTGCTCCTGCGCTGCAGGCCCCGGGGCCGAACCCTGCCGGTGACCATGACCAACGAGGCGCTCGAAACCCACGTGGTGCGCCGGGTCGAACTGCTGGCCCTGAAACGTCCCGCGGGCGGGCGTGTCCTGGCCGACCATGCGGGCCGTTTCTGGCAGACCGGGCCGTTGCAACCACTGCAGCGCTGTCTTGGCGCCGAAGGCGACTGCACGACACTGCTGACTGAATTCGACGGTCGGGAACGCTTCAGCCTGGCCGACGACACCGACCTGGCCACTCGCGAGTTTCTGGAAGTGGAGTTCGCGACCCCTCCTCCGGGTGTTCGTCAAGGCCTGGTGATCGTCTCGCGCCAGTCCCTGCTGAGTACGTATCTGTTTTATCAGGGTCTGGCCTATCTGGGCGGTCACGCAGCGCCGGCCCTGGTCCGGGCCGAACAGGTGCTCGAACCGGTGCCGGGCCAGCGCAGCCTCGGCAGCACCCTGGGGAACATCGAGGTCCAGATCCGCAACGAGGCCGGTCTGTGGCGAACCGTGGGGGCGGCCGGCGAAACCGGTCCCCTGGCCACGAACTGTCACTTCGTACCGCTGGATCTCTCACCATCCGTGATGCCACCGGGCGCGCCGCTCCAGCTGCGGCTGCGACTGACCCGAGGGCACTGGCGCCTCGACCAGCTGGCGCTGGCGACGATTCTCGGCGAGACCCAACCGCGACGTATCCCGCCCAGTCGGGTCCAACGCGACGATACGGTCGACGAGACGGCCCTGGCCATCCTGCTGGATCCCGAGCGCTGTCTGACCACGTTGCCCGGCGACCGCTACGAACTGGTGTACGACCTGCCCGCCTGTCCCCAGCAGTACGAGTACTGCCTGGACAGCCAGGGCTACTACCTGGAGTGGATGCGAGAAGAGTGGCGTGCCGAGGAGGATCCCGTCCAGGCCGCCCTGCTATTCCTGCAGCCGGAGCTCGCCCTGCGGCAACTGGCGTCGGCGTTCAAGGCACTGGAACCGTCCCTGGAGACGGAATTCTGGGGGAGCCGTTATGCGCGTTGACGCCCAACAACGAACCAGGTCTCGGTATTCTGCAGTTACCCTGGCGCTTCTGGGCTGCGGATTGCTCCTGGGCCTCGGCGGCTGCGCCACCACCGGCGCACCAGACGACTGGTTGCCCCCGGTGATGTCCGCCGCCAGCGATCCTTTCGGCGCCTGGATCCACGTGACCTGCAGCGAAGTCTCGTGGCCTTCACGTGAAGGCGAGTTCATCGCCGTGGGCGCGGACAGCATCTACGTTTTGCGCGCGCACACGCTCCATGCCATCCCCCGAGAGAAAGTGACCAGAGCGCGGCTCGCCTTCTTCGATCCCGGGCAAAAGGCCGCGGGCTGGTCCGCCGCAGGCGCCCTTTCTACCCTCAGTCACGGCCTGGTCCTGGTCATCTCCCTCCCCTTCTGGCTGGCCGGCGGCCTCCCCATAGCCAACCTGCACACCAAGGAAGCAATCGCACTCCATCCCGAAAAAGACTGGCCCGAACTCCGCCAATACGCCCGCTTTCCCCAAGGCCCGCCACTCAACATTCACCGACTCCAGCTACGCTCCAAATCAATCGAAGAGCGGCATCCACCCAAAAAGCCAATCATATAACCTGGATTCGCGTTCCACCTCCCGATCCCCGCCCTCTCGGGGCTCTTCACCCCCCCGGCATAACCGGAGCGTCGGGGAAGAGGACTACCCCCTCATCCCCGACGCCACCGAGAAAACCGATCCAAAACCCACGTGAGCTTGAATCAACGCCCCCCGAAGCCTATCTTCGTAAGTGGCATTTCCCGACCGGATCTCACGAGCACAAAGAAAGGGCGCGCGATGGATTTCAAGGAAATCAAAGTTCCCGAGGGGGATCTCATACGATACGAGGACGGCAAGCTGGTCATAGGCAACAACCCGATCATCGGTTGCCTGCGGGGCGACGGCATCGGCCTGGACATCACGCCGGCCATGAAGCACGTGGTGGAGACGGCCGTGGAGAAGGCGTACGGCGGCGAGCGGAAGATCGCCTGGTGCGACCTGTATGCCGGACTCGAGGGGCTGCAGCACTACGGCAGCGAGTTCCCCGACGAGACCGTCGAGGCCATCAAGTACCTGAAGGTCGCCATCAAGGGCCCGTTCACCACACCCATCGGTGAGGAGACCCAC
>JBDRBC010000139.1:0-2058 GCA_043823125.1 bacterium | reverse complement strand
GATCCGCAACGAGGCGCTGGCGGCGGCGGAGATGGGCCTCGGAGAATACACCTACCTCTACGTTCTGGCTTACCGGGACATTCTCTACTCGCGCACCGAGCAGGACTCCCTCGTCCGCATCCGGAGCCGGATTTCCTCGCGGGCGCAACAGGTCGTGCGGGAGATGTTGAGCCGGCAGCTCGTGGCGGCACAGGCCGGGGAGGAGACGGCCGAGACGAACGACGAGTTGATCCAGCTGCTCACCACCGAGATCGAGATCCTGTCCACCGACCAAGCCCGGGTGCCGTGGGCCGACGGGTTGCCGCCGATTTTCGCCGGTTCGCTGGCGCCGTATCAAGAAGAGCTGACCGGACTGTTCTGCGAGGACACGCAGGAGTTCGAACTGGTGCGCAATCGGAAACGGGCGTTCGGGATCCAGGGGGACTGATCCGCCTTTACTCCTTCTCGGGCGTGATCTCCTGACTGTCCTCGTCGCCATTCCACAACCGATACTCGTCGCCGAACTGGGCCAGGAATTCCGGCCCCAGGGCCCGAGCGGTGGTGTAGATCGGCAGCAGGAGCACCGTGCCAATGTACGGAATGGCCAGGATGATGCCCCCGACGCAGCAGGTGATCAGGCAGACGGCGGCCACCGCCAAGCCGACCCCGATACTCAGCAATAGATAGAAAAGAGCGTAGAGCACGAGCGGTCCGGTGTGGGTGCGCAGCAGCGGCAGGAATCGTCGCCAACCGTCCAGGATCGTCAGGTCGTGCTTGTACATCAACGGTACCACGAAGCTGTCGGTCCAGAAGTTCACCAGCGTCGCCAGCAGCCCGAGCACGAAACCGGTCATTCCCAGCCCGATGACGCCGAGTAAACCGAGACCACGCCAGGCGCCTCCTTCGGCGATGGGGAGGATCATGAACAGGCTGGGCAATATCAACGCGATGGCCACCGCCCCGGCGACGATCTGGAAGGCGATGCGCCAGATGAACAACGTATCGCCCAGGCCGCCGTAGCGCCGCCACGGTTCGGAGACTCGCGCGCGCCGGGTGACGATGTTGTCCAGGAACATGAATTCGCCGCGGGAGCTGAGCCAGGCCAGCAACAGGGCCAGGAGCAGCCCGCCCACCACCAGCATCATCACCACCCACAGCTCGAGGGCGCCCAGTCCGAACCACTCCAGGAACGACTCGTGATCCCAGTCGCGATCGAAGTGATGCCGTCGCAGATCATCGCCATCCAGCTGAAATTCCCCCCGGGTCCAGTTACTGCCGCCGAGGCCGGCGTTGTCCCACAGGCGGGCCAGCCAGGCGGTGAACCCGAGAATGATCCAGGTCTCCAGGTTGAAGGGGCGAAACAGAATGCCCTTGGCGCGCGCCCAGGCGCGTTGCAGGGGGGCGGTGTAGTGGATAGGCACGTCGGTTCTCCCTCGACAAGACGTCAATTGATGATGAAACCATTCTCCCCGAATCAATCGGGGAAGGCAAGGACACGCGCGGTGTCGATCCTTGCACGGGGCGGTCGGGGGCGCCACTGAATCCGTTGTACGACCGAGGACTACCCCGCGACGACCACCGGATATTCGGTGGCCACACTGGCTTTCGGTTTCCATCTGACCTAAGATGCCCGGAGCTATACTGACAATTCCCCTGATGGCGGCGCGCACCGCCCGACAGCGTCCTGCACTCGCCGTTCATGCACGGCATCGTCTCGTTCATTTTTCTGAGGGGTTGCTGGCGGGGCTCGGTTACGGTTTCGCCGCCGGCACCTTCCGCAGCGATCGGGACGTCATGGTCGACATGAAGGAGGCCACGGAGTCCCTCGGTGTCTTCCTGGTGCTCGTGTTCTTCGCCCTCGTCGTCGCCTTCGTCCAGCGGTACGACCCCAAGGCCGGCATCGGCACCGTCATCGCCACCATGCTGCCGTACTCCCTCGTCTTCATGCTGGCCTGGATGCTGTTGCTGGTGATCTGGCTGGTGACGGGCTTGCCGCTGGGACCGGGAGCGGGGTTGTATCTGGCGGGGTAGGATATTCGGTCTGCATCACTTGCCCGAGAAGCCCCCAAAAATAGATAT
>JBDRBC010000138.1:0-2677 GCA_043823125.1 bacterium | reverse complement strand
CCTGGCCCAGGCCCTCAACGGGGTGATCCTGCCGCTGGTGGCGGTTTTCCTCTGGTTCTGTGTGAACGACCGGCGGTTGATGGGCGTGCAGCTCTGCGGTCCCCTGGCCAACGGGGTGCTGGCCGTGTCGGTACTTCTATCGTGCCTGCTGGGGTCGACGGGATTGTTGAAGGCCATCTGCAGCGCGGCCGGCTGGACGGCGCCGTCGGAAGGCTGGCTGCTCAGACTGGCGGGCTTGCTGGTCTTGCTGCTGGTCTGGCCGGTGGCGCGGGCGTTGCGGCGGCGGCGGGTTCAGTGAGTGATGTCGTGTACCCGGGAAGTACACTGACTGGTCGCCGTGAACGGTTTCCTCGACAGTGCACCCGGGTACACCGGGCGGTCACCCTGGATCGTTATCTCGACAGTCTACCCGGGTACACCAGGTGGTCCCCGGGATACTCGGCGCAGAATACTTCGCCGCGGAATCCGGCCATGGTCATTCGCCGCGCCACCTCCAGATAAAGCGCCTCGCGACGGTTGGGATCGAGCAGGCAGACAGCCGCGGGCCGAAGCTTCGCCACGATCTGGAAGAACAGCTCGTTCTCGTCCAGCGGGGGTGACTCGCCGTCGGCAACACCCATGCCGCTACCGCCACCTTCACTCAAGGGCTCCGGGATCGGCAGGAACGCTAGGTCCACTCGATCCACGGACTCGATCAGCCGATCGAGGTCTTGCCGAAATTGCACCGGGTCGTCTACACCGAAGCCCTGGTAGAAGATGGCCAAACCGTCCGCCTCCACCAGGTAGGCGTGGGTTGGATTTCCAGTGAAGGCGTCGATGGTCCGCACCGTCACCCCGTCGATTTCCCGCTGGTCGCCAGCCGCCAGGTAGAGGCAACTGGGGCCATCACGAAAACGATCGTCTGCCAGGTGAACGTAAGTGGCACTCGCCACCTGATCCGCCAGCTCGTGCACGTACGCCAACTCGCCGGGATCGCCGTGGTAGCAGGTGTACAGGCCCAGCAAGTACTCTTCAGACAGTTCCTCGGTCGAAAGAAAGCCGTTGGCCAGGGCCGGATCGGCGGGACGGACGACCCCGAACTCCTCGGCGTCGAACACCAGCAGGTGGTTGCGGGTCTTCACGGCCCAGCCGCGATGATTCAGGTACCAGGCCACCGCCTCACCCTCGGCCAGCTCGCGCTGCAGATGCGGTGAGCGGTCGTAATTCTCCACCAGGTCTTCCGGGCGGCGGGCGCCGTGGGTCAGCAGCAGCTCCGCCACCTGCTGGTGCCCGTACCGAGTGGCGAGATGTAGTGCCGTCTGGCCATCCGTATCCAGACTGTTCACGTCGGCGCCGGCGGCCACGATCTGCTCGACGATATGCAGATGTCCGGTCAGACAGGCATGATGGAGCAGCGGCCGACCGTGGGTGGGGTCCGTCACGTCGACTCTGGCTTCACGAGAGAGCAGCAGCGCCACCATGTCGTCGCGCCCGGCAACGATCGCCGCCAGTAGCGCGGTCTGCCCCTGTCGATTCCATGCCTCCAGGTCCGCGCCGGCATCCAGCAGCATCCGTACGATTTCCGTGTGACCGCGGCTGGTGGCGTAGGTCAGCGGGCGATGATCGTGGCCGTTCTCGCCCTCGATGTCGGCGCCGTGGGTGATGAGGAATGCCGCTGTCTCGACCTTGCTGAAAACGATGGCCATATCCAGCGGTGAGAGATCCATCCGGTTGCGGGCGTTCACATCGGCGCCCGCGGCAATCAGCGCCTCGCCGATCTCCAGGTTGTCGACATAGACGCAGAGATGGAGCGGCGTGAACTCCAGCCGCGGCTCACGGGCGTCGGGATCGGCGCCGCCGGCGAGCAGGCTCTGTACCTGTTCCAGGTCGCCGGCCTGGACCGCCTGGTGGATCTCAGCGGCCAGTAGCGGCCCGGCCAGGCAGGTGAATAATAGCAGGGCGGCCATTTGCTGGGCGACCGGTCGACAGGTCCGGGGCGTACAATTCCTGGGGAGCATATTCCTGCACCTCCTCGATTCAGTGTTGCTGGCGGAATTCGGGTAAAACCTACTTGTCGGTCAAATCCCCCCGTAGCGGGATCATGCTCAGGGCACCCGGGACGATGGAGCGCGGGATGGACTTGAACAGCATCGGCCCGGTTGGAACGTTTGCCTGGTCGCCGTCGATGGTGACGATGAAGATAGGGCCGTAGGGATTGTTCACGTCCATGCGCTGCACGTTGACACCGCCGTCGTAGCGGCTGATCCTGAGTTCTCCGTTCTGCTCGATGAAGACCACCGTGTGCACCAGGTCCCGGATGAAATACCATGCATCGACCGCTGGGTTTTCGGACCCGATATTGACCCGGCGGGTCAGGTGAAACTCGCCGTCACGCTGCCGGCACTGGAGCACTTCCGCCTTGTACACGAGGTTAGAGCTCTTGAGGGTGGCCGGTTCCTCTATGCGGACGGTCTGTACGTTCTTGTCCTCGGAGATTCCCCAGGCGCGCCGGATGTGGGCGAGGGTGTTGCCCATCAGCTCGTCGCGCCGTTCCTGGGTCCAGTTCTCGAAGGTGCGTTCCGGATCGTCGAAGTAATCACTGGTCAGGAAGCGATTCCGGATTTCCTCGTAGTCGTCGCCTCGATACAGTGCGGTGTGGAAGTCGCTCAGCAGAGACAGCATGGCCTGCTGTTGGGCC
>JBDRBC010000137.1:0-8060 GCA_043823125.1 bacterium | reverse complement strand
CGCAAGTACCACTGCTGCCCGCCGGTGAGTGCCGGGTCGTTGGGCAGGGCGTGCATCTTGCAGATGTCCACGGCCCACGCCTCGGCCACTTCCGGCAGCGCTTCGTATGCCAGACGCACGGTCTCGAGATCGTACTTGGTGGAAAAATCGACCGTCCAGTGGAGCCGGAGGTCGGGTGAGCCGGCTTTGGTCGGTGCGCCGATTCCCTGGTGGAGTTGCTCCATGGCGCGAACCTCGAAACGATCGGCCAGTGTATTCAGGGATGGGATGTCCACGGCCACGCCGTCTGCGGATTTTTCAACCTGGGGAAAGATGTCGGAATTGAGAACCACTATGACCCGATCGGGCACTTGACCCACGACCGAACCGTTCTCGTATTCTGCCTGGACAGCCACCGTTCCGCTGATCAGAATGATCAGGACGGAAAACACCAGCTTTTTCATAGTCTTATCCTCTCGATGGACCCCGCAGTCACTTATGGCTGGGTGACAGGAAAATGTGTGAACCTGAAGCTGCATGAAGTATAAAGGAATATGCCGTTTCAATCAATAACGGGGACGGGTCACAACAGGGACGGGTCACGGTTTTTACGTCACCCGGCACAAAATGACACAACGTGATAGAACCATCGTGGGATCAAAAATGTCACCACGGAGGGAAACAAAGTCTTTGGCAGCTCTGAATATTCTTTTCCTTGAACCGTATGACGGCGGTTCACACCGAGCTTTCCGGGAGGGCCTCACCGCGAACTCGCGGCACATGATTCAATCCCTCACCTTGCCGCCGCGATTCTGGAAATGGCGCATGCGTGGTGCTGCTCTGTATTTCGCCGATCGGATCAATCAGGAGTTCGCTGGAGAGATCGATCTGTTGCTCTGTACCGATTTCCTCAATCTGGCTGACCTGCGTGGATTGCTGGCGCCGCCACACGATCGGACGCCGTGTCTGCTCTACATGCACGAGAATCAGTTGACCTACCCGCTCTCGCCGGAGGAGGAGTTCGATTTCCACTTCGGTTTCACTAATATCATCAGCGCCCTGGCCGCCGACCGGGTGGTGTTCAACTCGGTATTCCATCGTGACCTCTTCCTCGATTCGTTGCCCGACTACCTGGCCCGCATGCCGGAGGCGGTGCCGAAAGAGGTCCGATCGCGTTTGACCGCCCGGATTGCCGTGTTGCCGGTGGGGCTGGATCGAGCGCCCCACGGCCGCGGTGATTTCGCCCCGTACCGGGGTGGGAAGTGTGATCCCGCAGCCGGACCGAACTGGCCTCGCGATGGCGAGATGCCCGTGATCCTCTGGAATCATCGCTGGGAGTTCGACAAACGCCCCGAACTGTTCCGATCGGCCTTGCTCCGACTGGATGCCGAGGGGTTGCCGTTCCGTCTGGTGTTGCTGGGCGAACCGCGGGGCCACGAGGCGGTTTTCCAGCCGTTACAGGAGCGGTTCGGTGTACGTTGTCTGGCCTACGGATTCGTCTCCGAGCGGGCCGAGTACGAACGCCTGCTCCAGCGTGCCGATATCGTGGTGAGCTGCGCCGCTCAAGAATACTTCGGCATCTCGGTGGCCGAGGCGATCCATGCCGGCGCGTATCCAGTGTTGCCACGGGAGCAGGTTTATCCGACCCTGTACGGCAGCCGGTGCCAGGGGCGGCATTTTTACCGGGACGAGGAAGAGCTGGTGTCACTGCTGCGCGATCTTGTCACCGGCCACGGCTGTGGTCATGTCTGCTCCCTCTCGCTGGACGTGGACGAATACTGCTGGGAACGGCTGACGCCGAGTTACGACGACCTCTTCACGGCGCTGGTTGGAAAGGAATGACGGCATGAAGCGGCCACACGAAACCAGTGCGTATCTCGTGGACATCGAAGGGGTGCTGGTGCGTGACAAGCGCTACGCTCCCATCGACGGCTCGGTGGCGTGGTTCAACGGCTTGCCCGATCGTGGTATCCGGGCCTGTCTGGTGAGCAACAACACCACCCATCGTCCCGAGGAGCTGCTGGCCGATCTGGCCACGGCCGGGTTCGAGGTGAGCGACGACCGGTTGGTGAGCAGTCTGACCCTGGGTATGGACCTGCTGGAGCGGTGGGGCAAAAAGCGGATCCTCTGGCTCGGGCAGCCGCGGCTGGCCGATTACTGGCGTGAAAACGGCTTTACGCTGGTGGACGAGGGGAGCTGCGACGCCGTGGTGCTGGGGGCCAATCCCGATCTGCAGGTGGCTGATCTCGACCGGGCTTTACCGGCCTTGCTCGAAAAACGGACCGAGCTGGTGGCGCTCCACCGTAACCTGTTCTACCTGGACGAAACCGGCCAACGCCGCCTCGGCCCGGGGACCTGGTGCGCTGCTCTGGAGGCGGTCGCCGGCGGGGATACGGCGGTCTGCGTGGGCAAGCCGGCCGAGCGGATCTACCGCGAGGCGTTGAAAAGAGTTGGCGCCGCGGCGTCGGAAGCCCTATTTATCTCCGACGACCCTGTGGCCGATCTGGTGACGGCAAAACGTCTCGGGATGGTCACGGTCTTTGTCCTCAGCGGGAAGTATCCGGACCACGCGGTTCTGGGTCGTCTCGATCAGGAGGACTGGCCACAAGTCATCTGCGAACGGCCTGCGGACTTGTTGGCTGAAAAGAGTTGAATATAACCGTAACGAGGTGAAGCAACCGTGAAAGCCAACGGCGACACGGTAAAATCAGCCGGAGATCTGCTCCGGGATCCCGCCATGACCATGGCGATGACCGCCTGGGATCTGGAACGGACCTGGGAGAACTGGCCCCAAGCTCCCCGTGCGCGTCTGATTTATCTGCGAACGCACAAGCGGTTGCAGAACACCCTCGAAGCGAAGCAGCGGGTCGCGGCGGACCAACGGTCGTACATCGAGATCGTGGACGGCAGCAGCACGGCTTGTCTGCTCATCCCCGACCTCTCCGGGGCTCCCGCCGATTTGCACCCTCTGGCGCAGCACCTTTTTGAAGACGGCTTGACCGTCTACTCCATGGTCCTGCCTGGATCGGGTGTGAAGGCCGATATGCCGTCGGAGGTCATGTGGCGAGCTTGTCTGAACGAGGTCAAGTTGCGCTATCGCATTCTGCGCAAGGTGTACAAGAACGTCTTCATCGTCGGGTATGGATTCGGTGCCGCGCTGGCCGTGTTGCTGGCCCGGAAGGAACAGACCCCGGGAATCGCTCTGCTGGCGCCGGCCATCATTCCACGAGTGACGTTCCTGAAGCGGCTCGGTTTGCGTCTGAAGCTTCACCGTCTCCGCTGGCTGCACTCCTACCTCGGCTGGAATCCCGAAGTGCTCGAGGGCATGGAGACCGCACGGGGGCAGATCGGACACCTGCGGCCGCCGGTCTACGCAGCCCAGTGCGATGATGACGAACGGATCTCTCCACTCTCGCTCCGGCTGCTCCAGAAGCGGTCTCGTCACCGGGCGTCACGGTTCCGGGTTTTCGGTAGCGGTGGTCACGCGATCCTCGCTGCTCACGGCAAGGAAGCGTTAAACGGCGAGATCCTCGAGTTTTTCCGGACTGCTAATCGGGCGCGTTAGGTCCCGGTTTTGTGCAGGAGCAGGTCCGGATCGATCCCGTACCGTGACGCAAGCTGCAGCAACTCTTCTCGTTTCCCCGCCGACGGCTCACGCCGGTAATCCGAGAGACAATCGAGTACCTGATCCATGCCGCTGTGATCCGACGATTCCTCCCGCGAACTCGTGGCCGGCTCGGCGACCAGATCGTCCAGGGCCGCCTCGCTGAGCCGACTGCCCAGGTCGAAGCGAAACCGCGCCAGGATCTGCAGGATTTCGACGTATTCCGGGAATTTCGCCGCCAGTTTTTGCAATACCTCGGCCACGCCGGCCAGCGAATCGTTCGGGCGCCTGACGAGCGCTCGGGCACAGGTATAACAGGCCGCGCCGTCCACCAGATCTTGCTGCTCGGTCTGCTTGGCGTCCAGACCGTACCACGGGAAGCGCCGCCGTTTCAGATCGCCGCGGCCGTACAGCCCGAGACAGAGCAGACGGTGGTCGCCGTTGCGACGGTAGATCTCGTACTGCAGCCACCGACTGCGGTTGGCCTGTGTGAGAGGCAGCAGCAGCGGTGTACTCCCTGCCTGCACCTCCGCGGGAATCGGTCGGGTCAGATGCTCAGTCAGCAGATGGGCCAGATAGACATTCACGTCCTCGTCGGGTAACACGAGGTTGGTGGGGAAAGACGATTGCCGCCGTGCTTCCAGCAGGTTTTCGAGCATGAAGAGGTACACCGGCTGGCTGCCGCGCCAGGCCGGGAACAGGGTGCGAAAACGGAGTGGGTTGTGGGGAGGGCTGGCCAGCGTCGGCATGCGAAAAACTCCTTCTGGCGATTGTTTCCAGGTGGCTTCACCGGTGAGACATGGAGAGGTCCTGCAGACGCCGTGCCAGCGGCCGTGAAAACAGTCTCCGTAAATCGTTGTCAAATATTCACTTGAAAAATCGGAAGCCAAACGTGGGTGACACTGGAATGGTGGCGACCAGAAAAAAGACAGTGGCGGTACATTGTTGACCCGGTCCCCTTTCCAGAGCACCGAAACCAAAAGAAACTTCAATTCGTCATTTTCCGGCCGATCTGGATAGCAGGAAACCGTGGACGGTTCTGTTGGGCACCGGCGTTGCAACGAGTCGGCCGAGGTGCGAGCAGACTGGTCTGGCGCAGTGGTGAGTGAAAGGAAATCACGGATGAGTGACCGTTTGCAGACCCAAGATAGCGATCAGGATTATTCGTGGGATGACTGGGCCAACGAGGAGCCGGGTCGTCAGGCCGTGGCAACCGAGCTGGTGGACGAGCTAACGGAGGATGAGATGGATCTGGGCGATCAAGTCGAATCCGAGACGTTCGGATCGGCCCCGCGAGTCGCGTCTCATACCGAATCCTGGGCCGAGCCGGATTCTGCCTCGCTCGATCCCGCCACTGACGAATCGAAAAACGAGCAACCGTTGCCCGACGGCAGTGATTACCAGGATTCACCTGAGAATCTGGAAACCGATCAGCCACTGAACGCCAGCGATCCGTTGTCCCATGCCGGTCCGGCCAGTGTGCCGAGTCGGGGCTCTCTCGTGGTTATATATCTGCTTTCCTTGCTGGTGTCCGCAGTTGCCGCGGCGTATGCGGTCCTGGTCGCTTTGCAAGGGCAGTGGCAGCAGCTCTGGCCCCTCGATTCCGGCCTGTACCAGGACATCGGGATGGTAGTGGGCGGCGTCTTCGTGCTGGGAGCGCTCGGCAGCGTGATGCTGAGCCGCAGTGCCGCCCTGGCGCGGAAACGTTACCGGCAGGCGGAGACGGTGGCGGAGCGTATCGCCGCTCTCGATCCTGCCAACGAACAGAGCTGGTGCGAGACCTGGGAGCAGTCACCACCCGGAGTGGGGGCGTTCCTGAAAGCGGTGAGCGAGACCATGGAACGCCAGCGTTCCAAGCTGGACCGCTATCTCGGGCTGAAGGGAGAGCTGTTCCGGCTGGAGAAGACCATCACCTGCGGTCTGCGCGACGAGGTGGAGGGACCGTACGACAATCCAGCCGTGGCCAGGCTGGGTGAGGCGAGCGCCAAGTTATTCGACGCCGCCGCCGCCGCCGGGGCAGAACAGGCCGCCCGGCAAGGCCATTGCCAGGGAACCGATGCAGTCGTGGCCGAAGGATTGCGTCAGGTTCATTTCTGGAATCAGAACACTGCCGAACTGCTCGTGCAACAGCATCAAGCCATGTCGCACCTGATTCCGGAGCTGAAACGCCTCCGGGGTGAGATCCGGAACGGGCCGCAGCTCGCCGAACGCCTGGGGCATGCGACCCAGTACGCCCAGGAAATCAGTGACCGTCTGGCCAAGCTGCCTGAAGAGTTCGAGGGCCAAACCGAACGGGTGAGAAAACTCGGTGACGCCTGGACCGAACTCTCCGGCACCGATATCGCCTGGAAAGATCCGGATGTTGAACCGATGACGGACCTCGGGATCGAGCGTTTCGATCCGTTCGTCAAGCAGCCGGCGGACCAGGAGGGACCTGCCGGCACAGCTGAACTCACCGGGTATCATCCCGATCACCTGGATCCGTTCGCCAGCGGAACGAGTGATCTGGAATCCGTCACCACCTTCACTGGTGTGGTGAAGAGCGGTTATGATTCCCCGTTCGCCGTGAACGAGACGGAGTCGCCAGCAAAAGTGGCCACACTGGTTTCCGAGCAATCCGCGGCGTCCATGATCGAGCCGGCTCTTCCCGAGACGGAAGAGAGGATTTACGATCTGGCAGAGTTCGATGCGGTGGCTCTGGATGAGGAGTTACTCGCGGGCAACAGTACCGAGGAACGAATCTATGAACTGGCGGAATTCGGAGCGGTCGCCCTGAACTGATCGCCACCGCAGCCAAACGACGGGATCCGGTTCCCATGTCGGAACAGATGGACAGCCTGACGGCTCGATTGAGAGATTGCCTGGAGCGACTCCGCCTGATGTCGGCGGAGTCGTTCGACGCTGTAGAAGTACCGCCCAGCCTGCAGGCGGCTCTGGTGGGGGCGGATCTGCTGGCCCGTTTTGGCGACCAGGCTGGTTACCCCGCCTTCTCGAACTGGTTGCGGGCGCTCCGGGATCTCCTGCAGTGGTTCCACGATAATCCCGGATCCGGCAGCCCCGACCTCGAAAACAGCTTGGCCCTCCTGGCGAACTATCTGGAGTTCGTCATCAAATCACTGGACGACGGTGAGGATCTGCAGTCACTGGTCCAGATCGATGACCTCGGGTCCCTGCAACAAGCGTTCACCGACTCGTGTGTCGACGATCCCGACACCCTTCCCGCCGACCTATCCCCCGAACCTGCCGCCCGACGTCTGCTCTTGTTGCTGAGCAGTTCCATGTGGACGGGGGAGATACTGGCGCAGCTGGGCCGGGCCGGCTACGAGGTGGATGTCTGCGACGACGTGGAAACCGCCGTCCGACGATTCGCAACCAGCCCGCCGTATCTGGCCCTGCTCACGGACAACATCGAACCGTCGGTGAACCTCGGTCGCCTGGCTACGGCGCGGGACGATCCGGGCCGCTTGGACAACCTGGTCTGGCCGCCGCTCGTGCTGGTGACCAGCAGTGGGCAGCGGCGACTGGAAGAGATCGCCTACCGGTTCGGCGCACTCGGAATCTGGCGCGCGCCCTTCCAGGCCAGGAACCTCAAAACACTCCTCTGCCGTGGGGCGCCGTGACCGGTTCTGTGCGTGGTGACACCGTGCTGGCTGGTCTTTCCGGACTATGCGGATTGCAAATGCCGACTCCCTTCTTGCGGTATCTTGCACCGCCCCCTGCTATCCGGCTGCACCGCGAATACCCGTATTGTGGCTCGAAGTGCCCCATACGACCCAATTCGTCCCCTAAATTACCACGGCATAGGAGTTGCAAAGACCTAGCTCGCTGAGGCACAGCATCTTGAGACCCAGAGAGGATTACACCCCCATGGAGGAACGCACCAAGGATTACTCGAGCATCTACATCGGGGGAGAGGAAACAACCAGCCAGGTCATGACTTCCGTCGAGGCCGCCGACTACCTGAAGATGCATGTCAAGACGGTCTGTCGGTTGGCCAAGGAAGGAAAGATCCCGGCCAAGAAGGTCGGAAGCGAATGGCGGTTTCTCCGCCCCGTTCTGGATCGGTGGTTAGCGGAAACACTGGTATAGCGAGTCTACATCACGGCATGGATATCAGCATCCCTCGGCGGCACGCCGCGCTGCGGGATGCCAGGGGAGAGGTCCGTGCGTATTAAATCGAGTCACGAAGGACAAGCACATTGTCGATTTCCTTCACACCCTTGAATCTGAATCATCCCGAGCTGTTCGGCGTCCGTCTCGCCGGCGCCCTGGGACGTGACGGCAAGAATTTTATTCGACGTCTGGCCGACGGCTGCCTCGCCAGGGGCAAGACCCGGCTCATTCTCGATCTCTCGAAAGTCGTCTCCCTCGGTGGCGGCGGCGCGGCGGCCCTGGCGGATTTCCAGGCGCAACTGGTGGAACAGGGCGGGGAGATGGTGTTCGTCGGTAACGGCAAGGTGGTGCGCAAGCTCCTCGA
>JBDRBC010000136.1:0-3780 GCA_043823125.1 bacterium | reverse complement strand
CGCTTGCAGGATCTCGGCGTGGTGTTCTACGACTTCGGCAGTGGCCCCGTGGGCAGCCGCACGGTCTATCCGGCGCGGATCCCGTACACGGTCCTGTCCGCCCTCGAGTCCGACCCGCTGGTGGCCGCCATCGACTGCGCCTGGCGCCCTGGCAGCCCGCCGCCGCTGGCCCAGAGCCGCCCACAGATCGAGACCGAGCTGGCCTGGCAAGTGGACGATTTCTCCGGCGAACCGCTCTCGGGCGAGGGGGTCATCGTCTGCGACGTGGACACCGGCATCCTGTATTACCACCCGGTCTTCTTCCGCCTGGACGGCGCCACGTACGACTGGCTCGACGTGGACGGCAGCAGCGATCTGAGCGCGGGGGACGCCGTGGATCTGGACGACGACGGCGTACCCGATGGCGACGAGACCCTGCGGTATCACGAGGCGGACCGGACCGACGTGTTCGGTAACGATCCGGCCCGCTACGACACCGGCTTCGACTTCCTGTACGTGGACACCAACAACAACGGCGAGCGGGATTATGGCCCACCCACCTACGGCGAAAACGATCCTTGTTACGGCGAGCTGTATTTCCTCACCGACGATACCGACGATGACGGTGTGCTCGACCCCGGCGAATCGCTACTGGGCCTCGGCGACTCCATGGTCCGCGCCATCCGCGGCCGGGACGGCAACGTGTACCGGCGCGGTGTGAACCTCCTGCAGTCCGAAACTGACTACTGGGGCCACGGCACTCAGGTCAGCGGTATCTTCGGCGGCGGCTGGGCCGGCCGGCACAAGATGACCGGCATCGCCCCCGGCGTGGAGTGCCTCCACGTGGTCAACGCCTACCAGGCCGAACCGCCGTTCCTCATCCCGGTGGAAGTCGGCCTGCTCTGGGCCCGTGACGAGGGTGCCGACGTGATCCTGTTCGAGGACGGCGAGTGGACCTGGGAGTTCATGGACGGCTCGTCCAACCTGGAGATATTACTCAACGAGTTCGCGGCGGACGACGGCATAATCCCGGTCATCCCGGCCGGCAACCTGGCCACCGGGCAGATGCACACCTCGGTCACGTCGACGGACGGGACGATACTGCACGCGGAGAACTCGACCGTCTTCTGGATCAACTTCCACTGGTTCGCCTCGTCGGCCATGACGGTCACGGTCACCCCGCCAGGCGGCACGCCGATCATCGTGCCGGGCGAGGGGAGTAATGTTCATTCGCAGGGGTATCGGATCTACACCCTGGAATCCGTCTCCAGCCGCGGCGGCGTTCGGCACGACCTGCGAATCGACAGTGATCCGGCCGGCGACCCGCTGGACGGCGACTGGTCGTTCGACTTCAGCGGCGAGACGGTCACGGTGCACGGCTACTTCGTGGACGACCTGTCCGGCTGGTCATCGTATTACTCCGACTGGGACGATCCCGACCCGACCCACACGGTCACCTGGCCCGCCACCGCCGACTCCGCCATCAGCGTGGCCGCCTACAATCCCACCGACGACGGAGGCATCAATAGCTTCAGCGGCTGGGGACCGCGGGTCGACGGCCGACCTTGCGTGGACATCGCCGCGCCGGGTTCAACGGTGCGCAGCGCGGACCCGTTTATCCCGGGGGACTTCCGCAGCTTCGGCGGCACCAGCAGCGCCGGTCCGCACGTGGCCGGCGCCGTGGCGCTGCTGAAGCAGCTGTATCCCGACCTGGATTCCGGCCGCGCGCGCGAGTTGTTACGCGGCGGGGCCGGCACCGATGTGTACACCACCGATCCTGATCGTTGGGGCGCCGGGAAGCTGCGTATTTACGGTGCGATTGCGACGGGCTTGTCGGACGTGGCGGAGACGCCTCGTCATCCGGAGCTGGAGATGTCGGCCTATCCCAATCCGTTCAACCCGACGACCAACATCCGGTGCAGATTACCAGCGGCGGAGGAGGCGACGTTGCGGATATTTACCGTGGATGGGCGGCAGGTGTGGAGTCGCCGGTTCGAGGTGGCGGCGCCCGGGTGGCGGGAGATGGCATGGAATGGTGTGGATGGTGATGGGCGGCGGGTGGCTTCAGGTGTGTACTTTGCGTTTGTGCGGCAGGGGGAGAGGTATGCGGTGGTGCGGGTGACGATGGTGAAGTAGGGTTTGGAGGGGGGGGGGTCTGGTTCGAGTCCGGGTTGGGGAGCCAAGAATTCATTCTACGGAAAGTTGTCTCAGAATCCCGCCAGCCAAGCCCATCACTAATCATCTCTATAAGTCGCTGGAATCAAAGGGTTAGCACAGTCTGCCGCCCCGCCCCTCCATTTCTTCGTTAACCGAGAACGTCCAGTAGAGTGCAGATTCCGGGGGCATTGCTCTCGGATTCTCTGATTCTGAGCCGGGATTTGATGTCTCATGCCCAGGGGGATGCTATCGGATTCCTGAGTGTGCTATACTCGCCTCCAGAACAGAGGACATGACACCCCATGGTGGACATCGGAAAACAACCCCAAAACGACTCCATGGAATCATGCTGGGGGGAGAAACCATGACCATCAATCATGTCGGTATTCACCTTGTTCGAGCATGCAAGGAGTTAAACATGCGGAAGTCGACGATCGCCATATTGTTTCAGGCCGGATTCGTCACAGTCCAGGTCTTCTCGATGTTCCTGGCATGTTCGTCCGTCATTGCCGCGACGATCATCGATGACATATTCTATGAGGGGGCGGAGAGCTCGATCGCGGTGCGGTATGTCGTCTTCGACCAGGACGGGGCACATTTCGATGGCGAGTACACTGGTATTGACTACCCCGCGACGGCACTACCCGCTGGGGGGACTGTGGAGATACTCATTCGAACCCAGCGCTCCGGCGACGTAGTGATGGACACCCGGGGTGCAGATCCGCGGTTGCCGGGGGATCTCGTACTCAGTATCGCGAGCGGCCCCTACGGATCCTCGACACTCCAGGACGCCGTCGCCGGCCAGGTCTTCTTCACCATTGATCCCGATGGGGGGAACAATCCTGGTCTTCTGCCGGGGGTACTCAGCTCGACAATCATCACCGACGGAGCATGGCACATCATCTCGGTAAGCTACGGCTCCGGTGGTCTTGCTATGTACATCGACGGGGTGTTGGAAGACACTGCGCCCTCAATCACGGCGCAGCCGATATACTCGATCGTCACCCTGGGGGATTTCGACGACGCGTTGATAACCGCCGCATTCTCGATACTGGGAGAAATCCTGCGCTTCCGCACCTCGGACGTGCAGAATGACGTGACTCCTCTTTGCGAGGGACTGCCCACACTGGAGGATGACTGTTCGGTGATCACAGGAATCCTTCCGGATGTTGTTCTGGGCCGAGCTCCGCTTCTCGAGCAGAACACGCCGAATCCGTTCAATCCCTCCACTACCCTCGCTTTCGAGCTCTTTGAGCAATCGACCGCCAGTCTCTTCGTCTACGACGTGGCCGGACGACTTGTCGCGGTGCTGCTCGGCAACGAGATCTTGAACGAGGGGCGACACGAAACCACCTGGAATGGCAGAAATAGTCAGGGGCTAGCGGCACCCTCTGGCACCTACTTCTACCGCCTAACCGCCGGGAAGTACACCGAGACGAGGAGGATGGTGCTGGTCAGGTGAAATGCCGAATATGGCGATCCAGGCTTTAACCAAATCAGGGTTAAACTAGGTGTCCGGGAAAGTGGGATAAGACCAATTGGCAGTTAAGTAATAGAAGGGCATCAAGACGATACATCTCGGTGCATTGCTACAAGTCTACTGTACATCACGCATTCTGGAGGTAGCTAGATGGTTCTCATGAG
>JBDRBC010000135.1:0-10276 GCA_043823125.1 bacterium | reverse complement strand
CAAGGCGCTGGAGAAGGCCATCACCCGCAACACCTGCGCCTTCCTGGTGGAGCCGATCCAGGGCGAGGCCGGCATCAAGATCCCGCCCAAGGGATTCTTGAAAAAGGCCGCCGCTTTGTGCAAGAAGACCAACGTCCTGCTGATCTGCGACGAGATCCAGTCGGGCCTCGGCCGCACCGGCAAGATGTTCTGCTACGAGCACGACGGCGTGAAGCCGGACGGCGTCATCGTCGGCAAGGCGCTGTCGGGCGGGTTCTATCCAGTCTCCGCATTCCTGAGCAGCGCCGAGGTGATGGACGTATTCAAGCCGGGTGATCACGGATCCACTTTCGGCGGCAACCCTCTGGGCATGGCCGTGGCGCGGGAAGCCCTCGACATCCTGCAAGACGAGAAGCTCGTACAGAAGAGTGCCCAGAACGGCCCGTGGTTCATGGCGAAGCTGAACGGGCTGAAGTCCAAGAGCATCAAGACCGTGCGCGGTCGCGGTCTCTGGATCGGCCTGGTGCTGAAGACCAAGGCGCGTCCCTACTGCGAGGCGCTCATGGCCGAAGGGCTGCTGTGCAAGGAGACCCACGAGAACGTGATCCGCTTCGCGCCGCCCCTCACCATCTCGCGGAAGGAACTGAACTGGGCCTTCAAGCGGGTGGAGAAGGTGTTCAAGCAGCTGGATGGCTGAGCGGGTCTCGTTTTGATTCGACCGGGCGCCCGTCGTGATCGGCGGGCGCTTTTTCAGGGGTTTTTCGCCCCGGGTTGCGGTAAGATGCTTTTCGCTTGTTCAACAAACAGCAACGAATCCAACAAACACCGACCCGGGATGACACCGATGTGGCGAGAAGGGACCAAGTTCTGCCCCTAACTGTGGCGCGGAGTACCTGAAAGTGGTCCGGTCCGTAAATACGGTGACGCACCGAGGACAAGGTAACAATCCCGGGAGAGAACTCATCGCACCCATCACCGTGATCACCCGCAAGCACTGGACGGAAGTCGTCCTGGACCGGCCACCCCGTAATGTCCTGGACCAGGAAATGTTGACGGCCCTCGTCGCCACCTTGACCGAACTGGGTGACGACACTGCGCCGCTGCTGCTGCTGCGCGCCGCCGGCCGGCACTTCTCCACCGGCTATTCCATCGGAGATATTCCCGAAGCGATATTCCATCGTGATCCCGCGGTCCGCGCCGGGAGCCTGTTCGAACAGTTGATGGCGCGACTCACCCACTACCCGGCACCCGTGGTGGCCGCCGTACAGGGTGACGCCTGGGGCGGGGCGGTGGAAATGCTGGCCTGCTGCGACATCCGGACCGCAGTGGAGGGCGTGCGGTTGGCGGTGCCTTCCGTGCGGCTGGGACTGGTGTACAGCCACACCGGCATCCGGCGGCTCATCCGCGGTTTCGGCTCGCCTCTGGCCCGGGAGCTGCTGTTCACCGGCGATACCATCACGGCCCAGCGAGCCGAACGGGCAGGATTCTTCAGCCGCGTCGTTCCGGCCGAGGAGTTGCCGGACGTCACGGAGGTGCTCCTGCGCTCCCTGGCGCGGGGCGGCCCGTTTGCGGTCCGTGGCACGCGCCGGGTTTTCACCTTGCTGGACGAGACCGAATCGCTGTCCGACGATATGCTGGCCGAGATTGCCGCCATCAGGCACGAATCGTGGTGTAGCGATGAGTTCGCCCTGGCCCGCGAGGCTTTCGTGGCCGGCCGGCCGTCCCCGTTCATCGATCCGCCGGAGGAAAGACACGAGACCGAATAGCTCCCGGCAGCCAGTCGGGACCGAGAGCGCCTGACGACCTGTTCGTCCACTCTACCGAAAAGGGACCGCAATGCTTCAGCATTCGAGAAGTGATCCCCGATTCGTTTTCGTCCGGTTCTTCCCGCATCGGCTGGTCCTGCTGGGCTGCCTCGGTATCCTGGCGAGCGGCCACTTCACCGCGGTCGCTGCCACTACCAGTGTCGCCGTCTCGGTGGCCTCTCCCCCCGCTTCGCTGGACGTCAACGACGTGATCATCGAAGCTGCCCTGGCCGACACCTTTGCTTACACAGCTCTTGGCGAGCTGTGCGACACCATCGGCGCCCGGCTGGCAGGATCACCGGAGATGCAGGCCGCCATCGACTGGGCCGTGGCGACCATGCAGCGGGAGGGGTTCGACAAGGTGTGGACCGAGCCGGTCACATTCCCGTACTGGCAGCGCGGCCGGGAGTGGGCGCGCGCCACGGCGCCGCTGGAACTGGAGCTGCCGATTCTTGGCCTGGGCAACAGCATCGGTACGCCGCCGGACGGAATCGAGGCCGAGATCTTGGCAGTGACCGACTTCGAGGAACTGGAAGCCCGGGCCAGCGAGGCCGCCGGCAAGATCGTGCTGTTCGATCCGCCGTGGAGTGGGTACGGCGGTTCGGTGCAGTACCGCACCAGGGGGGCCAGCGCCGCTGCCAAACACGGCGCCGTGGCCTGTCTGGTCCGCTCCGTGACCAATTACAGCCTGAACACGCCCCACACCGGCATGATGCGTTACGAGGAGGACGTCCCCCGGATTCCGGTGGCGTGTGTCACCGTGGAAGACGCCGGCCGGCTGCATCGACTGGCGTTAAGCGGGCAAAACCCACGAGTGCACCTGTACATGGAAGCGCAGACCTTGCCCGACGTGGAGTCGTTCAACGTCATCGGCGACATCCTTGGCAGCGAGCTGCCGGACGAAATCGTGCTGGCGGGTGGTCATCTCGACACCTGGGATACCGGCACCGGCGCCCACGACGACGGGGCCGGCTGCATCATCACCCTGGCGGCGGCGCGATTGCTCAAACAACTCGGCCTGGAGCCGCGGCGCACCATCCGCATCGTGCTGTTCGAGAACGAGGAGGCCGGCGGCTTCGGCGGCCGAGCCTACCTCGACGCACACACGGACGAAGTGGACCTGCACGTGGCCGCTTTGGAAAGTGATTCCGGCGCCTTCCCGCCCCGGGGTTTTTCCATCCAGGACGAAGAGCCGATTCTCGAACGGTTGCGGGCCATGACCGGCTCGCTGGCGCACCTGACCTCGACTGATGGCGATAGCTTACACGCCGAAGCAGTCTTCGCAGGCTGGTCCGGTGTGGACATTCGCCCCCTCGTCGAGTTGGGCGTCCCGGGTATCGGCCATCGGACCCATTCCGACGAATACTTCCACTACCACCACGGCCCGGCCGACACCTTCGACAAGATCGATCCCACGGCGCTGGCCCAGAACGTGGCCGCGGTGGCTGTCCTGCTCCACGGGCTGGCCAACGATCCGTTGCTCTTGCGTGACTACCGCTCACCCGCTCCTGACGTGGAGCCTACGCAGTGAGCCAATTCTGGCAACGACTTCGCCAGGCTGGGCGCCGGCCCGAGGCCGGCTCCAGCGCCATCCTCACGGGACCGGTGGGTTCGACCCTGCTCGGATTGAGCGTGCCGATGATCCTGGCCATGTTCCTGGTGACCGGTTTCGGACTGGTGGACATGCTCTACCTGGGCCGGTTCAGCAAGGAAGCCATGGCCGCCGTCTCGGTGGCGTTCCCCGTCACCTATCTCCTGTTCACCCTCACCAGCGCGCTGGGTACTGCGGCCACCTCCCTCTGCTCCCGGCTCATCGGTCGGGACGAGTCGCGGCAGGTGCGGAACCTGGTCTTGCACGTGTTGCTGCTGGACGTGGTCCTGGGGCTGCTCTTCGCGCCGCTGGGTTTGTGGTTGCTCCGCCCGATCATCAGCCAGATGGGGGCCTCGCCCGAGGTGACCGAGGGCGCCATCCAGTACGGCCGTATCATCTTCCTCGGCACGTTGTTCGCCCTGGTGCCCATGACCGTCAACTCGCTCTTCCGCGGCGAGGGCGATTCCATCTATCCGTTCAAGGTCATGGCGGCGGCTCTGGGCCTGAACATCGTGCTCAATCCGCTATTCATCTTCGGCGTCGGGCCGCTGCCGCGGATGGGAGTGCAGGGAGCGGCGCTCACCACCATCTGCGGCTTTTTCGTGGCCTCGTTGCTGGTGCTGCGCGAGCTGCGGAATCCCCGCCGCACGGTTCGTATCGACCGCGCCGCCTGGTCCTACTCGCCGGCACTGCTGCGCGACCTGGCCAACGTGGCGCTGCCGGCCCTTTTCGCCACCGGCTCCACGCCGCTGGCGGTTTTTGTCATCAACAGCCAGCTGGCCCCGTTCGGCACCGAGGCGCTGGCCGCCTTCGGGGCCGGCACGCGGCTGTTGAGTTTCGTCTTCCTGCCCACCCTCGGCATCTCCATGAGCATGCTGGTGATGGTGGGGCAGAATCACGGCGCCGGGCACCGGCAACGGGTGGTGCGGATCACCATGGCGACCCTCGGTTTCGCCCTCGGCCTCCTGGCGATCCTGGCGCTGCCGGTGATCTTCTTTCCACGCCAGGCTCTCGGCATCTTCACCGACGAGATCTCGGTCATCGCCGTGGGCATTCCCCTGGTCCAATTCGTGACCATCGCCCGGCCCATGCTCAGCGTGGCCAACATCACGGCCCTCTGGTTCCAGGCGCGGGGCCGCGGCCTGGCCGGGGCCATGCCCAACGTCATCATGCGGGTGGTGGCGGAACCGCTCGGGCTCTATGCGGGCTTGCAATTCGGCGGCCTGCGCGAGGGCTGGCTCGGCATGGCGACCGGCGGTTTCCTGGGCGGCGGGATCTGTTTGCTGATCTTGATCTGGCGGCTCAACGTCTATCGCCGCGAGAGTAGCCAACCTCCGCTAATCGTGTAACCTACTTCGGATCTTGACGTATGGCTGGTCTGTGGCAACCTCCCGCAATCGGTCCTGATAACCGATTCCTCTCCACGTGGAGGCATTCCGCCTTCTGTTATCCCGGATCAGCCAGACCTGATCCGGGCTGGGCCGCCGGCTGGACTGGCAAGTGTGTCGGTCTTTCCGATCCGCCGGCCTGAATCATGCCGAGTTGCCGGTGTTGACCGGCGTCACGTCCCGGAGGCATTCCATGAAACGACCCCTGATCTCCACCCTGGCGGTAGTGATCGTGGCCTGCATCGGCCAGACCTTCGCTGCCGAACTTCCCGACGAGACCGATATGCGACTCTTGCGGATGCCCGACATCCATGGTGACCAGGTCGTGTTCAGCTACGGCGGCAACCTGTGGACGGTCTCCGCCCAGGGTGGCGAGGCCCGTCGTCTGACCAGTCACATCGGATACGAATCGGAGCCCAAGTTCTCCCCGGACGGCGAGTGGATCGCCTTCAGCGGCGAGTACGACGGCAACGCCGACGTGTACATCGTGCCCGCGGTGGGTGGCGAGCCGACACGGTTGACCTACCATCCCGGCCGCGACCGGGTCATCGACTGGCAGCCCGATGGCAACGCGGTCCGGTTCCAGTCCAGCCGGACCAGTGAGACCGGTTCCGATCGGCAACTCTGGACCGTCGCCACGGCGGGCGGCCTGCCGGCCCGGCTCGTCCTGCCCTCGGGAGGACTCTCCAGCTACTCTCCCGACGGCAAGCGACTCGCATACAACCGCATGACCCGCGAGCACCGCACCTGGAAACGGTACAAGGGCGGCATGGCCCAGGACGTCTGGATCTACGACTTCGACGCCAATCTCACCGAACGCGTGACAACCTGGATCGGCAGTGACAACTTCCCCATGTGGCACGAGAACACCATCTACTATAGCAGTGATCAGACGGACCGGCTGGAGATCTGGGCGTACGATGTGGACGCCGCGGAGCACCGCCAGGTGACCGAGCACCGGGAGTACGACGTGAAGTACCCCAGCCTCGGACCCGACGCCATCGTCTACGAGAACGGCGGCTGGCTGTACGTCATGGACCTGGCCACGGAGCGGACCCGCAAGCTCACGGTTTCCTTGCATGACGACCGGGTGCACACCCGCCCCGCCATCAAGTCGGTGGCCAACCTCATCGACGACGGCGACATATCCCCAGACGGCAAGCGTGTGGTGATGGCCGCTCGCGGCGACGTCTTCACCCTACCGGCTGAGAAGGGGAACGTGCGGAATCTCACCGCCACCCCGGGCGTGCGGGAACGCGTTGTGTGCTGGTCACCCGATGGCAAGTGGATCGCCTACTTCAGCGACGCCACCGGCGAGTACGAGATCTACCTGCATCCGTACGACGACAAGGGCGACGTGCGGCAACTGACCCGGGGTATCGATTATTATCCCCAGGGTATGCAGTGGTCGCCCGATTCCGAGAAGCTCGCCTTCCACGACGCGGCGCTCAATCTGTACTGGGTCGATCTGGAAAACGGCCGTCCCCAGCAGGTGGATCAGAGCAGCAACGGCGAGATCGGCAGCTACGATTGGAGCCCGGACAGCGTCTGGCTCGCCTACGCCAAGACCGAGGCGAACGGGTTCCGCTCGGTGTTCCTCTACAACACCGCTGACGAGACCATTTCCCGCGTCACCACGGATCTGACCACCGAGGGACGCGTGGCCTTCGACCCGGAGGGCAAGTTCCTCTACTTCACCTCCGCCCGTCATTTCAATCCGACCATCGACGGCTACGACATGAAGCCGCTCTGGACCGAGATGAACGGGATCTACCTGGTGACCCTCACCGCGGACGAGCCGTACCCGTTCCCGCCGGAGAGTGACGAGGTCGAAGTGGCAGACGAGGACGAGGACGCGGAGGACGACGAAGACGAGGCAGACGACGACGAGGATGGCGAGGACACCGCTGACGAGGACGGCGACGCCGAAGGGGAAGGGGACGACGACGAGGAAGAGGAAGTGGAGCCCACCGAGATCGATCTGGAGAACATCGGCGACCGCATCGTTGCCCTGGATGTGGAAGCGGGCAACTACTCCTCGCTGATCGCCGCCGAGGGCAAGCTGTTCTACCTGAGCACTCCCACCGATCCCGGCTCCTTCGGAGGCGACACCAGCCTGAAACTTTTCGACATGGAGGAACGCAAGGTCGAGACCGTGCTGGCGAGCTGTGACGGGTACGGCCTGTCCGCCGACCAGCAGAAGGTCTTCTACGTGAGCGACGGCAGCTACGGCATCGTCGACGCCGGCCCGGACCAGAGCCCGTCCGAAAAGCCGCTCCGCACCGCCGAAATGCGGGCCCGGATCGAATACCGCGCCGAGTGGAGCCAGATGTTCCGGGACGCCTGGCGGCAGCAACGGGACTTCTTCTACGATCCCGACCTGCACGGCGTGGACTGGGATCGCATGTTCGATCGTTACAGCCAGCTCGTCCCGTACGTCGCCCACCGCACCGATCTCGACTACATCATCGGTGAACTCATCGGCGAGCTGAACTGCTCCCACGCCTACGTGCGGCGGGAGCAATCCGACGTGCCAGGGCCCGAACGGGTCCAGGTCGGCTTGCTCGGCTGCGACCTGGCGCTGGACGACGACGGCGACGGTTTCGTCTTGGCGCGCATCTTCACCGAGAAGGACTGGAACCGCGATCAGGTCACGCCGTTGAGTCGGCCCGGCCTCGAGGTGGCGGAGAACGAGTACTTGCTGGCGGTGGACGGCATCCCTTTGACCCCGGACCTGAATCCGTACTCCCTGTTCGAGGGTAGTGTGGGGCGCCAGGTCGTGCTCGAGGTGGGGTCCAATGCCGACGGAAGCGACAGTCGAGAGATCATCGTGGAACCGATCGCTTCCGAGTCCGGTCTGCGGTACGAAGCGTGGGTCCAGGGAAACCGACGCAAGGTGCACGAGCTGTCCGATGGCAAGATCGGGTACTTGCATCTGCCGAACACCGCAGTGGGCGGCATGCAGAACTTCGCCAAGGGATACTACCCGCAACTGCGCCGGGAAGGGCTGATCATCGACGAGCGATTCAACGGCGGCGGCTGGGTGCCGATCCACTTCATGAACATCATGCGCCAGCGGCTGGTCAACATGTGGCACGCCCGGTACGGCGAGAACAATCGTACGCCGGGCACCACCTTCCTCGGCCAGCTGGCCATGCTCAGCAACAGTTATGCCGGCAGCGGCGGCGACGCCTTGCCGTATTACTTCAAGCAGTACGAGCTGGGCCCCATCATCGGTACCCGCACCTGGGGCGGCCTGGTGGGCTATCGTCGCGCCATCGGCCTCATGGACGGCGGCGGCCTGACCATGCCGGAATTCGGCATCTACAACCTGCAGGGTGACTTCGTGGTGGAGAACTACGGCGTCGACCCGACCATCCCGGTGGACAACCTGCCGCACGAAGTTATCAACGGCCGCGATCCGCAACTCGAAAAAGCAGTGGAAGTCCTGCTGGAATCCATTGCCCAGGAGTCGGCGGAGGAACCGGAACACGGACAGTTCCCAAAAGATCGCGACTGACCCGCGACCGCGACTGATCCCCAACCGACGGACGGGGTCGGCGACGTTATTTACTCGCCGGCCCCGTTTCTTTTCCCGTATTGTCGGAGGTCAATCCCCGGGTGGTTCGACCAGATTGACCGTCACCCGCAGGACCGAGTCCGTGAGTCGCGCCTGCCCGTACCGGTCCCGGTAGTCCTGGAATACGAAGCCGTCCTGGCGCTCGTTGATCACCTGGAGATACGAATCCAGATTGGCGCGCAACGAGGCGAAGGCGGCGGCGGCCTTGGGCACATCCGGATACGGCACCACCAGGCTGGTGAAGATACGGTTCGCCGTGTCACGGTAGTTGGCCACCACGCCGAATATCTCGCCGCCCAGTTGCAGGATGTCCCCCTCGCCGAGAGTGTAGATCGGTTCCAGGGCGAACGGCCCCCGGATGAGTCGCTGGGTTCCCGGGATCCGATCCGTTGTCTCCAGGTATTCCCAGATGGCCGATTCCGGGCTCTCCGACACGCCGGCAACGACCTGCCGGGCCAGGGTCACCATGTGCGGCACCAGCGCCTCGTCCCCCGAGAAGTTGTTGATCTGATAGTAGTTGGGTCCCCTGACCAGTACGAGCTGGAAACGATTGCCGCTGTTACGGGCCGACAGTCCGGGCAGCGGTGTTTCGTGGCCGCACTTGGCCAGGTAGATACCGAGGGCGGCCAGAGGGAACTTCATGCGGTAGGTCTCGAGTTCGAGTTCGCCGTGGTCGGTCTGGTAGTTCTGCACGCCCAGCTCGCTGAACCCGAACTCCAGAAACAGCTCGGCGCCGCCGTTGATGTGCCCGTACAGCTCGTTGGCGGTGAAGGTGAGACGGGGACCGACTGGCGGGAGTTTCACCTCAGCGGTCGGCGGCGTGGTCACTGCCTGTGTCCCCGCAATTGCCGGCGAAGATTGCCGGCACGGCGGACAGCAGCCGCTGGTCCCCAGTCCACTGCCGACCAGCAGCGACAGACCCACGATCAGGCAACAGCGATGTATCCAGACTCGCATGGCCGGCTCCGTCAAGCCCGGATGAACTCGATCCGCTCGGGATCGGCGATACCGAGCTCCAATTTCTCGGCGTACCGAAGATACTCCGTGTAGCGCGGATGCTCGTTCACCTCGACACCCATGCCCTTGCGTTTTTCCACCAGCAAGTTGTGACAGATCAGGTCGAGGGCGAACGGATCGGTGGCGAAGTAGAGTCGATTGTAATCGTAGGTGAAGTTGGCGTTGGGCCCGGGTCCGCCGTCGTACTGCCCCCGCAGACCGTCGGTCACGTTCAGGACCATCTTGTCCCGGATGCACGGCCAGGCCAGCACCTCGGTGCAGACATCGAAGAACAACGGCCGGTGCAGGCGACCGGTGTTGGAGATCACCCCGTAGCCGATGTTTTTGGTGGCCATGGAGATGCCGTTGCCGGTGTTCTTGAAGACCGGCACGTTGATGATCTTGGTCAGCCGCCGGGTCAACAACTTGCCGAAGTAAGAATACTTGCCGTTGACCACGTGCTGGTTCAGGTAGTTCATGTCCTGGGGAGCTTCCACGTCGGCCCAGTAATAGACGTCCGGATCGAACAGGCCGGCGCTGCGGTGCTGGCCTTTCTCGTCCAGCCAGCCGCTGTGATCCTCGTTCCCTTCCTCCATGGCGGCCTCGTCCAGGATCTGCAACCCCTCCAGGCCGATGCCCGGGTACCGCTCCGGCGTGAAGCCGGCCTCGAACAGCATGGATTCGAAACGGTCCCAGATGATGATGTTCCGTCGCGGCAGGCCGCCCGCCTCGAGCCAGGCGATGATGGCGTCCACCACTTCCAGCCGGGTGCTGATCAAACCAGCCCCCACCGGGTTGACCTTGATGCCCACCACGTCGTCCGGCGAGAAGAACAGGCCGAAGCTGTCGGCCAGGTTCTGCCCGGTCAGGTCGGTCACGCCACGCTCGAACATGGCCCTGATGACGGCGGCGGCGAACTGGTCCTCCACCAGGGCCA
>JBDRBC010000134.1:0-6565 GCA_043823125.1 bacterium | reverse complement strand
GTTCAACGATATGAAGTGAGAGTATTCAGCAGGACAAGAAATCAACCATGCGCGGCAACAAGCACCTTGACTCCTCGCCCATCCTGGTAATAAATCCGCTTTGTCCGCCCGTGGAGATAGTGAAAAACCACCAGATACACCCAGATGGCTATAGCGCCGGTCAGAACCACTTCATCCTTGTCGAATGGTAACCTTTTCAGATTACCCAGGATGGTAGGAATGGCCTGCTCAGGGTCGGTGATGAGCGTCGACTTGCCTGCCAGCTCCTCAATTTCCAGTCCGGCGTACAGAGCTAGGTTATCTAGAGAAAGATCGAGAGTCATGGGTGACTCCTCCGAGTATGTCGTGATTCTCGAAGCAATTCTAATCTGTCTGGTGTTGATCAGCGCTCCTTGCGGTCCCGTCGCCGGTCCTCGGCATTCGGGGTATGCCGACCGCTGGATTTGTCCTCCGATCGCACATCGAGTGAGGGATCGAACTCACGGTATCCGCCCCACCACGTCGTGCTATCCCTGTGTTGGTCAGGGTCCAGTGCAATGCCGTCGTATCCAGAGAGAAGGTCTCCTTGAGGATTTTTGGGATCGAATGGGGGCAACACCTGACCCTTCACGCAAGATCCCTCGAATTTCTTGGAGAGTGCACCACGGGCACGGAATATCTCCAAGCCGCGGGCATCCTCATCCGCCTGCGAGGATTTCCGTGGATTTGCATGTCGTCCGAACCAGGCATGACCACCGCGTTGACCTCTAAATCTCGTTTGATTTACCGCTCGTGGGTAACGAAGCTTCGCGACCGGTTCTTGTGATGCGTGCCACCAATTGGCCCGCACCCGAACCGGTTCTGGCAGCAGGTCTTCGGCGAATTCCGCCGAGTCGAGCGGTTGCCCGAGTTCATCGACCAAGCTGGATAGGGACACCGAACAAAGACCCAGACCGAACGGTTTCCCGCCACCCAGTCGCCACGGCATGCTGCAGGTGTAGAGTAGTAGTGCGAGCTCCTCACGGTCGACAGCGCGGAAAGCGATCCGTAGCTGGCCGCGTGCAGCCGTGGGCAATAGATCCACGGTCTTGTTCATGGACTGTCGCTCCGGTTTGAGTTCGGCGATGTTTTCCTCCCAGACTCCCTGTTGATCCCAGTTCCACGGTCCGTCGACATCGGTTTCCTGTGAGGTGCGGTAAACCTTGTAGCCGCGGAATGGATCGGTTCCACAGGTGTTGTCCGGATCCGTTTGCCCCGGGTCACCTTGCCAGCGGTAGAATGCGGCGCAGCCGGGATGTGGCCCGCCGAGGGGGGAGAGCGCCTGACGAAACACAGTGGTGGATGAATTCAGGAATACCAGATTCTCGGGCACGACTCGTCCTGCGAACGATATGGCATGCTCTTCGTCCATGCTCACCTTTCCGAATAGATCGGTGACCAGGTCTACCATTCCCGCTGCTTGCGGATTATCCGGCAGCAGGTCCGGTTGATGCTCCTCGATCAGGTCGCGTATCGCCTGTCCACGGCGTCCCCAGCGAGACCACTGCAGGCTCTTGATTTCCACCGCAGTCTGAAGTTTGTTCAGGCTGTAATCGTGCGGTTCGAGCCAAACGAGATCGCCCCGGCGCAGTTCCTGGTGATCCGAGTGGAGGTGCCGTGACCGGTAGATTTTCCACAGGTCGCGGGAAACGGTGACGGTTTTACCGTTCAGTCTGAAGATACCTTCACGTTTACCCTTGAGGTTGATGGGACGGCCGGAGAATTTGACCTCCCAGTCTCCTTCTGCTTGCTGGTGTGACGCAACCCAGCCATCGCCGTTATGCCGCAGGTAGAGCGTTTGTGGCTTCTTGCGTCCCGGTCGATATCTCTGGAGCAGACGATTGCAGTTGTCGGTCCACCTTCGGCGCTCATTCCAGTTTTGGGGATAGACTGGATCGAACTCGGAATTAGTCATTGCGGCGACAGCGGCGGCGATGGTTCCCACCGGGATCAGTTCGGTTTCCCCGAGCTGGATTCTCCCGTCATGGAAGGTGGTCCCCGCCTCCTCGACCCGACCGAGAAAAACCCGCTGCGGCAAGTCCGGTGATTGAGGTGTCGCTGGTCCGAGCGAGAGGTCCCGGCCCTGGGTGGCGTAGGCGTGTGGATCCAGATTGGTAAGTGTTCCCCCGGTCAGAATCGTCATCAGGTTGCGAAGACTGCCCCGCACTCCCGACGCGGGAACGACCACATCGGATCCTATGGTGAGCGCCCGGTACGTCTCGTGTTTCGATTGTTTCTGCGTTCTGTCTTGCGCGGCACTGCCAGTACGGTTCTTGCCGACTGGATCCGGGTCACAGGTCAGCAATGGACTCTGGGTGGTGATCTCCAGGGTGAGGATGCCAGTAAACCGTTGTTCGTCCGGCAATTCATCCACGGTGAGCAGCGATGGCTCGCGCTTGTCCAGGGGCGTCTCGGTGAAGGGGATGAAGGTGTACGGATTGTGGAACTGCAGTCCGAAGACGTTCGGTTCAACGCAATCCTGGCTGCCGTCTCGATCATAACCTTGTCCACCTAGACGGGGGCGCGGGCCGTTGCTGCGAGTTGTCTTCGCCTGATGTACTCTGGCGGGCGGATTGGCCTCCAGGATCCCTTCAGCCAGTTCCCGCAAGCGCTGGTCTCGCTGGTTCATGATCCATGAACCGATGTCGGCCCGAATATCTTTCTCTTCTGTGGTCTTCCCGTTCTTGAGCGCCCACTCGAGTCTTCGCTGCAAGGTAAGGAGACTCTTGGGGATTTTCATCTCGCTCATTGTTTCTCCTCCACCCGGACTTCGAAGCTTCGTCCAGCGAGCAACTCCTGCATCGATCGCGACTCCATACCGTTCAGCTCCACCGCTCCCACAATCTCCAACCGCCCTGCCGCGCGTGAGGAACCGATACGGATCAGCCCCGAATGCAGCGCATGGAGGCAACCCACCAGCCATCCCATCTCGTGTTCTTCAGGTGAGCGCACCGAGATCTCGACGGGGAAGGTGAATCGCTCACCTGCAATAGCTGTAGCCGGATCGAAGATGACGAAGTTATCGAAGAACAGGCCCTCCACCGCGCCGCCGGTGATCCGATCGATGGCCACATGGGCGCGCCGGTGGGTGTTGTTTTCATGGACCGGTGCATATCCGTCTGTAACATGAATCCTGCCCTCAGCGTGCAGGCTGCCGAAGAGTGAGGCGATCACACATTCCTTGCCTGGACCATCGGTGACCAGAGGCTTCGCATTCGGTGGGAGGTACCCCCAGCCGAGCACCTCGCCCGAGGGTGGTTTCCCGTGCTTGTCCCTGTACTCATCGTAGGTAGTGCGTCCATCGGCAACCGTTCGCCCTTCGCGAACGGCCAGTCGGCTGCTCCAGGCACGGAAGGCGCCCTTGAGGGTGCTACCCGGCAGACGCCAGAGTTCCGTCCCAGTGGCATCGACGACGACTTGCGGTTCGATGTCGGCATTGGTTCCTCTGCCGTCGCCCACGACGAAATCCTGTCCGCGTGGTATGCCCAGCTTCAGCCGGATCCGCAGGGTGTTCGTATCTGCTGAATTCGTGGGCTCAGAACTGCCGGGCGAATGGGTAGTCGTGTTACTCGAGGAAAGCGCTCCACCACACCGGTGGGCTACGTGATCATCCAGCCATCGGCCGAGATCACTGGTCTGGGTGAGATCATACCAGGTCACAGTCGCGCCGTTGTCCCGCAGCACTAGTCGCCCCAGCCCGCGGCTCCGGTTGCCGCCGAGCAACAGACCGCTGCTGACTTCCTGGATCAACGTATCGAGCAGGGACCTGGTGTCGGCTTCAGCGACATCTGTGGTTGAGCGTGGCCCCAGGGGGTCGATCCACAATGTCAATCGGGACTGCGCACTGGGGGGCCAGCTTTCGATGGTGAAGAGGCTGTTTTTTATCACCGTGCCAGTATGCCGATCGCGGGCGTGGAAGGTGCGTACGACGGATGCGCGATTGCCGCCCTCCACCTGGGCGATGGCATTCTCGATCACGACGAGACTACGCGAGTCAGGTTGCGACTTGTCGCCCTTGCCCACCCGGCTGCAGCCGAACCAGCAATCCAGATCCTGTTCCTGCCAACCACGATGTCGGAGCGCGCGGCGAAATACGCCAGCGAGGGCACTGCCCCGCAAAACAAGTCGGCCGAGGCCGTCCCGGGCCACCAACAGCCGGTTGCCTTCCCGGCTTTCGCCGGGGGACAGGCCTTCGGGAAACTCGACATCCAGATCGAGACGCCAACCGATCATCGGCTCCCCCTTTCTGCTTTTTGTGCCAGGCACCAATCTCGCCAGACTTCCAGGGCCCGGACCCGGTCCTCGAGCGTGAGCGAGTCGAGTCGCTCGAGCGCCGTCTGGTAAGCTTGCCACGGCTCCCAGCCCCGCGAACCGCGTGTCTTCTGTCCCTCAAGGAATTCTTTGATGCTTCTATCTCGCTGTGTATGGGAGACCAGACTGCCGATCTGGCTCACACTCGGTGGAGAGGCTCGATGTTCAGTGAGGTTGAGCCCGCTTTCGATGCCTTGTCGGTACTTGCTGGCGAGCTTCGCCAGTGGGATATTGGTGGGGAACCGGTTGTCGGGTAGCCCCGGATGGGGGAGGAACGCACCGAAGCCGCGTTCACGGCCGTCACCGAGCCCCCTGAGGAGCATGTTCTGGAGCTGCTCCGGTTCCAGTGGTCGGTCGAATCGGATCACCGCCCCCGGGAAGAACACACGTCGCGCCCGCAGGCGCCCGAAGCCCTTGTCCAGCTGATCGCCGAGCTGGCGCCGGTTCCAGCCGAAGCGACAACCCGCCAGGGCGCTGCCCTGCTGGGGGACCTGGTCGTGCCACTGACGCTTGGCCAGTTCGCACAGCGCCGTTCCCGCGTCTTCAGTGGAAAGGAGGTCGTCCGGGATCTCCACTGGACTCTGCGCGATGAGTGCAGGGGTGGCCTCTGCCCACTGAAACTCCGGGGCGGACCCGTCGATGGGCTCGATGCGTAGTGTGCCCAGCCCACGAACGCCACGGCTCTTGCCGAGTACGACGTGCGATTGTTCGTCGAGCTGTCGCTTGAGAATGTTTGCGGCCCGTTCCGGAAGAGCCAGGATCCCTTTCCATGTGAGCGGAGCGATAGCCTCGACCACGTAGAGGTTGTGATCGGCGGGGACTACATGCGCCGTCATCTCGCGGGGAATATCGACCGGGTGCCACAAGGTGCGGTGACCGCCGGTCTGGCCGAGGATGATCCCCTCGCACCCTTTCCAACGGATACCGGGATCACCTGGCGCCAGCAACGAGTCGGCGAAGAGGCGGCCCTGGTCGCCACCCTCCTTGGCCTTGCGGAGGGTGAGGCTCGACCAGGTTGGCGTCGTGTCCACGGTGGCCCCGGCCGGCACCGGCAGCAGTGGCCAGAAGCGAGTGTTCTCGTCGGACAGCAGGGTCGTGGCGTAGGCGGCGTCCTTGCGTGAGATCACCGTTAAAATTGCGCCCATGACCGCGCTGGCGGGAATCCGTGGTCCCGATCGAATGACGTTGATGCCGCCGCGGCCCGGCACCTCAGGGCAGCAGATGCTGCTCTGTGCCACGAACTCGAGGCGGTACCAGGTTGTCGGTGGCGAATCCTGCGTGGTAGAAGCACGGTACTCGGTTCGGGGAGCCTGGGTGTCTTCCGCAATGCTAAAGTCCCTGATCAGCGGCGTCAGTTCTGAGAGCAACTCGCCCGGCTGGCGCTTGTCGCGGTCGATCTCGATCCAGCAGGTCCCGGCGCCACGTTGGCGGCTGTGGCCGATTCGCGTTAGTGAACGGAGGCCGAGCGCGGCCAGCAGGGCGACAACCGGGGTGTCGTCGAAAATGTGTACTTTGCCGCGGAAACTGGTGCCGACGGGGATGGCTTCGGTTCCGCGCATGGTTCCTGTTCTTGCCTTGCCTTCCTCATCGACGGCGGTTCTGAAGATACGCAACAACGACTCCGACATTTCGGTCGTGATGACGGCATCCTCGAAGTAGGTACTGGACACCGTGCCAGCGTCATGATCCTCGCCGCCACGCCCCAGCGTCACATTGATGGCGTTGCGCCCGGGCTCTTCCCAGCCGAGGGCGGTAGCGATGCCCTCCAGGTTCTCGCGGATCAATCCCTTGAGGTGGGTTCCTCGGAGGACCGGCTGCCCGCGGGTATCGCGGGGCACCAGTTGATCCAGATAGACACCACCGAAACCGGAGCCCGGCTCGCCGTCACTCGCCAGGGTGATTACATATTCAAGTGTCCGCATTGGCAGTCTCCCTTATCATGCGGATCTCCTCACGGTGTACGTCGATTGCATCCAGAACATGCAGCCAGGACGGCCCGGAAGAATCGGCTCCTGCGCTGTTGACTTCAGCCAGCGCCTTCGCTAGCTCGGGCTGGTGCTTGGCCATCCGGAGCCGGTAGGCCTGGCGGTCGTAATATCCGGCATGGAAGGTGGGGAACACGCCGGCCAGGGTGCTTCGGGGAATCCTGCGCAGCAGTCGGTCGTTGAGGACGCGGACGCGAGAACGAAAGTCCGTCAGCGAGTAGGGGCGCTCAGTGAGCCGCACCACCACCTCG
>JBDRBC010000133.1:0-3892 GCA_043823125.1 bacterium | reverse complement strand
AACTCGAGCCCCGAGAAGGTCCCTGATTTCAGCTTTCCTTCGTCCTCGTCCTCGGCGGCGTACGTCGTGTCGGCGAGGAACAGCGTTACGGCACTGCCCAGGGCGAGCAGCGTCACGGTCAGGAACATCGGCAACAACTTTCGCATCTCGTGTCCCTTCGGCGAATTTCAGGGTGAGGGTGGTTGGTGGTTCGATTGGCTATTGTTCCGCGACAAGACCGGTCGTAACCACAGATACAGACCGCTGCCGCACAGGAAGACCAGGCCCAGGGCGGCCAACGGCATGATCCAGAGGTGGAACCAGTGGGCCAGGAACGATCCGTCATGGATGTTCTCCAGCAGATCGGAGCGACGCTCGGCCACGTTGAGCACCTGGCCGGTGACCGCATCCACCTGGATCTCGGCAAAACTTCTTCGGGAGCGAACCTTGTGGATCCGCTTGTCGGGCCGGAAGTCGATGCGGTCGATGTCCGCCAGCGTCTGGAATCCGGGATGTCCCTGCTGCAGCACCACCTCGATCAGCTCGGCAGAGGTGATGAAGTCCTCGACCCCGCCGGCGGCGCCCTCCTGCGTATCTGGCTGGAGCCAGTCGTACTGTTTCTTCTGGAGCAGCAGAAAACCGGTGACTGCGAGATTGAGCAAAAAGACCGTCAGGAAAACGCCGGTCCACTTGTGGGTGACGCGCATGATCTTGGGCAGGCGCACGCTGTCTCCTCTGATGTTGATCAGACAGAGCCCGAGGTCTCGGGGGATGTCCCAAAGGTGGGACATGAGTCAGGTTCTCTCAAGAAAAAGCGGGCCGGCGATGTCTGCCACCCGAATCGTGCGGTCCATGGCATCGTCGTTTTGGTGGGGTTTTCGGTGGTTATTGTCTATGATGGCCGTCAACGGTCAGCTCACCTGTCCGGCTGGAGGAACCACATGCCGAAATCCGCCTCCGGGTGTTTACGAGAACTCGAAATCCAGCTCACCACGTTCGGCGAAGTCGCCAGCGGCCGGAAGCTCGCCTGGCTCCGCAGCCTCGCGGTGGCCGTCCTGCCGTCGGCCGACGCCGTGTTGCGGCTGCACGAGGCGCTCTGTTTCCTGCGCGCCTATCCGGACGACCGAGCGCTGCTGCAACAGGTCGAGGCCGTGCTGGCCACTTTCGACCACCGGGCCGATCTGCGGCGATTCCGCCGGCAGCTCCAGGATTCGGGCGTGGCCGGCACGGATATCCAGTACGAGTTCTACCTGAAGATGGCCCAGCAACTGGCGAGACGCTGGCCGGAGCGGCTGACCCTGGACTGGTCGGAGTACAAGACCGAGGAACAGCAGCTGAAGCTCGAGAAGATCCTCCACCTGCTGGCGCTCTACAGCGAAACTCCCGGTCTGGACGAGTTCGCGTATCCGGTCCGGGAGTGGATCGAGCGGATGAAGCGCCCGGACGAGACCGACGCCGCCTTCCTGGTGCGACGGATCACGGCCTTGCCGCTGGACAATTTTTCGCTGGAGTTTTTCTACGAGGACCTGGGGTTGCCCATGCGGTTGGCGCCGGGACCCGACACGCCGTCACGCAGTCGGGCCAAGGCGCCGGGACGCCCCGTCGTCTTCCAGAACGGTCCACTCCGTCGCGGCCGCCCGGACCTGGCGGTGGAAATCGACCGCCCGCCGCTGGCCATCCACGACGTGCCGCCGCGAGAGGGAAGGCGTTTCATCGAGCTGGCCTGCGAAGCCATGGTGACCCGGAGCCGCGACCTCGATGTCTTCGCCAACGGCGATCCGCGTGATGTCCGGATCGTCGACTGTGGCGACGGGCTGGAATTCGTGGCCATCGGCGCCACTCCCGAACGACGCCTCATGTTCGAGGCGGTCTACGGTTTTCTGGCCCTGAAGAACGGGGTGCCGGTGGGTTACGTGCTCAACAGCGCGCTGTTCGGTTCCGTGGAGGTGGCGTACAACATCTTCGACACGTTTCGGGGGGGGGAAGCCGCGGACATGTACGGTCGGGTGCTGGCCGCCTTGAAGGCGCTGTTCGGGGTGGACGCCTTCACCATCTTTCCGTATCAGCTCGGGGGCGAGGGTAACGACGAGGCGTTGCAGTCGGGCGCCTGGTGGTTCTATCAGAAGCTCGGATTCCGGGCGCGTGACCCCGAGGTGCTGCGGCTCATGCGCCAGGAGTTGGCCCGGATGCGTCGGAATCCACGGCACCGCACCAGCATCGCCACCCTGGCGGAGCTGGCCAGCGTGAATGTCTACTACCATCACGGGCGCCAGCGGGATGATGTCATCGGTCTGTTACCACTGGGAAACCTCGGGCTGCACATCACCCGCTACCTCGCCCGAGGGTTCGGTTCCGCTCGGCAGCAGGCCGGTAAGCAGTGTGGTGCGGAGGCGGCGGCTCGCCTCGGGCTGCGGTCACTGCGGGATCTTCCGCCAGGCGAGCGGCTGGCCTGGGAACGCTGGAGCCCGCTGCTGTTACTGCTCCCCGGTCTGGAGAACTGGTCCCCGGCGGAGCGGGAGGGGCTCCGCGAAGTGGTGCTGGCAAAAGGGGGGCAACGCGAATCCGATTTCGCCGTACGGTTCGATGCCCATCGCAAGTTGCGAACTGCCCTGCTGCGGCTGATCAGGCGTGAGGTGGGTCCCTGATGCTCGATGAACCTGTTTCTGATTCGGAGGTCCCCGATGGCACTGACTCGTTCCGGTCGCGATAATCTTTTCGTCGGTATCCTCATGGTATTGTTCGGTGCTCTGTTCCTGCTCGACAACTTCGACGTGGCCGAATTCGGTGATCTGTTCGTCGACTGGTGGCCGTTGATCATCGTCGCCCTGGGAATCAGCCAGGCCGTTTCCTCGCGTGACCGTAGCTGTTTCAGCAACTACATGCTCATCATCGTGGGCTTGGTCCTGCTGGCCGTCACCCGGGGGTGGTTCCGCTGGCGTATCATCGGCGATCTATGGCCGCTGATCCTCATCGGCATGGGAGTGAAATTCCTCATCGACGCCACCCGCCGTAGGGAGTGACCGGACTACCGCCTTCTCAGTCGTCGCTGGCGGCCGCCGGTTGCAAGGTCAGCAGCCAGACCGTCGGCCCGGCCAGCAGCGGCGTGGGCCGGCCCTGCTCCCAGGCGTCGTGCCCGGCGCCGAAGTAGGGCGAGAACGGATGCCCGCTCTGGCCGCACGGCATGTGAAAGATCCCCTGTTCTTCCCGCCCCGGCGCCACCACCATTCGTTCGGATGCGCCTGACCTCGGGTGCTGCACCCGCGGCATGTACGAATCGCCCGGAAGCTGACGAGGCGGCATGTCGACCCAGCGCGAGAGCAGCGGTACCGCCGCGCTGAGTGGGTGTCGTAAAGCGGTGGTGTTGCGCTCACCCCAGGTGCGGTCGGCCAGGATCTGTTCGCCTGCGGTGAACTCGACCACCGTGCTGTCCACCACGGCGAGCAGGGCGTCGTCCCAGGTGCCGAACCGGGACGGCAGCAGATGGCGGGGCCGCTCCCGCAGCAGCGAACGCAGCACCCCTTCCCAGTACGGGAGTTGCCGGCTGTCGAACTCCGGATCCACGGCCAGACAATCCGCCGTCAACCAGCCGTAGACCTCCTCGCGCAGATTGTACCTGAAGGCCCGCACCAGCCGGTATCCCGCCGACTCGACGGACGCGTGGCCGGTCCAGGTCTCGTCCGCCAGGCGGCGAAACTCCGCCCGCTCCGGGTGGGTCGAGGTGGCCGCGGGGGTGAGGATGTCGAGCAACAGATCCCGCCACCACTGCAGGAAGAGGGCCCGGTCGTCCAGTTGCACTGCGAGCATGTCCTTCTCGTCTGCCCGGTCGTGCGCCAAGAGGTCGTCGCGAATCTGCCTGGCCCGGATGCCGTGGCCGTACCCGCCGTCGCCGATGGCAGCGAGTTTCTCGCCGCTG
>JBDRBC010000132.1:0-6601 GCA_043823125.1 bacterium | reverse complement strand
AGCTGGCGGCGCCAGCAGTTCGCCAGAGATTTCTAGCCCGAGGACGACCGCGTCATCGTAGGGCGGGTCGTCGGCGCTCACCGTGGCTGCGGCAAGGATCAACGGTAGGGCGATAGCAATAGTAATGGATTTCATATCGCGAACTCCTTCCCCCTTCACAATTATCTTGAGAACCGTGAGAGGAATCCCGGGGGTGCTCGTGATAAAAAAATAGTCGTCCCTATGCCAGTAGACCCAGCTGGCACACTGTTGCCGGTTATATCACGATGCAATCACGGAATTTGAACCTGATACTCTCATCTCAGGATATTTGTGATAGTCCACTCCTTGAGTCGCTGCATGAGTTTAAAGATCCGTGAGGTAGTCTGTCAAATGGGCCCAGATAGACGGAGCAGCCCCCGAAAGGGCTGCTCCAGTCGGCGCAATGCAAGGGAGAGTCAGCGCACCAGGGCCATCTTCTGAATCGTCGTCTTGTCCAGCGCCGTGGTCTTGTAGAAGTAGACGCCGGACGAGACCGCTGTGCCGCTGTGGTTGGTGCCGTCCCAGACGACGAATCCAGGCCCCGACTCGACCACCTCGTCGAGCAACTGCTTCACCATTTCGCCCCGAACATTATAGATCGAGATGGTCAACTGACCGCGTTGGGGCATCGTGTACTCAATGCGGGTGCTCGGGTTGAACGGGTTCGGGTAGTTGGCGTTCACGTGGAAGATGTCCGCTTCGGGAGCGGCAGTGGTCGAATATCCGGTAGAGTACTCGCAAGCCTGAAGCACGTCGCGCAGGATCTCGCACGCCACCGGACTATCGCTGCAACTGCCCGTGTTCCCTCCACACTGGGAATCGTGCGCCACGTAACCCAGGTCGTACGGTAAGTAAACGACCTGGCCTCCCTCGACACCGTCGAACACGGTGTTGTACACGGCGGCGGCGTACGGATACTGCCCGGCCACGCAGTCCCGGGTGAGGAACTCGGCCACCCGGCCGGGCGTGCCCTCGGCGTTCACCAGATCGAAGTGCTGCACCCTGGGCGTGCAGAATCCGCCCGTCATCCAGCGAGTGGCGCATGCAAACAACGGGTTGGTCGGGTCGTTGGGATCGCGCTGCACGGCCGGGTTCCACTGGGCGAGCAGTTCGTTGTGCTTGTTGTCCACGAGGTGGACCTGGATGTAGCGGTCCTCCCAGGCGATGGTCTCCGCGGTGCGGTTGTTCAAGTCGTCCACGAGCCCGTTGCCGGTCAGGAACATGCAGCGGTCCCCCGTGTCGAACCAACCTGCCAGTACCCCGATGTCGTCACCACCGTCATCTTCGTAGTCAACGTTGGAAATGGTGAATTGGTCCAGGTCGCCGGCGGAATAGGCGACCAAATCGTAGCCGAGGAGCTGGGCCGAAGTAGCCCGCCCGCCCAGACCGTTGCCCACGCCCGAAGACGGCCCGTTGGTGTAATAAATGTCGAAATCGGTCCGTTCCTCGAAACCGACACTCCGCCAGGCGTTCATCCATTCGGGCTCGAGGCCGTTGCCCGCGAAGTCGTTCCACCAGAGCACCGTGGTCTGAGCACAACTCGCCAGGTCCTGGATGCTCGGCAGGGCGCGGACGATGTACGAGCTGGGGTACCGCAGCTGGATGTAATCCGGGTCGCCGGTGCCGGGGTAATGACTGAATCCGGTGGTGTCGCCCGGCAGGGTGGCGGTGCCGTCGCCGCTGTCGGTAGCCCGGATGTAATAATGGATCTGATCGCCTGGATAGAAGAAGCCGCTGTCGGGCAGATCGAAGCAGAACCGATCCGGGACCGCATCGCCGCCGTCAGGGCCGGTGATGCGAGCGCTGTCGCCCGGCGTGTTGCCACGGTACGACGTGTTACCGTCACCGGCGGGAATGGCCGTACGGCAGAAATCGAACAGCGGGTTGGGATCCAACCGGTAACACAGCTCGGGCATGGCGGCGAGTTCGGTTCCCGTCCGCAAGGCGACGATGTCGAAGATGATGGAATCGCCGGGCTGGATGTACGGCTCGTTCTGCAGAGAGATATCGCGGGCCATGTCGAAGCGGACGTTCATGCCGCACGGGTCGGCGCAGTTGAGCTCGCCGTTTTCAGGGAAGTCGTCCTGGGCGATATCGATTTCGCGGGTGGAAATGGCCGGCCCGTGGAACTGGAAGGCGCAGAAACGGGCGTCGTCGTAGTAGGGGGCCGGAGAGACGTCTCCCAGGCACCAACCCCAGCACCAGAGCTGGTAGACACCGAGAGCCATCTGAACGTACTTGCTCCCGGGCTGCAGCAGATCGGAGACGACGAACTGATGCCGGGTACATTCGGGGCCACCGTAGTACACGAGATTCCGGTCCCGCCACGGTTCGTCGGTTATATCCGCAGGATTGTCACTGGTCGTGCTGCGGACGTGCCAGATATAGAAGATCATACCCCAGACCGGACCAAGACCATTATGTCTGTACACGGAGAATTCGATGAATGCACCGTCATAACCGGGCGCACCACCTGCCCACTCGAGGACTGGTGACCATATCTCGTTGTGCAGATCGAAATCAGGTCCGGCGAGCCCGCCTTCGGGATTCACCACGAATCCGCCCGGGCCGTAGGTCCAGGACATCCCGAAGTACCCGCCAGTACCCGGCACCACGTTCCCATCGTCGATGAACGCCACCTGAGGGGTCCGGTTGAGGCAGCACTCGTCCAGTTCATCCAGCAGCGGCCAGACCCAGCAGAACGCGCCGACACCCGGGGGGAAGGTCACCCGCCAGACATCCTCCACCTGATCTTCGCAATCCTCGAAGGCGGTGACGATACCGTTGTCGCCGCTGACCAGGATGTCGTCGATCTGGGCCAGGCCGGTGGTGGGATAATCGCAGTCCTCGTCGGACCAGGCGCCGTCCGAGGTGGCGCACCAGCGCAGATGACAGGATGGATTGCCGGAATCGGGGTGAGGCACGTAATCGTCAGAATCGAAAACCAGCGGCGCATACACGGCCACGCCGGTGCCGATGCCGTTATAGATGAATTCGTTCTGCATGCCGTAGTTGTTCTCGTATTGCAGATACAGGTAATCATAGCCGGGTTCGTTGTCGTAATTGATGGTCGCGGTCAAGGTGAGGTGGGTGACAAGGTCGGGATTACCCACCTCCGCCCAGTAGTCCAGGAACTCCTCGTAGGAATTACCGTACCCGCCAGCCGGATCGCCACCGCCGCAGGATGGATAGTTTTCCCCGCACCAGTACGAGTACGATCCGTTCACCGCGTGATAGGTGTCGATGTGCCAGATCGGATCGGTCCGCTGGGTGTAGTCGACACAGCTCCAGTCGTCCCAGTTCTTCAATCCGAAATCGTCCTGGAAATCGCCGGCGTAGAGATTGTCCGGACCGGGGGAGTAACTCTCAGCCGCGTCGCCGGCCGGCGAACCGGTGTGGCTCAACATGCAGAAGGTGTCCACGCCCGACTTGGCGAAGCCGCTGTGGTCGGCGTTGGTCAGGGTCGCGGTTCGGTCGCGAGTCACCTCGTAACCCCGGAAGTCTTGATTGATTGGTGCGGCCAGGACTGTGGCAGACAGCAATATCATCATGAGGCAGAGTGGCAGGATACGTTGCTTCATGGTTCTTCTCCTTGATATCGAACCGGCTCATGTCGACCCGAATGGCGTGTTGTCTGCTTTTCAGGTTGCGATGGTATTGTGAGACGGTGATTTGATGGTTTTTCCCATTGTTGTTCATAAGAAGGGAGCGGCCAGTGAAATGACCGCTCCCGAGTGGTGTTCGATTCGGGAACTGACGCGTTCTACCGAACCAACGCCATCTTCTGAATGCTCGTCTTGCCCAGTGCCGTGGTCTTGTAGAAGTAGACCCCGGACGAAACCTCGGCGCCGTCGTCGCCGGTGCCGTCCCAGACGACGAAGCCTTCGCCGGCCTCGACCACCTCGTCGATTAGCTGCTTCACCAGCTCACCGCGTACGTTGTAGATCGATATGGTCAACGTGCCCGATCGCGGCATGCGGTAGGTGATCCTGGTGCTCGGGTTGAACGGATTCGGGTAGTTGGCGTCGACGGCGAAGCCCATCGCCTCCGGCACTGCCGGATAGGGCGGGGTGCCCATGGTGAAATCGCACCGGTGCAGCACGTCACGCAGTATCTCGGCCCGCACGGCCCCCCCCACGTAGCAGGTTCCCTGGTTACCGCCGCAACGTGAGTCATGGGCCACGTACCCGAGATCGTACGGCAGGTAGATGACCTGACCACCCTCGATGCCGCTGATATCGTTGTTGTAGACGGCGGCGGCGAACTGGTACTGGCCCGTTTCACAGTTCTCGGTCAGGAACTCGGCCACGAGTCCGGGTGAACCTTCAGCGTTCACCAGATCGAAGTGCCGTAGGATCGGGTTGCAGTAGCCGTCGGCGAGCCAGCGGGTGGCGCAGTGGAACACCGGATTGGTCAGGTCGTCGGGGTACCGCTGCACCGTCGGGTTCCATAGTTCGAGCAGGTCGCCGTGACTGATGTCGACCAGCTCGACCTGGATGTACTTGTTCTCCCAGGCGACTGTCGCCGCGCTGCGATTGTTCAGATCGTTCACCAGGTCGTTGCCGGTCAAGAACAGGCACTTGTCACCGGTGTCGAACCAGCCCTCCAGGACACCGATGTCGTTGCCGCCGTCGTCCTCGTAGTCCACGTCGGTGATGGTGAACTGGTCGAGATCGCCGGACGAGTAGGCGATCATATCGTAGCCGAGCAGCTGGGTCGAGGTGGCGCGCCCGCCGAGGCCGTTGCCCACGCCGGATGACGGACCGTTGGTGTAGTAGATGTCGAAATTGCATCGCTCCTGGAATCCCATGGCGGTCCAGGACCACATCCACTCCGGCTCGAGACCGCGGTTGGCGAAATCGTTCCACCACAGGATCTGGGGGTGCGCGCAGGTTGGCAGGTCGAGGATACTCGGCAGCGCCCGCACCACGTAGGAACTCGGATACTGCAGAAACCGGTAATCTGGATCGTTCCGGCACGGGAAGTGACTGAAACCTGACGTGTCACCGGGCAGAGTCGTGGTCCCGCCACCCGTATCCGCTGCCCGGATGTAGTAATGGATGTAGTCACCGGGATAAAAGAACCCGGTGTCCGGCAGATCGAAAAAGAAACGATCCCGGATGACATCACCACCGGAAGGGCCCGTCGATCGACAGGAATCGCCCGGCGTGACGCCGCGGAACGACGTGTTGCCCGTGCCGGCGGGGATCGCACTCCGGCAGGTATCGAACAGCGGATTCGGATCGAGCCGGTAACACAGCTCGGGCATGGCGGCCAGCTCGGTGCCGGTGCGCACCGCCACGATGTCGAAGGTGATGGAGTCGCCGAAGTACATGAACAGTTCGGATCGCAGTGAGACGTCCCGGGCCATGTCGAAACGGACGTGCATGTCGCACGGCTGGCCGCAGGTGATATCGCCGTTTTCGGGGAAGTCGTCCTGGGCGATGTCTATCTCGCGGGTGGAGATGGCCGGTCCATCGAACTCGAAGGCGCAGAATCGGGCGTCGTCGAAGTACGGTGCCGGCGCGGCATCGGTGCCTTCCCAGCCCCAGGCCCAGCCGAGTTCGTAGATTCCGAGGGCGAGCTGCACGTAAGTCCGCCCGGGTTCGAGCAGATCGGAGATGACGTGCCGGGTGCGGACGCAATCCGGTCCGCCGTAATACACGAATGAGCGGTCCCGCCAGTACTCGTCCTCGATCTCCTCCGGGTCGCCCGCGGTGGAGCGCACGCCCCAGCGGTAGAACATGCCGGCCCAGACCGGTCCCAGCAGGAAGTGCCGGAAGACGGTGAACTCGATGAAGCCGCCGTCGTAGCCGGGAGTCGCCGGCCATTCCAGGACCGGGGACCAGACCTCGTTGTGCAGGTGATAACTCGGGCCGGCCAGGCCGCCCACGGCGTTCACGACGTAGCCGTCCGGCCCGTAGTTCCAGCTCAGGCCCACGGAGCCGCCGGTGCCGGGCACCACGTTGCCGTCGTCGACGAAGGCGATCTGGGGCGAGTCGTTGTGGCAGCATTCGTCGATCTCGTCCAGGAGCCCCCAGGTCCAGCAGAAGGCGCCAACACCTTGCGGGATTGTCGCCCGCCAGAGATTGTCGGCGGGGTTGGCGTCCTCGTTGTCCTCGAACGCCGTCACCACCCCGTTGTCGCCGCTCACCGTGATGTTGTCGATCTGGGCCAGGCCGACGGTGGGATAATCGCAGTCGGCATCGGACCAGGCGCCGTCCGAACTGCCATACCAGCGAATATGGCACGAAGGATTACCGGTATCCGGATGTGGCACGTAGTCGCCGGCGGCAAAGTTCAGGCCGAGGTTGACGGCCAGGCCGGTATCGGCGCCGTTGTAGGTGGCTGCATTCTGCAAGCCGCTGACGGTTTCGTACTGCAGGTACAGGTAGTCGTAGCCGGGCTCGTTATCGTAGTTGAGGATGGCATTCACGGTGATACTCGTGGCGACCAGATCACTGGCGATTTCCGCCCAGTAGTCCAGGTATTCCTCGTAGCTGTTGCCGTAACCGCCGGCGGGATCGCCGCCGCCGCAGGACGGCAGATTCTCACCGCACCACCAGGCGTTGTTGGGGGT
>JBDRBC010000131.1:0-22766 GCA_043823125.1 bacterium | reverse complement strand
CAGCATCGGCATCAACTACTCCACCGACAGCGAGATCTGTGACGGGCTGACCCACGGCATGTACCTGACCCTGATGCAGCATTTATCCGAGATCGGCTACCAGGACCGGCTGGTGCCGGCCGAACCGGTGATCTCGGCGTTGCGGGAGCGGAAGTCGGACGACGAGGTCAACCGCATGCGGGAAGCCATCCGGATCACCGAGGGCATTTTCGCAGATGTGGCCTGCTTCATCCAACCAGGTCAGACCGAGGCGGAGATCGCCCAGTACATGCAGACCCAGCTCGCCCTGCAGGGGTTCGAGCTGGCCTGGGAGGAAACGGTCTGCCCTGCGGTATTCACCGGTCCCGACACCGCCGGCGCCCACTACGCGCCCACGGAGAAAAAGGTCGCCCGCGGCCATGTGCTCAACATGGACTTCGGGGTGAAGTACGAAGACTACTGCTCCGATTTGCAGCGCACGTTCTACATCCTCGAAGAGGGCGAGACGACCGCGCCACCGGATGTGATGAAGGGATTCGACACCATCGTCCAGTCCATCGCGGCGGCCAAGGCGGCCATCAAGCCGGGCAGACAGGGACACGAGATCGACGCCATCACCCGCGGCATGATCGTGGAGGCCGGGTACGAGGAGTACCCTCACGCCCTGGGACATCAGGTGGGGCGGTTCGCCCACGACGGCACCGCGTTGCTGGGCCCAGCCTGGGAGAAGTACGCCCAGAAACCGTTCCGTCCGCTGGAGCCGGGCATGGTGTTCACCATCGAACCGCGGCTGACCATTCCCGGGCGGGGCGTGGCGACCATCGAGGAAATGGTGGTGGTCACCGCGGACGGCGCCGAGTGGCTCTCGACGCGGCAGACCGAGTTGATCCTCATCGATTGATCCTGTTCCACGGGGAGAGAAGGTGGACACGAGCAATTTTGCCGGCGAACCGGCCATCATCCCGGCGCCGGTCCGGCTCGAACGACGAGACGGCTCCTGTACCCTTACTTCCAGCAGCCGGATTCTCGCCGCGGACGATCTCGGTCGGGTGGCGAACTACCTGGCCGAGATCACCGGCCTCCAGCGCGCCGCTGCCGGGGCGGACAGCGGCGCGGCGCCCGCCACTTCCATCCACCTCACCCGGACCGACCAGTCGCCCGGCGCGGAGGGCTACCGGCTGACGGCGACACCGCAACGGATCGACATCACCGCCGGAACCGACCACGGCGCCTTCAACGGCGTGCAGACCTTGCGTCAGCTGGCCGGGGAACGGCTGCTCGACGCTGGCTCCTTGCCGGTGGCCATCCCGGCCGTGACCGTGGTCGACACCCCGCGTTTCGGTTGGCGTGGCCTGCTGCTGGACTGTTGCCGCCACTTCGTGACCAAGGACTTCGTGAAACGCACCATCGACCTGCTCGCCCTGCACAAGCTGAACCGCCTGCACTGGCACCTGACCGAGGACCAGGGGTGGCGTCTCGCCAGTGATCGTTACCCTCGGCTGATCGGGGTCGGCGCCTGGCGACCGTCGGCTGACGGCGAACGGTACGGCGGGTTCTACAGCCAGCAAGACATCCGTGAGGTGGTGGCGTACGCGGCCTCGCGACACGTCACCGTGGTGCCCGAGATCGAGATGCCTGGCCACGCCACGGCGGCGCTGGCCGCGTATCCCGAGTTTTCCTGTCGCGGCGAGGCCCTGGCAGTGAAGACGGAGTGGGGCATCTTCGACGAGGTCTTCTGCGCCGGGAACGAGGCGACCTTCGAGTTCCTGGAGCAGATCCTGGGCGAGGTGATGGCGCTGTTCCCCGGCGAGTATATCCACATCGGCGGCGACGAGTGCCCCCGCAAACGGTGGCGGGACTGTTCTCGCTGCCAGGCGCGTATCCGGGACGAGGGCCTGGCCGACGAGGACGCGCTCCAGGGCTACTTCACCGGACGGATCGCTCGTTTCCTCGCCCGCCACGGACGCCGGGCCATGGGCTGGGACGAAATCCTGGACGGCGGCTTGCCGGCCGGCGCCGCCGTGCAGTCGTGGCGTGGACTGGAGGGTGCCGTGGCCGCCGCCAGGGCTGGTCACGACGCCATCGTCTCCCCCACCAGTCACGCCTACTTCGATTACGACGTCAGTGTCACCGATCTCCGAAAGGTCTACGGCTTCGATCCGGTGCCGCCCGGACTCACCGCGGACCAGCGGCGCCATATCCTGGGTGGCGAGGCGTGCCTGTGGACCGAGCGCGCGCCGCAGGAGACCATTGACGGCAAGCTGTTCCCCCGCCTGCTCGCCATGGCGGAGTGTCTCTGGAGTGCGCCCGGCGGCAAGGATTTCGAGGACTTTCAGCAGCGGGTTCAGCGGCACAACCAGCGACTGTCCACCCTCGGCGTGAAGTCCGGATGAGCGGGCGGGAAATCAGGCAGTGACCGGCTTCGGCAACCACTTCTCGAGCATGTCTGCGAACTGTTCCGAACGGAGCGGCTTGGCGAGATAATCGTCCATGCCGGCCGCCAGGCATTCGGTGCGGTGGTGGGGCATGGCGTTGGCGGTCATGGCGACGATGGGAACCCGCTCGTCGGCCGGTTCCTGCGCCCGGATATGCTGCGTCGCCTCGTAGCCGTCCATCTCCGGCATCTGCACGTCCATGAGGATGAGGTCGTACGGACGGGCCAACGCCTCCTGGACGCCCATGGCGCCATCACGGGCCAGATCCACCTGGCACCCGAGGGATTCGAGCATCAGCTTGGCCACTTTCCGATTGACCGGATTGTCTTCCACCACGAGGAGTCGCGGCCGGGACGACGATGCGGCCTCGCTTCCATCCTCCGCCGGGGACCCGGCCCGGCCGGTGGACGGTGAACTGTCCTCGGTTTCCGCTGCGGTAATCCCCAGAGCCAGACCGACCTGCTGCCGCAACTGCCGCCGATGAACCGGCTTGGCGAGGGAGGCAATGGCCGTGGTGTCTGCCGGAAAAGGCGGCTGCTCACCAAGAGGGGTGAGGAACAGCAGTGGCGGTCCGTCGCCCGAGATGGCCGCTGCCACCGGATGGCGCAAACCGTACGGGTCGCCGGTGGCGATCCGACTCGAGACCAATATCAACGCCAGCCGCCGCTCGGTATCCTCGCGGACGATGTTGCTGGCTTCGGCGATGGTGGTCTGTTCCAGAACCCGCAGTCCGTGATGGGTGAGTTGCCGGGAGACCGCACGGCGCGTCGCGTCGTTCCGATCCACTAGCAGAACCTCACGACACCGCACCAGCGCCGGTGACAGAACGTCGACCGTGTCTGGTTGGCCACCGGTACATTGCTGGCTGTCCGGCGCCTCTTTGTCCGGCGCCAGCTCGTCTCGCGGTTCCTGCCGGCCCAGGACGATGGAGAAGCTGAAGGTGCTGCCCGCGCCCGGTAAACTCTCGAGTTCTATCTCCCCGCCCATCATGTTCACGAGCCGCCGACAGATGGACAGGCCCAACCCGGTGCCGCCATACTTCCGCGCCGTGGAACCGTCCACCTGGGTGAAGGCCTGGAACAGCTTGGCGGCTGCCTCCGGAGCGATGCCGATGCCGGTGTCGCGGACGCTGAAGCGTAACCTGAGTTCAGTGTCCGTGCTGGACTCCAGTTCTCCACTCACGACAATCTCGCCGGCTTCCGTGAACTTGACGGCGTTGCCCAGCAGGTTGGTCACGATCTGCCGCAGACGGACCGGATCGCCGCAAACCGCCGTCGGGATCTCCGGCGCCAGGTCCACCACCAGTTCCAGCCCCTTGGCGTGGGTTGCTTGCGCCAGCAGATTCACGGTTTCGTGCACGCAGTCCACCAGATCGAAGTCGTGCTGCTCGAGGGTCAACTTCCCGGCCTCGATCTTGGAGAAGTCGAGGATGTCGTTGATGATGGTCAGCAACGCACCGCTGCTGTGAGTGATGGTGTCCAGGTAATCGCGTTGCTCCGTGACCAGTTCGGTGTTCTCCATCAGACTGATCATGCCGACGATGCCGTTGAGCGGCGTCCGGATCTCGTGGCTCATGTTGGCCAGGAAATCGGATTTGAACTGGGAGGCCCGCAACGCCTCTTCCCGCGCCTGGTGGAGTTCGCGGGTTCGTTCGTGGACCTGTTGCATCAACTCGAAGGCGCGGAGTTTGAGCTGGCGCACCCGCAACATATACAGGGCCCCGGCCAGCAAGATGACACCCAGACCGCACAAGGCGTAGAACCAGAAGGTCTGGTGGAAATGGGGACGGAGCTGGAAGGCGATGGTGTCCCCGGCCTCGTTCCAGATACCGTCGTGATTGCAGGCTTTCACCAGGAAGGTGTACCGCCCGGGCGGGATGTTCGTGTAATAAGCCACGCGCCGGGTGCCGGCGTCGGTCCAGTCCTCGTCGAATCCCTCCAGCTTGTAGAAGAACCGGATCTTCTGAGGCGCCAGGAAACTGAGGCCGGCGTAGTGGAATTCGAGGTCACCCTCGCCGGGTGGCAAGGTCCGATTCTCTTGATCGGTGATATCGTTCCCGTCCACGACGACCTGCTGGATCACCACCGGCGGCACGTGCTGGAACAGGTTGATCTCGGCGGGATCGATGACGGCGATGCCCTTGATGGTCGGGAACCAGAGCCGGCCGTCCCGGGTGCGAGTCCCGGCCGGTTGCGCGCTGCCGTTGCACTCCCGGCTCTTCATGCCGTCGGCGGTGCCGTACGTCACGCTGTGCAGCCGGTCGATCTCTCCGCGGGCATAGGCCTCGAGTTCGCTCTTGTCCACCCGGAAGACGCCGCGATTGCAGGTCATCCAGAGCCGGCCGGCGTCATCTTCGAGAATCCGGAAGATCACGTCGTCGTACAGGCCGTCGCCTGTGGAGAACGAGACGAACTCGCCATCCTGGTAGCGATTGAGGCCGCCACCGAAGGTCCCGATCCAGAGGATGCCTTCAGCGTCTTCATGCAAGGTATAGGCGAAGTCGTGGGACAGACCGTCGATGGTGGTGAAGCGGCGGCAATCTCCGTCCTGCAACTGGCCGAGACCGTTGCTGGAAGCGAGCCAGAGGGTGCCGTCCGCATCGACGTGCAGGTTGCGGATGGCGCCAGTGCCGAGGATGTTGGTCAAGTCAACCGACCTGGGAATGCCGTCCTCGATCTTGATCACGCAGCCGTTGAGACCGCCGCACCAGATGGAGCCGTCCGGCGCCAGAGTCATGGCGTAGATGTGGTCGGTGGACAGGCCATCCCCGGAATTGAAATTGGTGAATTCCCCATCACGATAGCGGCTGAGTCCGCCACCGCCGGTGCCGATCCACAGGTTGCCCTGGTTGTCCTCGCAGAAGGCGCGCACCAGGTCGTGCGCCAACCCGTCTTCGGTGTTGAAGCTGGTGATCTCACCCTCCTGCAGACGACTCATGCCCCCGCCGTTGGTGCCGATCCAGATACTCCCGTCCCGAGCTTCGTAGATGGGTCGGATCACATCGTCGCACAGCCCCTCCGATACGGAATAGACCGTGAACTTTCCCTCCATCAAGGCGTTCAGACCGCCGGCGTAGGTGCCGACCCAGATGCTGCCCTCGAGATCCTCGTGGATGGCCAGGACCACGTTGTGGGTCAAGCCCTCGGCCACCCCGAAGATCGACATCGTCCCGCCATGCCAGCGGCAGAAGCCTCCCCCGTAGGTGCCGATCCAGATACTGCCGTTCTGATCTTCCCGGAGACACCGGATCTGGTCGCTGGGCAGGCCGTCGGCGACGGTCAGTTGTGACCATTTCCCGTCAGCGAGACGGAACAGGCCCGCATCACTGCCGAACCATTGTCGCCCCTGCGAGTCGAGCAGCATGGCGTACACCGTCGAGACCGCCAGCGCCGCCGGCTGCTCGAACTGGTGCACGGTGCGGTGGCGGATGAGACAGATACCGCGGCTCGTGCCCACCAGCAGATCGCCGTCGACGGTTTCGCCAAGGGAGAAGACGAACGGATCGTGGAGCCCTTCCGAGGTGCCGATCACCCTGAATTCGCCGTTCTGCCACCAGTTCAGCCCGCCGCCATCCGTCCCCAACCAGAGGGTCCCCTGTTGGTCTTCATGGAGCGAGCGCACCAGGTTGTGGCTCATGCCGTCCGCCGTGGTATAGGTGACGAAACGGCCATCCTCCCGGTGCGTCAGACCACAGATGGTGCCCGCCCAGAGACTCCCATCCCGACTTTCGAGCAACGCCTGGATACTGTTGTGGCCGATCCCCTCGTTATTGCGCGTATCGAACACCGTGAAGTCGACGCCATCGAAGCGGACGATCCCCTCCTGGGTGCCCAGCCAGAGGTAGCCGTCGCCGGTCTGGACGATGGCCTGCACCGAGGCCTGGGGCAGCCCATCCTCGATCTGCCATTCGTTGTGCAGGAACTGCGTGAGATTCTTGTGGGGATCGAGGGCGGAGGCGGTAGGAGCCAGCACATGCAACAGCAACAGCACCAGGCTGCATCGCAGCCAGGAACGTCCACACCCATCAACAACGGCACACCAGACCCGAAGTCCGGACACGTTTCTCGGCGGCGGGGGATCCGCTTGGCGTACCACTATCGATTCCCTTGTCGTGGCCATGCAGTGCCATCGCCCGGTCGCCGGAACAGAAGTTTCCGGCGCCGGTGGCGACATATACAGGAGCGAATAATTCCTGTCTTATTGGTAGATTCGTGCAAAACGAGAACGCCTTTAGCCTTGATTGACTCGAAATGCCGAAGAGCTGGAAACGGACACAACAAGGGCGGACCGACAGTTGCCGATCCGCCCCTTGATTTCAGCTATAGGTGCTCTGAGCCGGAGCGCTACTTACCCATCCGGAAACAGGTCACCGCCATGGGCGCGGCCTCTTCTCCGCTCTCGTCCTCTTCCATGACCCCACCCATGAGCTGGACGAAGCCGTCCTGCCAACCAGAGATGTGGATGACCAGATCGTTGGCGGCGAGGAGCAGCGCATCATCCGCCGCGTTGCCGTCCGCCACCACATCCACCTGCTTGATGAACTCGCCCTTGGGATTGAAGACATCGAACGTGGTGAACACACCGGGCTTGGGATCCCAGACGGCGCGACTGGTCTGGACCCAGACGGTGCCGTCGTCACGGACGAACACGGTGACGATATCGGCCTCGTAATCCTCGAGCTCCACTTCTGTGCCGGGCGGCATCTGGCGCAGTTGACCATTCATCATGGCGTTGGCCCGGCCCGTGGCCTTGTCGTTACGCGGCCACGACTCGTAATCGCGCTCGATGATCCGGTCGATGCTGCCGTCCGGATTGAAGACGGTCAACTCGTAGCCCTGCCGGGGCGCGGCCGCCACCACCCGTCCGTCGGTCCCCACGTCGACCCGGCCCCAGAGATAGTCGGTCTCGATCTCCTTCAGGGTGAAATCGTTGAAGTTCCACACGATCTCCGTGCCGTGAAAGTGCGTGAGCGGCGTGCCTGCAGAGTTAAAGCTCTTGAGGAAATAGCGACGGGTCTGGGTGAGTTCTTGCTGGTTGAAGGTCATGTCGATGCCGGTCAGGATAAGATTGCCGCCGGCGCTGATACAGTTCACGAGTACCATGAATCCACCCTGGGTGGCTTCACCCAGATTGGGCCGGAACTCGCCGGCGGGCGACCCGTCGAGGTTGAGCTGCACCAGCTTGCCCGGGAACACCTGCGCTACCCCGAGACTCCCGTCGGGCATGAAGACCATGTCGAAGGCCATGCGGAACTCGCCGGGGCCCTCGCCCTCACGACCGACGGTCCGCAGGAACTCGCCTGCGGGCGAGACCACCGTGACCTCGTTGAGCTGCGAATCGAGTAGATAGACGTTGTTCTCGTCATCGACGAGAGCCTGGGAGATGAGGCCGAACATGAAGTCATCGTCATCCTCACCGCCGACTTGCCACATCTGCTCCAGGGTCAAGGTTTCAATCCCACCGGAGGGAGCAGCGGAGTTCTTGACGTGGAGTACTCCGTCCACGAACTCCTCCTGGGCGGCCGTGGCGGCGGCCGCTCCCCAGAGAAACGGGCAACAGATCAGGGTGAACAACAGAATCAGCGGAATTCGCGAGGCCGGTCGCGTGGGACCGGCAGACGCTGGCGTGAATGGCATGCTAGACTCCTCCTGAATTTTCGAGCGCGGAACTCGATACCTGCCGGTAGATCCAAACGGATCCGATACCCCACCGCTGCAGGGGTTATTCAGCGGGGGCGGCTTGTAACACGATTTCAAGGAAAGTTGGTTGCGAGAAAAGGTCTCGAAGGCAGGATTCGACGGCAGTGTTAATCCTGCACCAGCACCGACTCCATACCCATTTCCTGAATCAACGACGCCAGCTCGGACTCGATGAATTCGGCTTCTTCCCGGGAAATATGATCCGCCCAGTTCTTGGTCCGGATCACCAGCTTCCCGTAAAGGTGGGGATCGATCTTCCAGCGGGCCGGATTCGCGGACCGCTCCTCGAGCATACCGTCCTCGAACCGTTCACCCAGGAAGTCGCACAGTTGCCGGAGCAACCGTTCCGGCTCTCGGGTCAACTCGGCGTAACTGACGAGATACACCTGCGACGGAAACTGTCGCCAGCTGGTGTACGCACTCTGCATGAGCTGCCGGTACTTATCACAGAACTCCCGGGCAGAGAACTGGAGCCACTGCAGTTCGTTCTCCGGTTTGCCCGCCTCGCGTTCCAGGGCCAACCGCTTGCGATAGGAGCTGAAGACTTCCACCGGCTGGCGGTAGATGAACACGGTCTTGGCATTGGGGAAGGTCCAGAGGATTTCCGGGATGCGCCCCACCGCGCCGGGGGTCTTCTCCAGAATGCGCCGCCCCTGTCGCGCTTGCTGGGCGAAATGGAAGTAACTCCGGGCCACCAGATGATGCAGACCGGAGAACCAAAGCTCCCGTCGCAACTCCGGCGGCGCCTCGATCTGCCGGATGTCGAGGGAACGGTGGTAGACCTGGATGTCCTGGATGCTCTCGAGGAACTGCGCGTAGAGATCTTCCTGCTTGAGCAGGTAGCCCAGCATCCTCGGCCCGAGCCGTTCTTCGGGGCCGTAGAGGTACGAGCGGAACGGGTGCATGAACAGCTGGGTCTCCACCAGGTTCTCCTGTGCGGGACGAAAAGCCGAGTGCTGCTGCAAGGTTCGGTACAGCACACTGGTGCCGCTACGCTGGGCGCCGACGATAAAAACCGCCGGTTCGGCCTCCATCGCGGCCGAGATCTCGAGCAGTTCGAGAAAACGCGACGAACCCCGGGGCGGAGTCGGCGCCGTCACGGCCACTGCTGGCGCCGGCGTGGATTCGGCACAACCCGAGTCGGTGTGAGCGGGTTCTACCGTGGCGGGCTCGGTGTGAACGGACCCCACGATGTTCGTCGCCCCGGCCGCCTTTTCGGCCATGACCAGCAGGGCTCGCGCCTCTTCGTCGTCGGGCACGGCCTCCAGGTAATCGGTCAGATGTTGCCGGGCGCGATCGGGTAACTGGAGCTGACAGCATGCCTGGGCGAGGTTGAGCAGCGTGGTCCTCTCGGTGGGAGCGCTGGCCATGGCCAGTTCGAACTGTTCGACGGCCTGCAGAACCTCGCCACGCTGGAAATGGACCACCCCGATGTTGTTGTGGGCCGGCGCATAACCGGGCGCCACGGCCAGAGCCCGCTGGAACTCGGCCAGTGCCGCTTCGATATCTCCGTTGGCAAACAGCGCCTCACCACGATCAACAGCCACCTGGGCCAGGGACTGGCTCTCAAGTTGCCCATCCCGGTGAACAATCTGACAACGGGTCATTATTCGCTCCTGGTATTGTCTGCGGCACAATTGAAAGGAGTGGTCGATTCTTGCGTATTGATGCGCCCGATACGGTCCTCCGCCACCACATCGTGGTGACTCGCCGCCTCGCGGCATCATTCTCCTCATCAGCACCTTGCAATTACCGGACCAGCGCCTTACGGTACCGGATCGGCGAATCAATCCGGCGTGGGACGCCCCTCGTCGATATGGTAGAATCGTGACTTCTGCGCCAGACGGACCCACCCGGTAAGCAGACGAAAGGACAAGTCTTGGATCCAAGGGAACACGGCCCGGGAACCGGTAATCTCTCCGTGGACGAGCAGCTCGCCATTCTCATGCGCGCCACCCGATTTGCCGATGAGGCCGAGGACTGGGCAGCAGACGACAGCAGCGACTCCGGCGAGGAGGATCAGCCGAGCCTGCGAACACAGATGCAGGCGGAACTCCGGGAGAAGCTGAAGCTGGGCCGGCCACTCCGGGTCTATCTGGGTGTCGATCCCACCAGTACGGAGCTGCACGTGGGCCACTTCGTGCCGTTGCAGAAACTGCGCAAGTTCCAGGAGCTGGGGCACGACGTCATCTTTCTCATCGGCGACTACACGGCCACCATCGGCGATCCGAGCGGTCGGGACACCGAGCGGACGCTGCTCACTCACGAGCAGGTCCTGGAGAACGCCAAAACCTTCAAGGACCAGGCCTTTCGGATCCTCGACCCGGAACGGACCGAGGTCCGCCATAACGGTGAGTGGCTGGCGAAGTTGAGTTTCGCGGACATCATCAAGCTGGCGAGTTTCTTCCCGCTGAAACAGGTCATCGCGCGACGGGATTTCCAGCAGCGGATGGAGAAGGGGGAGTCGCTTCGTTTCCACGAGGCGCTCTACACCCTCATGCAAGGGTACGATGCCCACGCCCTGGAGTGCGATGTCCAGGTGGGGGCATACGACCAGCACTTCAACATGCTGTCCGGCCGCACCATCCAGGATCACTTCGGCAGCACGCCACACGTGATGATCACCAACCCGCTCATCATCGGCACCGACGGGCGCAAGATGTCCAAGAGCTACGGCAATACCATCAACATCCAGGACGATCCGTTCGACATGTACGGCAAGACCATGCGGATAGCGGACCCGTACATCCGCGAATACCTCGAGTTGACCAGTTCCCTGCCCCACCAGGAAATCGACGAGATGGTGGCACAGCTCGGCGTCGGCGAGAGCCCCATGGCCATCAAGAAGCGGCTGGCCTTCAACCTCGTGCTGCAGTATCACGGCGAGGAGGCCGCCCGCGAGGCCGAGCAGAAATTCCAGCAGGTCGTCCAGCGCAAGGAAGCGCCCGCCGAGGTGCCGGAAGTGACGGTGCCGCCCGAGCTGCTCGACGCCACCTGGGTGGACATCTGCGCCGGACTCGGCCTGAGCAAATCCAAGGGCGAGATTCGCCGACTGATGACCCAGGGCGGATTTTACGTGGAACAAGAACCGGTGAGCGACAGCAACGCCCAGGCGGATATCCCGGAGGACGGCGTGTTGATCAGGATGGGGAAGCGGAGGTATTACCGCCTGCGCAGGGAGAGCTAGATTGTGTCATCGAGCCGTCGCTCGAATTCCTGTCATCGCCGTGTGTAGCTTGCTGGTCGGGATTGGCGGCGGTGTATTCTGCACCCCCGCGCTGGCGGCCACCGACTGCGAACAGGATCAAGTCACCCTGCAGCAGGTGACCGATGATCTACAGCGAGAGCTGCTCGCCCTGCTGGCGCTGCTCGATATCATGACCGGAGACGCCACCGAAAGCTACACCGCCGAGACCGAATCCACCCCCGACCAGACAGACAAGGTCAAGCTCATCACCGCCAGCTGCCAGGTGCGCGAAACCAGGGACGAAAACTCGCGTCTCATCTCGACGGCGTGGATGCATGACGAATTCACGGTGATCGAACAGGTCGACTTCATGTACCACATCCGGCTGGAAGACGGCCGGAGCGGCTGGATCGACGAGGACTGCGTGCAAGTCTTCCGCGATCGTGCCGCCAGCGTTACCGCCTTCCCCGGGATCCAGCGGCAAGAGCTGCGTGACCATATCGAAGCAGCCGGGACGATTCTCGCCCGCATCGACTCGCTGCAGCAACGGTCCGAGACCATCTGGGCGCGATACTCCCCATCGCCGCAGCAACCCGACGGCGCGCCGCCACCCGCAGACTGCTTGTTGGCCCTGCTGGCCACTCGCGCCCGGAACGAGCAGCACTCTCAGCAGGCCCGCTATTTCGGCGCCCGTTTTCTGGCCGGACAGGAGAGACCCGACCCGGCAGAACCACTTGGCAAGGACCTCCAGGGGCGAGCCGAGTTGACTTTCGGTCAGACTCGCTACGGTATCGATCGTGCCGAGAGCGGTTCCGAACAGGTCGAGAAATCGGTGGCGAACCTCACCCTCGTGGGTGAGCTGCCGCTCGGCCCCGACTCGTCAGCCGAGTTCCACTTCGCCAATCGTCAGGCGGTGAGCCGGACAAACTACCAGACAATCACCGGCGGTGTCGGTTTCCGCCACGCGCCTCCGACGGGCAATCGGTACGTGGCCGACCTTTCGTTCTATCAGTTCAGCGATTATCGGAATACTCAGGCTGATTTGAACGATCTGCAGCGGATCACCCTCGCCACCCACGCCGCCATCGACCCGGGCGCCGACAAATCGTACCGTCTCGGCTACAGGTTCACCAACCAGGCCTACCGGGTCGACGACACCAACGACTACACCAGTCACCGTCTCGACGCGGCGGCCGACTTTCAGCTGAGTCGGCGCGCCAGCCTGCAGTATCGCTTCCAGTCCAATCTCGAGTGGAGCGACACGATCTTCCACCGGTTCCGCCAGCTCGTGCCGTCGGTCAGTTATCCCCGACGGGGGGATGCCGGTCACACCACCATTTGCGGCCGGTATGAATCCTTCGTCCACGACAGCGAGTGGATGGTCCACCGGAGCTTCGGGCGCGCCGAACTGTTGCTCAGCAGCGAAACCCGTGACGGTGAGGCCCGGCTTGACAACTGGATCGGCCTGAATTACAAGGAGTTCCTCGAGAACGAGACCGCCACCTATATCCAGGTCCGGTGGCGTCATCGCCACGTTCGTCCGGGACCAGCGGGCGGGCGGACAGACCTGTCGCTGTACAGTTACTTCTTCACCAACGCACCCGACAATAACTTCACCGATCTGCGGTGTGATCTCGATGGAATCCGGCGGCACTTTTTCCGCAGTCTGTCATTCTACGCCCGGGCCTGGCACGATCCCGGCAGTGTGGACGGACCGGCGCCGCCGCGACCGTACACCGTCGATGTCCGCGGTTTTCTGGGGCTCGTGTATGGCGGGATCCGGATCGGCCCCACGGCCGGACTCCATCTCGCGCTCCAGAAGGGCGACGACGCCATCGAAAGGGACGGCAACCTGTTCCGGCTGGGCGCCGCCGCCACCGGCGATCTCGATATATTCGCCGACATCCGGCTCACCCTGAACGCCTCATACGAATACGGATTCGTGGTCAGCGACGAACTCACCCTCGTCAACAGCGGAACCGTGGACGATCCTGTTCTCGTGGCGGAAAAGACCGGCATCGCCACCCATCATCCCACGGCGTTGCAGTACTACCTGGAAGCCTCGAAACCACTTTCCCGGGCCCTGGAGATGTTCGCCCGGGTCCGGTACTACCGGATCGCCACCGACCAGTCAGCACAGACGAGTGTCGAGCCGGCATTTATTTTCGACAACGACCGGTTCACCGCCTTCCTGGGCGTCCGGTACCGACACAACTGACCGCCTGGTCACTGGAGGAGACCGACGTGTTCCCGACAATCCGGCATCACTTCCGCAAACTCGTCCCGGGAATCCGGGGAGTGCTGATCCTGATGTTGCCTGCCGCGAGTTTGGCCGACGAGCCGGCAGTGGCCACCGACCAGGCAAGCAGTCCCCCAACGTCTGTCGTGAACCTGACCCTGATCCCCGAGTCGGCCACGGTCAAGGAGGGGCAACCGGTGATCTTTTTCCTGGGTGCACTCTTCGCCGATGAGCGGTTCGAGATCGTGACCGACCGGGCCACCTTCGCTGGCGCTCCCGGTGCGGTTTTCACCGCCGGCGAACCCGGTATCTACTCGGTGGTGGCCAGGTTTCAGCAGCTGTCCGTGTCCGCCGCGGGCACGGTGGAGGCGGAACGGCCGGGTGGGCAGGACCTCGACGACGCCATCGAAACATTGATCGCGGCTGCGGAACCGGCCGCGGGATGTGACCCGGAACGATTGCTCGACGCCCGTTCCCATCTGGCCGATCTTTTCAGCCAGGGCCAGACAGCCGCGAACCGTTTCTTCACTTACACCAGCAAGTGCGATCAGTTGATCGCTGACCGGGCCGCCGATCCGTGCTGGAACGGATTGCTGGCTTACTGCTACGAATCGGGCCGAGCCTCGGCGACCCGGCTCGCCCACCTGACGTTGACTGCTCAGGCAGCGGCCACGGAACTGCTTGCCTGGCGCGCCGGCTGTCGAGCAGTATCCGAACGGTCGGATACTATTAACCACCCCACGGTGCGGGATCTGATAGCAAGACTCGCTGACCTCCGACATCGGCAGGTTACGGCGCAGACGGTACTGGCCAACCTGGAATTCCGCCTCTGGGAGTCCGGTTGCGACAAAACCGAACTGGCGAACCTGGCTGTTCGTTACCTACCGGCCAATCTGGATCCTGATTTCCTGGAGAGCGGCGGTATCATGCGTGAGCTCGCCGGCGACGGTTTCGATAACGATGGGGATGGGCTGGTGGATACCGATGCCGACCCTGCCATCTTCCCTACCACGCGGTGACAAAGAAAAGGCAGGGGAGGAATCCTCCCCTGCCTCAAGAATCAACGAACCCGGATTACCGGTAAATGGACTTCACCTGGCCCCAGGTCGCTTCTTCGGTATCAACCGACTGATCGCTGTACAGGCAGAAAGCCGTACCCTGGTAATCGACATCGCCGTACCAGTAGGCGCTGCCCAGCAGCGGGAAACCGCGGGCGATGCGGCAGTTCCAGGCATCGGGGCTGTTCAGCCAGCCCCACTGTCCACAATTACCGAAGATCATCCCGGCCTGGATCTCCACCCAGTACAGTGCACCAGCATCCTGCAGCACCGGGCCGATGTCGGCGCTGTACTCCACGATGTGATAGACGCTATCCAGGATGTTCTCGTTCCAGGTGTAGAGAATCTCCTGGTACAGGTAGTTATTCGGGTTGTAATCCGGAGCCGTGGGAGCGGGATCCGGCGGCAGGCACCCGCCATCATGGGCATAGAAGGTGATGACGAAGTAGTCCGGACCGCAAGCCGGCAGGGCGCCCGGATATCCGGCGTAATTCCACTGCCCGCCCCACCACTCGATGTGGGTCACGGCATAGTCAGTGGCGGACGGGTAGTCGTCTGCGCACCCGGCGTCGAACGGGTAGGCTGTGTCGATCTGGCTGGCCAGCTTGGCCCAGTTCACGAGATCGGGAGCTTGACACCACACCGTGATGTCACGCACACCGAGGTTGTAGTGCCCATGGGCGAATTGCCCGGTGGTCTGCGGTTCGATCCGCTTTCCGGCGAAACACGGCATGGCGAGCAAAACCACGAGCAAGGCGATGAACACGATCATTAGTCTTGTGCGCATCGTTTACTCCCTTCGTATGAAACGGGAAATGTAAGGGAATTGTGAGCATCACCATTATCCAGGCCAGCGACTTTTTTGTCAATTACCATGTGGAGAGATACGCCGGTTATTCCGATCTATTTGTGACAGTTATTGAATTATTCTTAAAAAAACAGGGCGATATCAATAATAAGCCACGAGTGAATCACCTAAAAAAACCCGCATAAATAATCAGATTTACCGAAATTCAGATAACTCGATCGCTGTCCGAAGAGACACCCTCTCGGCTCACCCCAGCGTCACCCGCACCCGGCAGACCGGATCACCACGACCGATGGCCTGGACCAGCTCCACTTCCAGAGGCCGCTGGAAGCAGGCCGTGAACACCGTCAGGATCCAACCTTTGGTGCAACTACAGAAAGCTGGTGAATCGACCCAGCCTTTCTTGCGGATGGGACAGTAGCACCGATCGTAGGTGCAGGTGATGACGTTGCCGTCCAGTTCCAGACGATCACCACCGATATGCCGCTCGCGCATGAGGGCGAGAATATCCTCGACGTCGGCGTCCGCCGGTAGATCGGCCCGTAACTTCTTCGCCGCCTCGTCCAGCCCGTGCTCCAGCGCACACGCTTCACCACACCCCAGCAACGCATCCTGACAGTTCTCACCCCGGTCCAGACGCTCCACCAGGGTGTTGATCCACATGCGTAGATGCGCCTCCTCCGGGGCCTCGGGATCATCCGCCCGGGCCACCCGTCCGAGCAATCCAGCCGTCAGGGCGCCACTGCCGAGGCAGGTCGACAACTTCATGAACTCACGTCGATCAAGCTGGGGATCGTTTCGTTTCGGCATGATTACGCTCCGGGAAATCACCGCCGTGACGGTGCGGAATCAGTGACGAGACAACATCGCTCAAGATACCGCTGGGAGCCGTTTCCAGCCAGAGTCTACCGGATTCCGGCTCAATTCAGTCACCACGCGCCGAAGTTTTAAACAGATCCAGTCGCAAGACATGGGTGCAACGACAGTACTCATCACCCGGCAGCGGATGTTTCTTCACCCGGCGGAACCCGAGGCGACGATACAGTTTCCCCGCCGCCTTCAACTTGGGACTGGTCTGCAGATAGAGATACTCGGCGCCCAGGCCCCGCGAACGCTCGATGACCGCCTCGGCCAGGGCACGGCCGATTCCCTGACGCTGGAATTCCTCGACCACCGCCATCTTGGCCAGCTCGAACACAGTGTCCCGGTGTCTGAGCAGCGCACAGGTGCCCACGACTTGCCCATCGAAGAGCGCAAAGAGGATGGCGCCGCCCTTCTTGATGATTCGGCCGTTGGGATCGGCCAGAAGCCGGATGTCCCGGTCCTCCAGGGTGAAGTACTGCTGGAGCCACTGCTCGTTCAGGGTACGGAAGTGTTTCTTGTAGGCGGGGCGGTAATCCTCGATTTCCAGCCGAGTGATGCTGGGCAGCTGCAACCGGTCGCGTACCCGATCCCGCATGGGACGCTGGTCGAGGGCACGTTCGATCCGGGCCAGATCGCCGAGTAGATCGACCCGGGTCTCCACGAGCAGTTCCTCGTTGGCCGCCCGGACCTCGCGCCAGATCGGCACCAGCTGGTCGTAGATATCACGGCCCCTGGGCGACAGGCTCAGCAGCCGGCGGCGGTGATCCTGGCCGTCACGCGCCTCCTCGAGCACCCCCCCCCGCAGCATCTGCGCCGCTATCTGATTGATGGCGGGGTGCGAGAGACCAAGATGCTGCGCGAGTCCGGTGATCGGCTGTGGGGAATCCTGCCCCAGGGTATAAAGCACGGGAAACCAGCGCGCTTTGAAAGCCACACCCAGTTCCTGGTAGATATCGGAGACGTCCTTCAATAACCGTTCGCTGAGTCGCTTGAGCCGGCTGGCCAGAGCCAGTTCGGCCAGTTGTTCTATCATATCCACGAAAACCTCGATTTATAAAATTGTCAGGGTAAGACGAACGGTCCAATTATGACGGCGCCCGGGCCGATCCGCCAGGACGATTCCTTCCAACCACGCACTAAGCCTTCCGCTCCGCCTGCCGATAGTGGTACGAGGAGATATTCGGCCACTCAAGACCAGCGGAGCCTGAGTATTGATGAAGCGTGGAGGGGACAGCCTGGCCATCCTCACCGGCATGGAGGCGTTGACGTCGTCCCAGGTCAGTGAGCTGGCGGCAACCATGGCCAGTCTGGACAAACTGTTCAACATCGTGCCGTACTACCCGGCGAAACACGCGCGCTGTGTCGAGGTGGCCCGCGCCTTCAAGGACACCACCCGTCATCTGCTGCGCGGCAAACCCACCCTCTGCATCGAAGGGTGTCAGGACGGCCTGCTGGTCCATGGACGACTGCTGGACAGCGAGCAGCAAGGGGTCAAGCGGACTCACGACATTCTCGAAACTCTCGGTATCATCCGGCTCGAGATCGACATCCTGGCCGATACGGAAGACTTGCACCAGTTCACGAGCGTCTTGCTGCAGGCGCGCCACAAGGCCAAGGTCTCGCACGGTTTCGAGATGTTCGACTTTTCCCGGTTGCCGGTATCGACCCGGGCCGTGCTCCGCGAATTCGGCCAGCGGACACCGGACCGGCTTGGACCCGCGACAAACCACGAGCAGATCAGGGCGGCGGTGGAAAGCGCCCTGAACGGTCTGGAGAACCTCGACCTCGATCCGACAACCCGGGCGTCCTGCAAAGAGCTGGTGGAGAAGGTTTTCGCCCGAGTGGCCGATCAACTCGACCGACACCAGCCTGCCACAAAAACTGTTCCTGGAAAGTTCACCCGCTCCCTCAAAGAGGTGCTCGACCTCGGCGTGCACGCCATCCAGCACGCCTTGCGCCAGGCCAGTTCCCGGGGACAGCTCGGCGAGGGGCTCAACGACCTGTTCGGCATGGCGGAGAAGGCCCTGGCGCTGTCGGAAAACGAGCAGTCGGTAGAGCTGATGCTGAGTGTCCTGCGTCAGGCCCGACAGGAATCGCCCTCCGCGGATTCATTGCTCTGCGCCGAAGAAGATGTTTCCAGCGAGGGCGATCACGAGCTGCCGCTGTCCGAATTGCGATCGCTTCTGGGAATCCGCTGCGCCGATGTCGATCCCCTGGAGACCCTGGTTCCTCCGGACAACGGCGAGTGGTTGGGGGTCCTGCTGGAGAGTGTGAACAACGATCCCAGCCCTGCGGTACAGCAGCGGATCGCCCGTGAGCTGCGTTCGTGCCTGGAGGGTGTCATCACCGTGCGAGAGCAATCGGTACTGTCCAATGGCGTCGCCACCATGTGCCAGCGGGTGGCGCCCAACGTGGTCGATGTCATCCTGCCCGCGGTGTTGCAGTACTGTCGTCGCACCGAATCGGAATCTCCGGCCCGGTTTCTCGTGGGCTGTGCCCCCCCCGGAACCACCAGCGGCCACGAGGCGGTCTGGCCCCACGCCGTCAATGAGATCCTGCTCGGGCTATTGGAAATCGATGAGCTCACCGTAGATGCGCTCCACCGTCTGGTGTCCACGGTCCCCGCCACGGTTTTGGCGACCGGCGTCGAACGGCTGGAGAATCTGGAAGCGTTGCGCGACTGTCGCCTGGCCAAACGGCTGCTTCACCGCCCACCCGCGCAGCTCAATCCGGTTTTTGCCTCGTTGCTCTCCTCGTCCCGAGCCGACGTCATCGGCGCCATGCTCTGGAAAGGCCTCCAGCGCACACCGCCAAGCTGGCCAGGCGCCGCCATTATTCGCTACTTGCCGGCCTACAAATCGAGCTGGCATCAGATTCTGGCTGACTACCTGAAAGTGGAAGCCGGCTCCGACGAGATTCCCGCCCTGCTGGATCGGATAAGCCAGATCCTCGTGGAACAGCTGACCGCACTGCCGGCCACGCAACGCAATGAGGAATGGGTGCCGTTGGCCATCACCGTCCTCGGCGAACGTGGTCACCCGACCATCGGCCCGTTCCTCGAGGACGTGCTCGGCAACCGCAAGTTCGGTCTTTTCCACCAGTGGCCTGCGGTGTGTCGCACCGTGGCCGAGCGAGCACTGAAACAGTGGCGAATCAACCGGCGCAAGCCCCACGCGTCAGACGGGGAGCACGGTTGATCATGGCCATCAAATGTGACGAACTCGTCATTCTTCTGAACAGCGGCATCAGCCAGCGGACCATGTACTTCGCCGATCATCCCAAGGTGAAGGCCATCGCCGAGAACTTCATCACCAAGCTGCAGCACTACCTGAAGCACGGTAACGAGGAGGCCTTCTTCATCGGGGTCGCCGAGGGGAGGCTCATCCACGACGGACATTTTCTCGTGGGGCCAACCATCGCCGGCAGTCGTATCATCGCCACGGCGCAGATGCTGCACAGCGGTGGTTTTCTGTTCAAAAAGGGCGTCACTACCAGCGATGTGCGCCGGTTCTTTTCGCTGGCCGCGGAGTTGACGGACCCGGTGGAAAGTCTGGATAACGCCAGCCGTCTCCTGGCCAAACACGGCATCGATACCATCGACATCTCGCCCCCGTACGAAGATGAGGCCTGGTACGGCCAGTTCGCCTTCGACGGCACGGAGAACTGGGCCGGCAACGGCCTGAACGACGAGGAACTGGAATCGCTGGTGCCGGTGTACCAATCCCTCTTCGACTCGGTGGAAGAGGCCCACGGAACGGTGAACCAGTCCGGCGACCTGAACATCGACTCCACCCGGAACATCAGCGAGCGCCTGCTGAACGCCACCCGGGGCAACTTCATGGATATCATGCAACTGGTGCGGTATCCCGATTACGACAGCTACACGGTGGGGCATTCGGTGCGAGTCGCCATGTTCCTGGTCCAGCTCGGCCACCGACTCGGTATGGAGCAGGATTATCTGCAAGAACTCGGCACCGCCGGGTTGCTGCACGACGTGGGCAAGGCGAGGATTCCCGACGAGATTCTCTTCAAACCCGACCAGCTGGATGCGGAGGAACGACGGATCATCGAAACGCATCCTGTTCTGGGAGCCCAGATCCTGCTGGAAAACAAGGACTCCAGTCCGCTGGCTGTGGTGGCCGCCTGGGGACACCATCTCCGGCCCGACGGCACCGGGTATCCCGCTGTGGAACCGTGGTACGCCACCGATCCCGTGACACCTTTGCTGCACGTGTGTGATGTCTTCGAGGCGCTCACTGCGGTGCGGCCGTACAAGAAGGCCGTGACGCCGCGACGCGCCTACGAGATCATGCTCGGCGCGCCCAACGGATTCGACCCCGCCGCCTTGGCCACTTTCATCGGCGCCATCGGGATCTATCCGCCCGGCAACCAGGTCCAGCTCACCAACGGCGAGCGCGGCATCGTGGTGGAAGCGGGAAAAGACCTGGCCAGACCGCGGGTCCGGATCACCCACGACCTTACCGGTGAAGAACTGACCGTCACGGTGGCGCCGATCCTCGATCTCGGTCTGCCGGAAGCGGACGGGATCGCCATCCAGGCGCTGGTCCCCGGGGAAGCTGAAGACTCCGACGACAGGCCGCCGCCCCGCCCCGAGCTGCTAGACTCGGCTGATATTCGTGCCGAACTCACGTTCTGATTCCGTCGTGTCTCGATGGCCATGGTCTTTTGCAATCCGACGCAACCTTCCCCGGTGAATTCCAGTACTACCCCCCGCGCACCCCTTAACATTCGGGAAGGTTGCACCCCCTCGGCAGCTTTCAAGGTTATCCATTTTCTCTCCCGTGAATGGACCAGGCCATGAAAACTACCGTGCTTCCCCTGTTGCTGCTCCTGTGCGCAGCAAGCCCGCTCTTTGCCCAGACAGACGACCCGGTCGAAACCCGGATCTACCAGACCAAACGCTTGCCCAACGGATCCCCGATACTGGACGGCCACGTGGACGATCCCCAGTGGGAGGCCGTGGATTGGTCGGGCGATTTCATCCAGCGCGACCCCACCGACGGCGATCCGCCCAGTCAGCCCACGGAATTCAAGGTGCTGTACGACGACGACGCCCTCTATTTCGCCATCCGCGCCCACGACGATCCCGAACAGGTCACCAGCATGCTCGCCCGGCGCGACTGGTTCCCGGGCGACTGGGTGGAGGTGAACATCGACAGTTACGGCGACAACCGCACCGCCTTCTCCTTCACCCTCAGCCTCTCCGGCACCCGCGGCGACGAGTTCATCTCCAACGACGGCAGCAACTGGGACGGGAGCTGGGATCCGGTCTGGGCCGGCGCCACCCAGATGGACAATCAAGGCTGGACCGCCGAGATGCGAATACCACTCAGCCAGCTCCGCTTCAGCAGCGAGGAGCTGCAGACCTGGGGCCTGCAGGTGCAGCGCCGGTTGTATCGTGAAGAGGAGCGGTCCACCTGGCAACGGATCCCCAAGGACACCACCGGCTGGGTGAGCCAGTTCGGCGAACTGCGAGGTATCCAGGGGCTGAAGCCGAGCCAGCGCGTCGAACTGATGCCGTACGCGGTGACCAAGGCGGAATCGTTCGAGAAGATCGAGGGCGACCCGTTCCAGGACGGCAGCCGGTCCGCGCTGACGGGCGGCCTGGACGGCAAGATCGGCGTCGCCAGCGATCTGACCCTGGACTTCACCATCAATCCCGATTTCGGCCAGGTGGAGGCCGATCCGTCCGAGGTCAATCTCACCGCCTTCGAGACCTACTTCTCCGAACGGCGGCCGTTTTTCGTGGAGGGCAACAACATCTTCCAGTTCCGGCTCGCTCCGGCCATCACCGGCGGCCACTTCGCCCAGGACGACCTGTTCTACTCCCGCCGTATCGGCAAGCGCCCCTCGTACTGGCCCGATCTGACCGATGACGAGTCGCTGGACCAGCCGGACAACACCTCCATCCTCGGGGCGTTCAAGCTGTCCGGCAAGACCGCCGGCGGCACGTCCATCGGCGTGTTGGAGTGCGTCACCGCCGAGGAACGAGCCGAGATCGACCTCGCCGGCAATCGCCGCCAGAAGACCGTGGAACCACGGACGAACTACTTCGTGGGCCGGGTACAACAGGACTTCCGCGAGGGCGATACCCAGCTCGGCGCCATGGTGACCATGGTGCATCGCAACATCAAGGACGAGCACCTCGACTACCTGCGCCGCCAGGCCTACGCCGGCGGCGTCGATTTCTCGCACTACTTCCTGGATCGTAATTTCCGGGTCGACGCCAACGTGCTGGCGAGTCACCTGAAGGGGAGCGCCGAGGCCATCTACGAGGTGCAGACCTCGCCGGCCCATTATTACCAGCGACCCGACAACGACCACGTGAATCTCGATCCGGATGCGACAACCTTGAACGGTTACGCCGCCTCGGTGCGCGTGCGACGCACGAGCAACAACAGTTCGTTACGCTGTGAGATGAACAACGCCTGGCGCTCCGCCGGCTTCGAGATCAACGACCTCGGGTACATGCGGCG
>JBDRBC010000130.1:0-23618 GCA_043823125.1 bacterium | reverse complement strand
GTTCAGCGATGCCCGCGGGCTGACCTTCCAGGAATTCCAGCAGACCGAGATCGGCGGTTCAACCGGCCAGAAACCTGTCGAGGGCTCAAGTTACAGCCGGGCCACCGGGACGGCCATGTTGATGTCACTGATCCTGCCGGGTGCTGGCGAGGTATATCTCGGGCACAAGCGCGGGTACTTCATGATGGCGCTGGATGTGGCGGTCTGGGTCGGTGTGAAGCACTACCACGACAAGGGTTACGACCTGCGTGACGACTATTACGCTTACGCGGACGAGCACTGGAGCGAGGGGAAATTAGCCGGCGCCTTCGACGATGCATACCACGACGAGTCCATCGCCGGGGTCGGCCACGATTTCTTCCCGGATACCTGGAGTGATCTGGGAGATCTGCCTCTCTGGGTCACCCGCGAGGCGGATGAACGGGAATACTACGAGAACCTCGGCAAGTGGGACCAGTTCGTGTTCGGCTGGGATGACTTCACACATCCGGATAACATCGACGGGTACGATCCTCCCAGCGGCCCCAGCGCCCTGCAGCATCCGGAGGTGTCGCTGCACCGCGAGATATACCGCAGCATGCGTCAGGAATCCAACGATCAGTTTACAAAACGGGATCGACTTATGTACCTTAATATCGCGACACGGGTATTCAGTCTCTTCCAGGTGGCCTACCTGCAGGGCATGCTCGGTGGCGGTCCCGAATCGGAGTTGAAGATTGCCGGTCATCCGGTCACGGTGAAGGCCGAACCACGCGGATTCACTGGCGCCCTGTTCTCGGTATCCGTGGCGTATTGACATCCCCAGGTGAGGAGTGAGTTTTCGTGATCAGCCAAGTGAACACAGTCTGCGAAAGTCGCCGGATACTCCCTGTCTGCAGTCTATTACTCGGTCTGCTGTTGATGCCGGCGCTGGTTGCTGCGGATCAACCGTCGGTGACCGCCGTGGAGGTCGCCCTGTTCGGATCCGAGGCCTCTACGACCTGGCACGCAGCCGCCCAGCAGGGCGGCGCCATCGGCGGCGTGAGTAGCCAGGCTCGGGAAGGCGGCGTCTCCAATCTCGGACGCAAGGCCAAGGCCGGGTTGCTCTCGCTCGTGATGCCGGGAGCGGGCCAGTTCTACAACGGTGACAACAAGAAGGCACTCATCTTCGCCGGCATGGAAGCCGCGGTCTGGATCTCCTACTTCACCTTCGACACCATGGGGAACAACCGGTCCGATACCTACCGGGAGTACGCCGGTATCTATGCCGGGACCGCGGGCGATCATACCGACCGTTACTGGCAGAATGTCGGCCGCTACATGGACAACGATGCCTACAACGAGTCCATCCGTCGCGAGGCCCGCGCCACCAGGGAGGAACCGAACGGATTGGTTTCCGATCCGGACAACTGGCAGTGGCGCAACAACGAACACCTGCGAACCTACCAGGAGCTGCGTGCGGACGCCAACCGAGCCTATGATCGGCGCGACTTCATGACGCTCTTTGCCATCGTCAACCGGGCCGTGGCGGTCTTCGATGCCGTCAAGAACAGCGTCGGCGACCAGTTGACCACCAATATTCTCGGCTTCGAGGTGGAAATGGAAGTGTCACCCTCACTCCAGAATCCGCGAACAGAATGTGTCATCACCCGCAGATTCTGACCAGCATCCGCAGCCGATGCCGTCTCTGTGGCGGCCGGCTGCTGCTTCTGCTGGCAGTGGTACTGGTCAGCGGCTGTGCCGGTGGCCGAGTTGGCGATGGGGCCAGTCGTCGCCAATCCGGCAGTGCGGCCGACGACGTAACACGTCCTGGCACAACTCCGATCCGGGTCGATTTCCTCTACGCTTTCGAGAATGAAATCCAGGCGCCGTATTACCCCATCGAGGGGATCGGTGGGCTGGCCTACGCCCGTGACGGCACCTTGATCTTCTGTGACGAGAAGGGGGGGCGGGTCCATGCCCTCGAACCGGCTGGCGGTGAATGGTATCTGTTCGGCAGCTCACCATCACGGCCGTACCGGCCGGTGGATGTCCGGGTGGACGGATTCTCCATCCTGTTGCTGGACATGGGGAGCCGGTTGTTGCTGCGCTACGATCTGAACGGCGTGTTCCAGGACCGCCTGCTCAGTTTCAGCCATTTCGATCCCACGGTGGAGCGCTTGCCTACCGCCTTCGACGTGGATGTGGACGGCCGGGTGGTGTTCTGCGACGCCAACGAGAATCAGGTCCTGTTGCTCGATTCTTTCCTCAGCTTGCGGCAGACCATCGGCGAACCTGGCTCCCACCGGGAACAGTTTTCCGACCCGAGTGGCGTCGCCTTCTTGCCGGATGGCGGTTTTGTGGTGGCGGATCGTGGGAACCGACGATTGCAGCGTTACAGTCGACTCGGCTATTTCGAAACGGTCATCGGCGGCGAGTTCGATCTGCAGAACCCATGCCTCACTCCGCAGGGAATAGCCTGTGATGGGTTTGGCAACGTCTTCGTGGCGGATCCCGCTGCGCGCTCGGTCCATGTGTACTCTCGCAGTCTTTCCTTCCTCTTCTCCATCGGTGCGGATCTCGGCCTGCTCGCAGCGCCGGAGATTCCCATCGACGTGGCCGTGGGGCCGGATGATCTGCTGGCGGTGGCGGATCGTGAACGCAGTGCAATTCTGGTCTATCGCATCGTGTACGAGTAGTCCACCGGGGGAGGTCCAGCATGGGAAGGCGTTCTCTTCCCGTTTCCCCTCAGCGCCGGTTGGGCTCACTGTCAATTCAACGGCCGTCTGCGGCGCCGAGGTTGGACCGTGGTCAAATGGCCGCTCTGCCGCTGCTGCTGATCCTGCTGCTCACAGCTCCCGCTCGCGGTGAAATGGACAGCGATTCGTTGCCGACGGCTGGCGGTCCCCTCTGGCGGGCAGAAACCGAGTATCACCTGGCCTCACCACAGATCGTGTCCCTGCAGCTGGCCCACGCTTTTGTGGACACCACCGGATTTCAGGCATTGGTGGGCGGGCAGGTGTGGCGACATCACCGCGATTTCCGGCTCCGGCCTCGCGAGGGTCTCTGGATCCCGTTACGTCCCCTCGGCAAGGAGTCGGACGGTGAGGTGCTGGTGGTTTTCAACTATCGGTTCTGCCCGGCCGTGCTGGCTCCCAATCGTGAACTCCACGCCATCATTTCCCGGCCGGATTCAAGCGGTCTGGCCAGCGGCTTTGCTGGCAACGGGGAAGTGTACGGTACCGAGGCCACCGCGGTGGGTGGTTTACTGGTTCACGGCAGCAAATCCATTCGGGTCGCCTCGGGCAATCGTCGTGAGTTGACCGTGGATCAGACCCTCCGCTTGACCATCGCCGGGCAGTTGACACCGGATATCGCCGTGGAAGCGTCACTCTCCGATGACAACCTGCCGGTGGTGCCCGAGGGCAATACCGAGGAGTTGCGGGACGTGGACAAGGTGCTCGTCCAGCTCCGGGCTCCCACCTGGCAGGCGACCCTCGGCGACTTCGTCGCCCAGCGCAGCGGCACTGTTTTCGGGAATTACCGGCGCAAGCTCCAGGGTATTTCCCTGCTCGTGACCCCGGCTCACGTGGGATTCGACGGCCTGGCGGGTTCTCCTCGCGGCGTGTATCGCATCGTGCAGCTCCGGGGACAGGAGAGTAACCAGGGGCCGTACCGACTCGGCGCCGGCGAGATCGGCGGCGGCCTGTTCATCGTGGCCGGTTCGGAGAAGGTGACCCTCGACGGCCAGCGGTTGACCCGAGGCGCCGATCGGGACTACATCATCGATTACGTGCGCGGCACCATCACCTTCACCTATCGGCGCCTCATCACGGCCGAGTCCACCATCGTGGTGGAATTCGAGGAGGGGGAAGGGGCCTATGCCCGCAGTGTCGTCGGTGCGGGCGCGGCGGTGGATTTCACCGTGCCGCTGGCGAACGGTCTGTCCGGCGGCTTCACCGCTCGGTTCATTCAAGAACAGGACGATCCCCAGCGACTCCGCAGCGGGGAACTGGCCGACAGTGACGAAGCGGTCCTGGCGGCAGCCGGCGATGACCCCGAGCAGGCGGTGACCGGTGGCGTGGTCCAGGTGGCCCCGGGTGACGGCCTTTACCGACGTGAAGATGTTGGCGGCAAGGAAACCTATATCTACGATGCCACCCTCGGTGACTATCAGGTCAGTTTCTTCTATTTCGGGCCCGGTGACGGTGATTACGGGGTCGACTCCCTCACGGTGACCGGCAACAAGGTTTTCAGTTACAAGGGCCCGGGTGGTGGGAGCTATCGCATCGGTCGCCCTTTGCCATTACCCGCGCGCCAGGACCTGGCCACTCTCGCCGCCTTCCTGGGTGACCGTGACAATCCGTTGCTGCAGGCCGAATGGAACAGCAGCCGGCAGGATCTGAACCGGCTCTCGGATCTGGACGATGCCGACAACAACGGAACCGCCTGGGTGGTCAAGACCGCTTCGGGGGAGCGGGAAATCGCCTGGTCGGGTCGTTCCCTCGGCCGGATCACCTTCACCGGGCAGCACGAACATCGCGATGCCGGCTTCCGGCCGTTTTTACTCCAGAAGGATCTGTTCAGCTTCGATCGTTGGGGTCTGGGAGGGCGTTCCAGTCGACCGGGATTTCTCGAGGAAAAAGACAGCGAATCCGAGTTTACGGGGCAGTGGGCTCTCGGCAATCAGCGTCGATCACTGCGAATCCAGGGCGGGTGGGGACGGCTGGAGCACGGCGAATCGCTTTCCGCAACGCGCTCGACAATCGCCGGCGACTGGCGCTGGGTCGGCGGCAGTGGGCAGTCGCGGTGGGAAACGGCCAACAGCGTGGATCGAGTGGACCTGCTCGATGTGTTGCGGAATCGGCAACAACACCGGGCAGGCTGGGACCTCTGGCGTGTACGTCCCACCACCTTCCTCATCCAGGAGGAGTGGGAGGACAGCGAGGTCACCGGAACGAATCGAGCCGCCGGATACCGCTTGCGCCGGTACGGAGGCGGGCTCGAGTCGCTGCCGAGACAGCAGTGGCGCTGGCGGCTGGGCTGGGAGCGTGGTCTGGCTGATTCCTTGCGGACGCAAACCTGGCAAGGTGAACGAGATAGCCGCACCGTCCGGACCGAACTGTCCACGCCGAAACTGGCCGGGATGCGACTGGTGGGGGACGCAACCTGGCGCCGGATCCTCGAACCCGGCGGTCTGGAGCAGACCACTCGCCTGGCCAAGCTCGATCTGTCGGGACAGTGGACCGATTGGGGCAGCGACTGGAGCCTTGGCTACAGTCTGGACAATAGCCGGGCGGAAGTGCTGAACCGGCAAGTGGTATTCGCCGGAGAACGACAAGGCGATTACAACGAAGCGGGGGATTTCCTCGGCCGCAACCAGGGCGATTTCAACGTGATCTTCGTGGGTACCGACAGCCTCGTGGCCACTACCGCGGTGGTGGCGGATCTGTCGTGGCGCCAGGATTACGGCTTCCTCGGCCGGGATCGAGTGTGGGGCGCCTGGTCCAGCCTGACCCAGCTGACAGTGAAAGGGCGCAGCCGCACGGACGACATATCCGGTCTGTTGACCCTCAGGCCGGAAGTCATCTTCGCCGACGAGACCGCGGTGCTCGGCGAGGTGAACCTGAAACAGGAGCTGGCCCTGCTCCGGCATCTCCGCGGGCTCGATCTGCGACTCCGGTACGATTTCGACGAGGCACTCGATCGCCAGTACGCCGCTCATCCGGAGGAACGCCTCCGCCGCCAATACCAGGCGATTATCACCTGGAGCGTCAATGATTTGAACAGTGTTCGTTTGCGAGGGAGCAACGGCACGGAGAACCGCGCCACTGTGGAATCGGGTGCGAGTAGCCGTCGCAGTTACCGGACCAGCATCAAGCAATACGAGACGGAGTGGAGCTACCGACCGGTTCCCGGCAGTCGGATAGCTCTGGCGGCGGAACTGATCCGACGTCGGGACACTGTTTCCACTGTGTCGCAGCGGGAATGGGCATTGAGGCCATCCAGTCATTTTCGGCTGGACGAACGGTGGAGTGGCCTGGCCGAGTTCCGCTGGGCCGAGGTGGAGAGCGACGAACCCACCGGCGCCGTCCGCCCATTCTTCTTCGCGCAACCGGGTCGCAACCTGGAAGCCAGCGCACGCCTCGGCTGGGATCCCACCGAGGTGCTGACCGTCTCTCTGGTGTACAACGGTCGCCGTCTGGGGGAAAGGGGGTGGCAGCACGATGTTCGTCTGGAATCCACCGCCCGCTTCTGAGCGCCCGGACTTGTCGGGGGCCATCCGCCCGCTGGTGACAGTTCTGTTGGCGGCAGGCTGGCTGCTGCTGGCGGGTACGTTGTTTGCTGCCACAACCCGGGACGGTCGACCCGCGACGGTCCGCCTGGAGCTGGCAGCGAATCTTGCCCCCGATTTGTCTGACAACCAGGAATCTGCGTCGTTCCTGCGTGAAGATCAGAACTGGTTGGGGCGGATGGATGCGGCACTGCTCTGGCTGCCGACCTCGACCGCTCCGGACAGCCTCGCCCGGTGGGTGCGACGGGTGGCGGAAATGGTGAGTCCGGAGCAAGAGCCCGCTGGTCCGGCGGGGCAGACTGACGTGGGACCGGCCCGCGACCTGCTCTCGCTGTTGCGACAGCGTTGGCTGCAACGGGGATTCCTCGCCGTGGGCTTGAGCCAACGACTGGAATCATCGGCAGCCGAGTTAAGCGGCGATCGACAGCACCTGGGAACAGGATCTTCGCCGGTCCAGCGCGTGATCGGGATCGTGACCATCGACCCCGGGCCGCGATTCCACCTGGGGAACCTGCTGGTGGAGGGCCTCGATTTCCCCGGACGCGCCCGACTCATCGACGCCTATCTGCCTCGACCCGGCGATCGGTACCGACAGGTCGTCTGGCAGGAGGCGGTGACCGGTTTGCTGCTCGGCGCCGGCGAGCTGGGATATCCGTATGCGCACTGGTTGGTTCGGCGTGTGGTGGTGGATTCGGTGGCGGCCACCGTGGATCTCGACGCCACTCTGGTCCCCGGTAAACAGGCGACCTTCGGCCGACAAACCTGCAGTCTGACCAGTGAGCGGGGGCAACGTTTTCTGGCCCGGGCCTCCGGTCTACGGCGGGGGAACCGCTTCCGGGAATCGGAACTGGCGCGAGCCCAACGACGGTTGCAGGAACGCGGGATCTACAGCTACGTGGGGGAACCGTTGATCTTCCGCACCGCCAGCCGCGACACCGTCGATGTGCACTGGCCGGTGACCAGGCGGCGGAAGGCCAACCGGCTGGCCGTGGTGCTCGGACTGAGCCAGAGGCAAGAGGGCGAATCGAGCCGGATCAGCGGCCAGGTGGATCTGCTGTTGCCGAACCTGGCGGACACGGGACGCCGTCTGCAGGGGGCCTGGAGCGACAACGGTACGGATCGCACCCACCTCGGTTTCGGTTTCCTGGAACCGCTGGCCTTTGGCACCCCCCTCGATGCCGAGCTGGAACTGGACAACGAGGTAGTGACCGACTCGTACACCCGCTTCCGGCTCGACGGTCGTTTCCAGCTGCCGGTGGTGGCCTCGTGGGGCATCGAAGTGGGTGTGGGCTGGGATCGGAGCACTTTCCCCACGGGCTATCTGGAGCGGACCAGTCGTGTCCGGGGCCGCGGCGCGTTTCTGCACCGTCGGGGCGACCTGACACGTAGTGGCTGGACCGGTCTGTTCGCCGTGGAGACAGCGCGCCGGCAGGCGACAACCAGGAGAGACACCACCGCCACCACCAACTCGTCCCAGCTCGGGCGGGTGGAGCTGCAACGGTTGCTGGAATTCGATCTGGAGGGCGAATTGTGGCTCCGCCCGGTCTGGAGCGTGGCTGTTCGTTGCGCCTACCGAAATGTTTCCGGTGAGGGGGTGGAGATTCCGCTGGCCGAACAGTACCGGTTCGGTGGCGCCCGCACCGTCCGCGGCTACCGCGAGGACGAGTTCCGCGGCGAGAGCATCCTGTTCGGGTCGTTGGAGCTGCGTATCGGCAGGGCCGGCCGCTCACGTCTTTACACCTTTTTCGACATGGGATACTTTCAGTTTTCCGCATCGGCGCCCTTGCCGGAAGATCCCGAGCACCGTGAAGATCGCGACGGCAGTGTCCGCGGCTTCGGCCTGGGTTTGCAGACCAGCACACCCGGCGGCGACATCTCCCTGGCGATCGGATTTCCCGGCAGCGTGAACTTCGACGACGCCAAGTTGCACGTGTCTCTGCTGGAGGCGTTCTAGAACATGTCACAGAAGAGGATTCTCCAGGAACTGGAGCGGTTGCGTGCCGAGGTCGAGCACCACAACCGATTGTACTATCAGGAAGCGACACCCGAGATCAGTGATCCCGATTACGACGCACTCCTGCGTCAGCTTCAGGAACTCGAGTCCCAGCATCCCGAGCTGGCGAGCCAGGACAGTCCCACCCGACAGGTGGGCAGCGACAGCGACGCCCGGTTCCCCAGCGAACCACACAGCCTCCCCATGCTCAGTCTGCAGAACAGTTACGACCTGGACGAGGTGGCGGCCTTCGACAGCCGCGTGCGCAAGGAACTAGGGATCTCCGATTTCAGCTATACCGTGGAACCGAAGCTGGACGGGGTGGCGGTGGCGATGCGATACGAGGCGGGAAAGCTCGTCTGCGGATTGACTCGTGGCGACGGTCGCCACGGCGATGTCATCACCGACAACCTGCGCACCGTGACCGATCTGCCTCATCAACTGCCGAAACAGTGGGCGGATCTGTGTTCGGCGGCCGACGCCCGGATCTGCGAAGTCCGCGGCGAGGTATTTCTGCTGAATGCTCGCTTCGCCGAACTCAACCAGCAGCGGCTCGAGGCCGGCCTGGCCGAGTTCGCCAATCCTCGCAACGCCACGGCGGGGAGTCTCAAGACTCTCGATCCAGAGGCCGTGCGCCGGCGGCGGCTCTCCATCTACTGTTTCCAGCTCTTCACCGTGGATGTCGAGGCCGGCCCCACCGATCATTTGACCGAATTGGCGGTGCTGGGGGAACTCGGGTTTCCCGTCAATCCGTTCCGCACCGTCGCCTCGACCCTGGAGGCGATACGGCAGCAGCTCGAGGCGCTGGAAGCGCAGCGAGAAACCCTCCCGTACCAGATCGACGGCGCCGTGATCAAGGTGAACGAGCGACGGTGGCAAGACGTGCTCGGCACCACCAGCAAGGCGCCGCGGTGGGCTCTGGCCTACAAGTTCACCGCGGAAGAGGCACAAACGGTGCTGCGGGAGATCGTCTTGCAGGTGGGGCGCACCGGGGTCATCACGCCCGTGGCGGAACTGGAACCGGTGCCGCTGGCGGGCACCATGGTTTCCCGGGCTACCCTGCACAACTGGGAAGAACTCCAGCGCAAGGACATCCGGGTCGGAGATACGGTCTGGGTGGCCAAGGGGGGCGACATCATTCCCAAGGTGTTGCGTGTGGAGCTGGGCGCCCGCACCGGCAAGGAGCACCCGGTTCCGCCACCGGATAAGTGTCCGGTCTGTGGCGAGGCCGCCCGCCAGCGGGATGGGGAGGTGGCCATCCGGTGCGGCAATCCCTACTGCCCGGCGGTCATTGCCGGGCGAATGCGACACTTCGCCGGCCGGGAGGGGGCGGACATCGAGGGGTTGGGTGGTCGCTGGATCGATCTGTTCCTGGAACTGGAGCTGGTGCAGGATCCGGTCGATCTGTTCCGGCTGCAGGTCGCTCAGCTCGAACATCTACCGGGTTGGGGAGAAAAGTCCGCCAGCAAGCTGATCACAGCCATCAAACGCGCCCAAGCCCGCCCCTGGCTCAACAAGATCTTCGCCCTGGGCATTCCCAACGTCGGGATCACCACGGCGCGAACCCTGGCGCTGCACTACCCGAACATCAACACGTTGTTACAGGCCGGCGAGGAGGACCTGGACGCACTGCCGGACATCGGCGGCGTGGTGGCCAGCTCCATCGTGGAATTTCTGCGGTTGCCTGCCACCCGCCAGTACGTGGCCGAACTGCAGCGGGCCGGGTTCTTGCGAGCGGAAGAGGAGCAGCCCGAACCGGCGACCACAGACCAGACGTTAGCCGGGCAGACCTACGTCATCACCGGCAGTCTGACGGACATGACCCGGGCCGAAGCCAAACGCGCCCTGGAGGCGCGTGGCGGCAAGGTGACCAGCAGTCTCAGCAAGAAGACCAGCGGTCTCATCGTCGGTGAGAGCCCGGGCAGCAAGCTGGCCAAGGCCGAAAAGTTCGGTGTCCCCGTTCTGAACGAGCAGGCGTTCCGGGAGCTCATCGAGTCCGAGGGGGGGGTTGAAGCTGACTGAGCGAGCAGGGAAAGGGGGTATCTGGCTGGCGGGTCTTGTCCCCGAACAGGACGGCGGTTACCTGTTGCTTGACGTCAACAGCCCTCAGCGGCTTATCGAAGTGGCGAACCGGAAGCAGCTGCCGCGGGAGTGCCAGGGGGCGATCGTGGTGCAGGACGGCCGGCGCGCCATCCTGCAGAATACCTCCAGCGGCGGGACGCTGCTGACCCGTGGTCTGCTCTGGTCGCTGCTGGATCCGTGCCGGGCTGCGGTGGGATGCCAGCTCGAGTCCGCGGATCTGCTCGACCTCGAACAGAAATTACGCGCCGAGGGACGCCGTTTCTGGGAGCGTCTGGCCTGGTGGCGTGAACTCCCGCCGGAGGTGGTCCAGGAATGTACGACATTGCTGGTTCCCTTCTCGGCTCCCGTCGTCCGTTTGCTGGAGGAACTGGGCCGGTTGGCTGACCGCAGCGCCGGGAATCCATTTGCCGGCTGGGTGCCCACTGGAACTCAGGATCTGGCGCTGGAGAAGAACGCGTCAGCCAGGGACCACGACTCGTTACGGGATAAAAACCAGGCGGCGGAACTGCCCCTCGATCCCGGCCGGCTGGCTGCATGGTTCACCAACCAGGCAGGGCTGGGGGAGCTCTACGGTCCGGAATTCACTCCGCGGGCGGCGCAGGCGGAGATGGTGGAACAGATAACCCACTGTCTACAGAACCAACGGCCACTGCTGGTGGAAGCCGGCACCGGGATCGGGAAAACCCTGGCCTACCTGCTGCCGGTCATTCTGGCCGCGCGGGAACGGTCGTGTCGCGCCGTGGTGGCGACCTACACTCGGGCCTTGCAATCGCAGATCCTGGAGCAGGATCTACCGCGGCTTTTCCCGCTGTTTCCAGGATTCAAGGCGAAGTTGCTCATGGGACGCCGCAACTATCTCTGTCGTCGCCAACGGCTGGCGTTTCTGGCCCGTCCCAGCGGCAGCTTCTCCGACAGCCTCGCCGCCGTGGCGTTCCGTCTCTGGCTGACAGCCACCGAACACGGCCTGCGCGAAGAGCTGGTGGGGCACCCCCTGCTGCGTCGGAATGTCTCGGTTTTGTTCGACTCGGTCGAGCCGTGCGCTCCAAGCCGCTGTTACGAGGAGAATGGCTGTTTCGTGCAGCGAGCGCGTCGCGAAGCCCGCGAGGCGGATCTACTGGTGGTGAACCACTCCCTGCTCATGCATGATATGGCGGCTGACCACAACCTGATAGGTCCCTACGGACTGCTGGTGGTGGACGAAGTCCATCGCCTGCCACAGGTGGCCCTCGACACCCACGCCATCCGGTGTGATGGGCGCCGACTCGAGACCATCCTCGAGATGCTCGGAATGGTGCCGGGTGAAACCAGCGCCGGGTCCCTGCTGGCGGATATGCAGGACAGTCTGGCCGTGACCGGTGAAGAAGGTGCAGCAGCGGCGGCCGTTCTGGCCCAGCTCGAAACGACGTGTCGGCGATGTGGTGAGAGTTATCTCGGGTGGTGGCATGAACTGGAGTCACTCTTCAGCAGCGACCTGCCGGTGGAGAACCGACCACTGGGTAGACAGCGAATCTACGAGGACGCAGCGGCTTTCACCCGCAGTCGCGAAGCGACCCAGCGTTGGCTCGACACGGCGGCCAGCGTGAGCAGTCACTATGCCGAGTTCAGTTGCGCCAGTGAACGGCTACCGGAGATTCCGCCGGCGGTGGAAGACCAGCTCGCCCTGCTGGTCCAGGCCATGCAGATGCTCGAAGCGGTGCAACACGATGTGCGGTTCCTGACCGGTGGGGGAGATCCCGACTGGGTGGTCTGGCTCGATCCCGGGCCGGGGCCGGGAATTCGGGCTCTGGGCGCCACGCAGCTGGAAGCGGGAGACCTGTTGCGCGACTACTGGCTGGCGAGCGAACTCCAGCCCATCATGACCAGCGGTACCCTGGCCGTGAGCGAGGATTTCGGTCACATGCTCAGCGAACTCGGCTTGCGGCGGCTCCCCCGTCCGGTGCAGACGGGTCTGGTGGACTCGCCGTTCGAATTCGCGCGGCAGGCGCGTCTGTTGACGTTGACCGGCATCGCCCCGCCAGACCAGGCCGAGCATCTGACCGCGGTGGTATCCCTGTTGCGAGCGTTACGACAACAGGTGCGGCGCAAGACCCTCGCCCTGTTCACCTCGTTCCAGGCGCTGCAACGGGTGGCGGACGACCTGACCACCGGCGCCGACGAGATGGATCTGTTCAGCGCAGGTGGCCGACCGCCTGCCGGATTCAGCGGCACCGAGATCCTGGTGCAACACCGCTCGGGCGAGGCGAGCGAGCTACTCCGCCGGTTTCGACGTTCCCGACACGCCATCCTGCTCGGCACCACTACCTTCTGGGAAGGGGTGGACTTCCCGGGGCCTGACCTGGAACTGCTGCTCATCACCAAACTCCCGTTCCAGGTTCCCAATGATCCCTGGGTCGAAGCTCGGTGCGAACGGATCCAGGCGGGCGGAGACAATCCGTTCACCAGCTTCATGGTGCGCGACGCGGTGTTGCGATTGCGACAGGGGATCGGCCGGCTCATCCGCCGCCAGACCGATCGCGGCGTGATCTTTTTGCTGGATAATCGGCTGTTCACCAAGGGGTACGGCACCACGTTTCTGAACGCGTTGCCGGCTCCCGTCCATCAATGCGGGTCCGAGGCGGACCTGGTCGGCCGGACGCAAGACTTCTTTGCCGGCCGCAACAACGATTGAACTCGCGGTGGGAGGCTACCGCCTACGGGAGGTTTCGTCTGGTGGCGAAGTTCACTAAGTCTCGCGCCAACGGCGACCTGCCGCTGGCCGATCTGCTCGTCACCGGCATCGGACAGCTCTGTACGCTCCATGTGCCGGCACTTGATATTGACGGGCCACGTCGTGGCGCCGGACTGGCCGAACTCGGCATCCAGGAGAACGCCGCGTTGGCCGTGGCCAACGGCCGCGTGTTGCTGGCCGGGACGGAAGTCGAGGTACTGGCGAGCTGCCGGCAGACCGACACGACGGAGCAATTGGACGCCGCCGGTCGAGCCGTGGTGCCGGGATTCGTCGATCCCCACACCCATGCCGTGTTCGGCAAGACCCGACAGGACGAATACGAGCGACGAATTCGCGGCGAGACCTATCTCGAGATCGCGGCCGCGGGCGGCGGCATCCATTCCTCGGTGCGAGACCTGCGCCAACGTACCGCAGCCGAATTGATCCGACTCACCGTCCCGCGACTGCGGGAGATGCTGACTCACGGGACCACCTGTGTGGAGATCAAGAGCGGCTACGGACTCAGTCATGCCGACGAGGTCAAGATGCTCCGGGTGGCTCAACAGGCTGGCGCCGAGGTGGGGATCCGCTCCGTTCGCACCTGTCTGGCGGCCCATGAAATCCCGGCGGAATACCGGGAGCGGCGGGCGGAGTATGTCTCCCTGGTCACTGACACGATCCTGCCCGATGTCGCCGCCCGGGAGCTGGCGTCTCGCTGTGACGTCTTTTGTGAACCGTCGGTCTTTGATCTGGAGGAGACCGAGACCATCCTCCGGGCGGCGCAGGGACTCGGACTGACCACCACCGTCCACGCCGACGAGTTGGAAGCCCTGGGGGGGGCCGAGCTGGCCGTGCGGCTCGGCGCCGATTCAGCCGATCACCTCATCAAGATCGATGGCGCCGGACGGGCAGCACTGGCCGCCGCCGACACCGTGGCGGTGCTGTTGCCCGGCACGGTGTTCAGTCTGGGTTTGCGCGACTATGCACCGGCCCGGGAACTCATAGCTGCCGGCGCCGCAGTCGCGCTGGCCACCGATTTCAATCCGGGAAGCTGCCCCATCCTTTCCGTGCCGCTGATCCAGGCCATCGCTTGCACCCAGATGCGGCTCACTCCGGCGGAAGCGCTGGTGGCGACGACCCTCAACGCCGCCTGGGCACTGGGCCGGCAGGCGGAGATCGGTTCCCTGGCTCCCGGCAAGCGGGCGGATTTCCTGCTCCTGGACGGAGACGATTACCGCCTGGTCCCGTACCACGCCGGTCATAACCCGGTGACCGCTGTCTATCTGGGCGGCCGACCGGTCTGAGTCATTGTCGCCCAACGGTATATTTACCAGTGGCCTCCTGGCAAGACCCACCGGATCGGTTGTTAAATATCCCGAGAAAAAGCTCAACCTGCGGTCGTCGTTGGCGAAAATGTAAGGCACTGAACTCGGCCTCGTTCAAGTCACGGCGCCGGTTGGTCATGAAATCGTCCATACGCCGTCCAACGGGGGGCACTCGTTGTCAAAGCTGAGCAAATTCAAGCAGGAAGCCTATCTCGCGGGGAAGAAGCGGAACTGGGATGAAGCGGTTTCCATATACGAGCGCATTCTCGACATCGACAAGAACAATCCCACGCTCATCAACGAAATGGGCGACATCTGCCTGCGGCAGGATGATATCGGACGCGCCATAGAGCTGTTTCTCTCGGCGGCAGCCAATTATCGCAAAACCGATCTGCAGAACAACGCCGTTGCCATCTACAAGAAGATTCTCCGGCATGACGAGGAAAACCTGAACGCCCACTGGTACCTGGCGGAAATCCGTTCCGCGCAGGGGCTCATCGTCGAGGGTGAACGGCACGCCAAGAAGTTCATGCAGGCCAACGAGGGGATCAGCTCGGAAATCAAGGAGCTGTTCCTGAAACGGTGCGTTCAGCTACTCGCCTTCTATCCCACGAGCGAAGATGTCTTGACGCAACTGGTGACGGTGTTCCGGGTCTGGTCCCTGCCGCTGGAGGAGGCGCGTACTACCTGTCTGCTCATCGCTCTCGCGTACGATGCGGATCCCGAGTCGACCAAGCGGCAGATGGCGGAGTTGCTAGAGAAGCAGACGGATCTAGTGAATTACCCGGAGTACCGGAGCTGGCAAGAACGATTCTCCCCGGCCACGGAAGCGGTCAGCTTCACCGATGTCAACTCCCTCGATCTTGAAGGCGAGCCGGAACCGGCGCCGGATCTGCTCGACTCGTCAACCAGACTGGATCTGCCGGCCGCGGACTGCGAGCCCGAGCAGTTGTTGGTGGAACCAGCCGGTCAACAATCGGAGCTGGCAGCGCCGCGGCAGGATCTGGACGACCTGCTGGGAACGGGCCCGGATCCAGCGCCATCCGCCGCGGCCGAACCAGCCACGGCGGAGACCTCGTTCGCCTTCATAATGGATGGAATCCAGACGAACGAAACGGAATCAGCGCCGGTCGAGACCTGCCAACCGTCACTGGCGAAAGACAGTGAGGGTTGGCTGGAAATCGAGGTGGACGAGTCCGCTTCGTTCGCCGATATCCTGGATCGGATCGAGATCGATGAACCAGCAACACCCGCGCCGGAGGCGGAGGTGGACCTGCTGGCGGAGATCCTGAAAGATGCCGGGGAAGATGCCCAAGCAGCAGCCTCTCAGCAGATCGATACCATAGCCAACGAGATCGGTCAGATGGCGGCAGGCGCAGATGTCGCCAAGGACGCCGGCCGACTGTACGACATGGGTATGGTCTACCTCGAGATGGGCATGTACGAACAAGCTGTGGCCAGCTTCGAGGACGCGGTGGACGATCCGTTGTTCCGACTGCGTTCCTTCGAGATGTGGGGCAAGACGTTGCTGCGGATGAAAGAGTACGAAGATGCCATTGCCGTGTTCGCCCTGGGACTCGAATTGCCCGCCGACAATGCCAACCACAAACTGGGGCTGCTCTACCACACCGGTTTGGCGCACGAGGAGGCGGGGCAGCGGGACGAGGCGCGCGAAGCCTACCTGCAAGTTCACGAAATCTCGCCGGTATTCCTCGACGTGGCCCAGCGGCTCGAAGCGATTCAGGTCGGTTGAGTGGTCAGCCGGTGATCGAGGTATCCCCGCTGAGGCGATCGTTCAGCTGATTTCCCCGTGATTCCAGGAAATAAACAGCAATTCTTGCTGTGTGGTGAAGCATCCACTAAGATCTCCTCTTCATGACAGAGAGAACCCACACAGAATCCGCCGCCAGCCCGCTGCGTCGGGCGGTCTTGGTCGGTCTCTTCACCGGCACCGCGGTCGGGGTGGCGTACCTGTTGAGTGGGGTGCCCAACGTTGAGCTGGTCACCTTAGTCTGTATGCTTGCCGGTGGCGTGCTGGGACCGGGGCTCGGTTTTGTCTGTGGTTTCCTCGCCATACTGATCTACTCCGTGGGGAATCCGTACGGCCTGCCCTCGCCGGCCATCTTGCTGGCGCAAGGACTCGGCATGGGATTCGCCGGCATGCTCGGCCATGTGGCCGCCAGTGTGGTTCTGCCGCACCGACGGCACGGGAACCTCCGCACGGCCGCACTGTTGTCCCTGCTGCTGGGATCGCTGGCGGTGTTGCTCTACGATTTGTTGACCACGCTGGCCATGCTCACTTTCGACTTGAGGCTCGACTTGCTGATCATCGGTGGCATTCCGTTTACCCTGCTGCACCTGGCGACCAATGCGCCGCTGTTCCTGATCCTTTTTCCCCTCCTGCTGGTCCGCTGCGCCGGGTTGGCCAGGCAGCCGCTCCGCGGGGTGTCCGGCGGCGTTGGCGTGGTCTTGTTGCTGGTCGCTGCCAGCGCGGACGGGAGCGAGTCGACTGCTGCCAGCGATTCCTTGCTTATCAGCAGTGCGACCGACTCGACGGCGACCTCCGAAACCACCCGGCTCGACTTGCCGGCAGACCCTCCTCCGCTCGCCAGTCTCGGCGTGGAACCGGTTGTTGATCCGTGGGGCGAACGTCCCCTCTGGGAGCCGTTCCACGCTACCCTCGCCACGTTTCTCGAGCTGGAGTCGCCCTGGGTCTCGGTCAGGGATGGGGGACTGGGCGGACGGCAGATGCTCCTGCACGAGGCGGAAAGTTCGCCGACGCCGACCTTCTATCAGGATGGTATTCCGTTCGGTTGCGGTCATCGCTGGACCGACGATCCCGGGTTGGTGCCGTTCGCCGGTCTGGAGGTTGTCCAGCTGAGCCCGGGACTGTCCGACGATTTCGGCAACGGCGCCACCGTCCATCTGCGCCAGGCTGATCCCACGCCCCACACGGCCCGCACCGAGGTCCGGGGCTACCGGGGGCCACACGATACCTTCCTGCAGAGCATTGCTTTCCATGGCAAGCGCTCTCCCTGGCGCCTGCATTTCGACTTCGAGGAACTGCTCGACGAGAACGGAAAACGCTTCCAGGTGCCGACGGACCCCCGTTCCTGGGACGACGAGTTGCCGGGGGAGTCGAAGTTCCGCAGCAGTCGGGCGGCCGTGGAACACCTGCAGAGCGCTGGGCCGAGCTGGCGCGTGAGCACCGGCCGCCTGCGTATGCACAAATCCGGTCTCCCGGTGAGCAATCTTGATCACGAAGAGGTCTGGGGGGAAAACGCTTCGTTGCGCTGGTGGCACCGGACCGGCTTCGGCAGACTCCAGACTGCTGTTTTCTGGACCGCGTTCGACGTCGAGCGAGAGTACCAGCGCAAGCTGGAGATGACCCGGGAAGGAGCCATATTCTCCCTGAGTGGCGGGCCCGGGCTGCAACGGATATTCCAGGCGCGGGTGGGCCAGTGGCGGTTGAACGACAGCGGCGCCGACACGAACTGGGCCGGTACAGCGGGTGGCGCGGTGGCGGGTGCCGGCCAGGAGGTCGTGACCCAGGGCAGTCTCCCCTGGCGTGCCGCCGGTGTGGCGGGACAGCTGGGGGTGAACTGTCGCTGGTATCGTTTTGGCGGCTGGCAGCTGGGTGGCCACTGGCGGGTCGAGGCGGGGGGGGATACGCCGTGGCTGCATTGCCAGCTGGAGAGCGGCGGACGCGCTCCCCGGAGTGACGAGCTGTTGACAGCCGATCAGGTATTTGTCCACAACCAGGCGCTGAGCTTGCTCCCCAATCGTGAGCTGCGGGCCGAGAAAGTACAGCGTATCAGCGGCGGTGTCGACCGGCGGCTTCTCGGCACCGATCTTGCCTTGACCGGGAGCTGGCGCTGGGTGCGGGACGGCATCGGCTGGTGTGCCGCCGAGGGTGAAGACGACAGCGGCCGCTGGGGCAACGACGGCGAGCTGCGCGCCGGGACCGTGCGGGCGAGTGTTACGCGCGCGGGACGTTTCTGGGGATGGCTCCGCCTCCGCGGAGAAATGGTCTGGCGACACCACGATCAGCTCGTCGGATCGACGATGTATGTGCCACCGGAGCAGTCGTTCGTCCTGAACGCGTTGTGGGAGCACCGCTTTTTTCAGGAGGACGGCATTCTGCAGATCGGATACTGGTTGGTTTCCCGCGGCGAGATGATGGATCCGTGGTTCCCCGGCGATCGGTATCTGTTGCCGGCGGTAACCCGTCACGATCTGCTCTTCGGTTTCCGTCTCCTGGGCGCCGATCTCTCGATGGCCCTGGTGAACGTCACCGACGAGCAGGTGCAGCTGACCACCGGTTCCCTGTCGGATGGTCGGGAAATGCGCTGGCGCTTGCACTGGACCTTCTCCCAGTAAGGTGACCCCCCTTGATTCTGAGACAGGTCTTGGCTCTGTTGTTGGTGGCGCTCTGTCTGGCCGCCGGCCGCGGGATCAGACACCTGCTGTTGCTCGACGCCGCCGGCCAGTGGCGCGAATCCACCTTGCTGCAAGCCCACTTGCCGCCGACGCCGGAACCGTCGCGGCCGGTTCGATCCGGTCCGCCCGCGAGCCCGCTGCTGATCAATCACTGTCCCGCCGAATCGTTGATTCTGCTGCCGGGGGTTGGACCGACCTTGGCGGCGCGTATCATTGCCTCGCGACAGGCCGCGGGCGCGTTCAGCTCCGCGGCGGACCTGCAGCGGGTCAAGGGCATCGGTGACAAGATTTCGTTACGGGTGGCGCCGTATCTCCGATTTACCGTTTCCCCGGGGGATACCAGTGCCTCCGGCGCAGATGGAGAAAAATCCCCTTCCCCCTGAGTGCAGTTTCCGAAAAACCCGCCGAAAAGCCCCTCAAGTAACAAAGAATCATGTCGATAAAGTGATGCGGATACTGCAAATGCCTCACGTGTCCTGGCGGATGGTGACGCAATTGTTGGATACATGTATGTCCGGCTCCTCGACCAGGTGGCGGTGACCGGCGTGTTTGGGAGGGCCAGCGGGAGACAATGAATAACGGCAACAGCGTAACCGTTCGAGACAAGATAGCGGCCGGCCTGCTGCAGAGCGGGTTGATCACCGAAGATCATCTGGTCGCCGCTCAGGAACTGCAACGCAACGATGGCGGGTCGCTCGGCCTGGCGTTGATTCGTTCCGGGGCACTCACCGATGCTGAATATGCCAGTTATCTGAGCCGGGCCTACAACCTGTCGGTCGTGGATCTCGAGACCGCCGAAGTCGACCCGGATTGCATCGAACTGGTGCCCGCCGATGTGGCGAGCAAGTTCCAGGTGCTGCCGCTGCACCGGCAGGGCCGGGTCCTGACCGTGGCCATGGCCAATCCCAGCAACATCTTCGCCATCGACGACATCAAGTTCATCACCAGCCTCGATGTGCAGCCGGTGGTGTGTGGCGAACTCGCCATCAAGAAGGCCATCGACAAGTACTACGCCACCTCGGATTCCCTCGCGGCCATCATGCAGGGGCTCGAGGACGACATCGAGATCGTCGAGGATGCGGATGATGATACCGGGACCGATTCCCACGAGACCGAAAACGCGCCGGTGGTCAAGCTGGTCAACACGTTGCTGGCCGAGGCGGTACGGATGGGGGCCAGCGATATCCACATCGAACCGTACGAGCGCACCGTGCGGGTTCGGTATCGCGTGGACGGCGTACTCGAGGAAGTGATGGAGCCGCCGCTGAAGTTGAAGAACGCCATTATCAGCCGACTCAAGATCATGTCCGAACTGGACATCGCCGAGCGGCGAATCCCGCAGGACGGTCGCATCAAGATCAAGATCGGCAGCAAAAAGATAGACCTCCGGGTCAGCACCTTGCCGACAATCTTCGGTGAGAAGGTCGTGATGCGGATCCTCGACAAGTCGAACCTGCGGATCGATCTGTCGGCGTTCGGCATGGAAAAACTCGCCGAGGCGAACGTGATGGAAGCCATCGCTTCGCCGTACGGCATGGTGCTGGTGACCGGTCCTACCGGGTCGGGAAAGACCACCACCCTGTATTCCTGCTTGCAGCGTCTGAATACTCCGGAAACGAACATCATGACCGCCGAGGATCCGGTGGAGTACAACCTGGACGGTATCAATCAGGTGCAGGTGCGCGAGGAGGTCGGCCTGACCTTCGCCGCCGCCTTGAAGGCGTTTCTGCGACAGGATCCCAACATCGTCATGGTGGGGGAGATGCGTGACCTCGAGACCGGATCCATCGCCGTGAAGGCCGCGCTCACCGGACACCTGGTCTTATCTACCCTGCATACCAACGACGCGCCGAGCACCATCAACCGGATGATCGACATGGGGCTCGAGCCGTTCCTGGTGGCGTCGTCCACCAACCTCATCATGGCCCAGCGTCTTGTGCGTCGTATCTGCACGAGTTGCAAGACGGAAGAGAAGGTCTCCGCGGAGGCCCTGTCGGATATCAACTTGCCGGCGGGGACGAAAGTGTACCGAGGCGCCGGGTGTGACAAGTGCAACGGCAACGGCTACGCCGGACGGCAGGGACTGTACGAGGTCATGCCGATCTCCTCCGAGATCCGCGAGCTGATTCTCGACCGTTGCGCCACCAGTGAGCTGCGCCAGAAAGCGACCGAGCAGGGGATGCTCACCCTGCGTCAGGACGGGCTGGTCAAGATCCAGAAAGGGATCACGACCATCGAGGAAGTCTTGCGAGAGACCTCGGCGAACGGGTAGTTCGCCGTCCAGGGAAGTGGAGGCAATTGTGATTGGAATGAGGGAACTGCTGGAAGAGATGGTGAACTGTGGCGCCAGCGATCTACACCTCACCGCGGGGCTGCCGCCCAAGTTCCGGATCGACGGCACGGTCCAGGATTCGGCTTTCGCCACCCTGTCCAGCGAGGATACGCGGCGCATGGCCTACAGCATCATGAGCGAGGAACAGAAGAAACGGTTCGAGAACGACAAGGAGCTCGATTTCTCCTTCGGCGTGCAGGGAATCAGCCGTTTTCGCGCCAACGTGTTTCTGCAGCGAGGTGCGACCGCCATGGCCATCCGGCAGATACCATACGCCATCCACAGTTTCGAGGAGCTCGGACTGCCGCCGATCACGAAACAGCTCATCGAAAGGACCCAGGGCCTCGTGCTGGTGACCGGCCCCACCGGCAGCGGCAAGTCGACCACCCTGGCCACCATGGTGGACTACATCAACAACAACCGTCACGGCCATATCATCACCATCGAGGATCCCATCGAGTACGTGCATCAGCACAAGAACTGCATCGTCAATCAGCGGGAGATCAACAACGACACCGCGTCATTCCCCGCGGCGTTGAAGTATGTGCTGCGGCAGGATCCCGACGTCATCCTCATCGGTGAGATGCGTGACCGCGAGACCATCTCCGCCGCCCTGACCATCGCCGAGACGGGGCATCTGGCCATGGCGACCCTGCACACCAACAGCACCTTCGAGTCCATCAACCGAATCGTCGATGTCTTTCCGCCGGGGCAACAGAATCAGGTGCGGTCCCAGCTCTCGTTCTGCCTTTCCGGTGTACTCACCCAGCATTTGATACCGCGAGCCCAGGGGCAGGGGCGGGTGCTCTGTCTGGAAATGATGGTCTGCACGCCAGCCATCAAAGCCATGATTCGCGACGACAAGACACACCAGATCTACGGGCTGATGCAGGCCGGTCAGCGACACGGCATGCAGACCATGAACCAGTCCCTGTACCAGGCATATGTGAACAAGTGGATCACACGCGAGTGGGCGCTCGGCTGCAGCACGGATCAATCGGAACTGCTGCAGATGATCGGTGAACCGGCTGGCGTTCGGGCCTAGGAGGAGATCCGTGGCGACAACTTTCGTTTGGAAGGGAAGATCACCCAAGGGCGATAACCTCGGCGGCGAATACACCGCCCTGGACCGTCGTGAGGTGTCAGAGTACCTCCGCAAGCGGCGCATCATCATCACCTCGATCAAGCAGAAGCCGAAGGAGATCACCCTCAGCTTCCTCAACAGGGCGGGGGTCAAGGTCAAGGACCTCTGCGTCTTCACGCGGCAGTTCGCCACCATGGTCAACGCCGGCCTGCCACTTGTGCAGTGCCTGGATGTGCTCGGCCGCCAGATGGACAAGGCGTACTTCAAGTCGGTCATCCAGCAGGTCATGATGGACGTGGAAGGCGGGTCGACCATGGCCGAGGGGCTGGGCAAGCACCCGAAGGTCTTCTCCGACCTGTTCACCAACATGGTGGCCGCCGGCGAAGCGGGCGGTATCCTGGATATCATCCTGCAACGGTTGGCGGTCTACCTGGAAAAGGCTGACGCGCTGCAGCGGAAAGTCAAGGGCGCCATGATGTACCCCACCATCGTCATGGTGGTGGCCGTGAGCGCCTGTACTTTCATGCTCATGGTGGTGATACCGGTCTTCGCCAAGATGTTCTCGGACTTCGGTGGGGAATTGCCCGGACCGACCAGGGTCGTCATGGGACTGTCGATCTTCCTGCGCGATTACTGGTGGGCGCTGATCGGGGGCATCGCCGGTCTGGTGGTGGGCTTCCGCGCCTTCCGGAAGACCGAATACGGTTGTCTTGCCATCGACCGGGGGCTGTTGCGCATGCCGATACTCGGTGACGTGCTGCGGAAATCCGCCGTGTCCCGTTTCACCCGGACCCTCGGCACCTTGATCGGGTCGGGCGTGCCGATCCTGCAAGGACTCGAGATCACGTCGCGCACCGCCGGGAACAAGGTCATCCAGAAAGCCATCGAGAACACCTCCATCAGCATCAGCCAGGGCGACACCATTGCCGAACCGCTGCGTGAGAGCAAGGTGTTCCCACCCATGGTGGTGCAGATGATCAGCATCGGTGAGCAGACCGGCGCCCTGGACGAGATGCTCTCCAAGATCGCCGACTTCTACGATGACGAAGTGGATTCTGCCGTGGAGGCCCTGACGGCCGCAATCGAACCGATCATGATCGTCGTCATGGGCACCATGGTCGGCGGCATGCTCGTGGCCATGTATATGCCCATCTTCAAGATGGCCACTGTGGTGGGAGGATAGCCGGTGGTCTTCCTGAACCGAACTGAAGATAGGAACTGGAACGGGAACGGGCGCCTGCTCAAATGGCGAACAATGCTGGCAGTGGTGCTCGCGGCAACCACGGTTGCAGTGCGTCAGATGAGCGGCCAGGACCTGTTTCCCGCCGGTATGCAGATCTGCCTGGGCCTGCTGGGACTGGGGCTGCTCATCCCGTTGCAGACCTTACGCACCGAACGCCAG
>JBDRBC010000129.1:0-4353 GCA_043823125.1 bacterium | reverse complement strand
CCTGCGTCCCGATGACGTGGCCAAGGCCTACGCCAAGGATGCGGTTATCTTCATCTTCGGGGTTCTGGTCCTGTCCCGCGTCATCAGCCACACGGGTCTCGACCGGCGGATCGCCCTGTTGATGATGAGGCCCGCGCGCTCATTGCCCCGCTACCTGTTCCTGTTCCTGCCGATTTTCGGCATGACGTGTTCTTTCCTGAGCGAACACGCCCTTGTGGCCTTTCTGGTGCCCATGATGATGTTGGTATACACCACCAGCATTCAAAAAGCGGGCCTAGGCAAGGATCCGGCTCTCGCCGTCATCCTGATCCTGGCGTTGAATTATGCCGCCAACTGCGGCGGGCCGGGTTCGCCGGCCGCCGGAGGCCGCAATGCCGTGATGATCGGCATCCTGGCGGATTACGGGGTGGCGCCAACCTTCGGCCAGTGGGTCCAGTACGGCCTGCCGTTCGTGCCAGTCATGGCGCTGGTCGTCGGTCTGTACTTCTTCCTGGCTCTGCGTCGCAAGGTTCGCACCCGGCAGCTGGACATCACGGCCATCTGCCAGCAGGCATCCGATAAGATCGGCCCGCTGCATCGCAAGGAGTACCTGACGGCTGCCGTGCTCATCGGGCTCATCACCCTCTGGGTCACCAAGAGTGACGTCTTCGGCATGGGCGGCCCGGTTCTGCTGGCTCTCGTGGTGTTGAATCTCTTCAGAATCATGCGCTGGAAGGATGTCAGCGGAATCCACTGGGAGGTCGTCGCCCTGTACGCCAGCGCCTGCGCCCTCGGCAAGGGGCTGGCGGTCACCGGGGCCGCGCTTTTCCTCGCGGACAGTTTCATCAGCCTGCTCCCGGCATCCATGCAGAGCGGGGAGGGCCTGGCCGTTGCGGCGGCCCTCTTCACCGGCATCACAACCAACTTCATGAGCGACGGCGCAACCGTCTCGGCCATCGGCCCGATCACCGTGCCGATGAGCCTCATCACCGACACGCCACCCTGGATGGTGGGCCTGGCAACGGCCTTCGCCTCGTCCTTCGCGCACATGCTGGTCATCGGGACTCCCAACAACGCCATCGTCTTTGCCCTGGCCAAGGACCCGGTCACGGGCGAACAGTTGATCACCCTGCAGGACTTCTTCAAGCACGGCAGTATCGTCCTGTTGCTGTCCTTCGCCGTGCTCATTGGCTGGATCATTCTCGTCTACTGGCGCTGGGTCGGATTCTGATCCCGCCGTCACGCTGTGGCGAACCGCAGCAGTTCAGCGGCCCCCGCGGCTGCTCAAGGAGAGAGAGATGGAAAACCGCATCAGGCTCCTGATTGTCGACGACGAGGTGCAGTTCCTCGATTCCATCGCCGAGCGGTTGGAGCTGCGAGGCCTCGACGTGACCAAGGCCAGCAACGGGCAGGACGCCCTGGCCGCAGCGAGCCACCAGAAATTCGATCTGGCCCTGTTGGATCTCAAGATGCCGGGCATGGACGGGGCGCAACTTCTGGAGATCCTGAAGCGCGAACACCTCTACCTCGAGGTGATCATGTTGACCGGCCACGGTTCAATGGAATCGGCGATCGAGTGCACGAAGCTGGGGGCCTTCGATTATCTGCCCAAGCCTTACGAGATCGAGCAGCTTCTGCGAATCTTGAAAGACGCCTTCGCGGCTCGACTCAGGAAGAAGTTCGAGGCTGACAAGGATAAGTACACGGAAATCGAAAAGCTGGTCCTGGGAGAAAGCCCGCTGGGAATCCTGAGAAAGCTACGGGAACTGGACGACGATCGGAAATAGGGACTCGTCCGCATAAAGAAAACCGACTCATAATCTTTATCGTTGCAGTCAGTGCTGGGGCCACGATCATTGTGCTGAAGTGCCTCCATCGCCGGGAGGTCCAGGCCCGGGTGCGCAGGGACCAGGAACTTCCTATTGACTGTCGTGCCTGTGGAAGGACATCCTCGAGAGCGCAGAGGAAGAATCACTGTAAAAATAGGTAAATCTTCCACCGGTCGGAGCAGCTAACATGCTCGGAGCCATGTACTTCACGAACGGCCTCATCGTGCTCGCGACCATCATCACGATCGGGCTTGGCGCGCATTTGGTTGTGGAGTCCGCCACGCGCATCGCCAAACGATTAAGGATCTCCGAGCTCATCATCGGCTTGACCGTGGTGGCCTTCGGCACCTCGGCGCCCGAATTCGCGGTGACCCTGATCGCCGCCTTCAAGGACCATGGAGATATCTCGGTCGGCAACATCGTCGGCTCCAACATCTTCAACCTCGGCTTCATCCTGGGCGGCTGCGCGCTGGTGCGCGCGATCCCGATCACACCCACCCTGCTGCGGCGTGACGGCACGGTCATAGGAGTCACCACGATCCTGTTGCTCTGCCTCGTCGGCTGGGACCTTCGACTGGATCGCCATGACGGTGTCCTGCTGTTCATCCTGTTGTTGGTCTACCTTGGCTTCCTGTTCAGGCAACGTCGAGCGGATGTGGACGACGGACCCGAACCAGACGGACCGGATGTTCAGCGGCCCGCCACGTTACCACGTGACAGCGTCCTGCTCGGCATCGGCTTGATCTGTATCGTCGTCGGCTCCCACTTCCTGGTCGAGGCCGCCACCAAGATTGCGCGGGGCTTCGGTTTGAGCGAGTGGATAATCGCCGTGACCATTGTCGCAGCGGGGACTTCCGCCCCCGAGCTGGCTACCAGCTTGACCGGCGTCATCAAGGGACGGTATGCGCTCAGCGCAGGTAACGTGATCGGGAGCGACATCTTCAACCTGCTCGGGGTGCTCGGGCTCGCGGGCATGCTTCACCCGGTGGAGATCGACAGTATGGCACGCACCTCCCTCGCCGCGCTCTGCGGGATGGTGTTCCTCGTGCTGTTCTTCATGCGCACTGGCTGGCGTGTGTCGCGACTCGAGGGGCTCGCGCTCGTCGTCATCGCCATATCGAGGTGGGGCCTTGACTTTTTGGCGCGGGCGCCGGATTCCTGATGCCTGGGATTCGGCGGCAACTCTCACCACCGAAAATGCGGTTACGGGATAGGTAATGACCGAGCTGACCTTCCTCTTGGACTTGGTTGTCATTCTGGCGGCGGCCGTTGCCGTGGTCGCGTTTCTGCGCTACCTGCGAGTGCCCTCCATCGCGGGGTTCATCATCGCCGGAACGGTTATCGGACCCAACGCACTGGGACTCGTTCGGGATCTCCACCAGGTCGAGGTTCTCGCCGAGCTAGGCGTTGTGCTACTCCTCTTCGGCATCGGACTCGAGCTCTCCTTGAGCCGGGTCCGTCGGCTCTGGCGGCCGATCGCAGTGGGAGGCGCCGTCCAGGTAGGCGCCACCATCCTGGTCGTACTCGGGCTCGGCGTTCTGTTCGGGAGAGACATCCGGTCGGGACTGCTGCTCGGTTTCATCATCGCGGTATCGAGCACTGCCATTGTCCTCAGTGGCCTCTCGACTCGGGGAGAACTCGAGACGCCGCACGGCCGACTGGCCCTGGGCATTCTGATCTTTCAGGACCTCTGTGTCGTGCCCATGGTTCTCGTCATCCCGATCCTGGGTGACACCGCCAGCGCCGGCGCGAGTGTGTTGGTCCCACTACTGACGGCTGCAGCAGTGGTCGTCGGCGTGCTGGTGGCTGCGCGGCTGGTCGTGCCGCGTTTTCTCGAAGCGATCGCCCGCACGCGGAAGCGGGATCTCTTCGTCCTTTCCGTCTTTCTGATCTGCCTCGGGACCGCGTGGGTGGTTTCAAGCGTGGGCGTCTCACTCGCCCTCGGCGCGTTTCTCGCCGGCCTGGTCGTCTCGGGTAGCCGGTATCGCCAGCAGGCGATCTCCGATCTCGTCCCGTTGCGCGATGTTCTCGCCAGCGTGTTCTTCGTCTCCATCGGGATGCTGCTCGATCTCCGGAGTGTTCTCGATAACCTGCTTCCCATTTTCGGACTCTTCGCCGCCATCATCACCGGCAAGTTCATCATCATCTTTCTTGCCGCTTCCCTCATGAGGCTTCCGTTACGCGTGGGAATCCTGACCGCTGCTTCTTTGTCCCAGGTCGGGGAGTTCTCCTTCGTCCTCCTGCTTGCGGCGGGCGGGACAGGACTCCTGGAAGAGCCGTTTCAGAGCACCCTCACCGTGGCGATCATTCTTTCGATGCTGGCCACGCCGTTCGGGCTTGCCCTGGGGCCCCATCTGGCGGGTGGATTGGGGAAGCTCAGCCCTCTGACCCGTCTTCTCCAGGTGCGCACTACAGAGGAGCTGCGGGAATCCGAGTCGTTGCGGGACCACGTCATCATTGCCGGATACGGCTTGACTGGCCGGAACCTGGCCCACTCACTCACGCAGATCGGGACTCGGTACATCATCGTCGACCTCAACACCGA
>JBDRBC010000128.1:0-8855 GCA_043823125.1 bacterium | reverse complement strand
GTTGAAGTCGCGCCGCTCGTACAGCGGCTCGAGCACCGGCTGCCGGATGGTCCAGCCCCAGTCGTCCTCGCCCTGGGGGTGGGAGAAGGTGGAGGGGAAGCTGACGGCCGGCGTGTAGCGCTCGAGGAAGCAGGTGTCCGGCAGGATGATGTCCGCCACCGCCTCCTCGAACTCCGTGATGTAGAGCTGGAAGGAGAAGATGAAGTTGAACTTCTTGAGGAAGTTCTCCGTCACCGTCTCCGCGTTGCCCATGGTCATGACGGAGTTGGAGCCGAAGTTGATCATCACGTCGGGCTTGTAACCGATCTCGAACCGCTCGAGCATCTCGAACCAGCGCGGGCTGGTGATGGTGAACGCGTTGTAGATCGAGGTCGGGAACATGTCGTGCAGGTCCAGCCGCGTCGGCGCCTTCGGCACCCGCATGGGATACGGCAGATGGTCGTACACCCAGGCGCCGGCCACCAGCAGGCCGTCCGGGCAGGGGTACGGGATCTGGTAAGGCTTGCCGGTGGGCTTATAGCCGTCCATGACCGTGCCCCCGAGGCCGAGCGCGCTGCCCCAGGTGTCGGCGGCGCCGACCATGTGGTTGACCATGTCGATGGAGAGGCAGGTCCAGCCGGAGTTGGTGTGCCCCTGCGCGCCGCGGAAGAAATGGGTCGCCACCGGCCGGCTCGGGATCTTCTTGGGCCCGTTGTCGGTCTGGATGGTGACCGTCGAGCCGATCTCGGCCGCCTCGCCGAACTCCTTGGCGATACGGCTGACGGTGGCAGCGGGCACGAAGGTGATCTTCTCCACGAATTCCGGCGTGTACTTCTTGACGTGCTCCTTGAGCAGCTCGAAGGAAGGCGTGCATTCCACGCCGTCCACCAGGTACTTGCCCGTCAGCGCCACCTCGTGGGCCACGTCCTCGTACTCGACCCGGGTCACGAGCGGATCGTCGTGGACCCGGGCGCAGTTGTCCACCAGGTCCCACACCTGCGGCTTGTTCGTCTTCTTGTCCCGCATGTAGCGGCCGTCCGACGGCCGGATCAGGTACGGACCGTTGGTCTTGTAGGACAGGTATTCGACGTCGTAGATCTCGTGCTCGTTCAGCAGCGAGTTGACCAGGCCCAGGGCCATGGCGCCGTCGGAGCCGACGCGGATCGGCACCCACTCGTGGGCCTTGGAGGCCTGAGCGCTCTGGAACGGGTCGAAGACGACGTTCTTGAAACCGCGCACCCGGGCGTCGGCGACCTGGGTGGCGTTCTGGACCGCCACGTGACCGGCGCCGTGCCCCTTGGAGCAGCCGAAGTTCAGGGCGTAGTTGCAGTGGGCGAAGTCGGGAATGATGGACCACGATACGTGCATGATGCCGTTCATGAAGTGGGCGCCGTTGCCGCAGTGCAGCCCGCCGCCGGACACCCAGTAGTTGGGGGTGCCGAAGCCCTTCATGAAACCGATGACACCGAAGCGGATCTCCGAGGCCTGCGTCGTGGTCGCCTGGAAGAAGGCGCCGCGCGGATCCCGCTCCTGGCACTCCTTCAACTTCTGGCAGATGGTGTCGAGCGCCTCATCCCAGCTGATCCGGACGAACTTGGGATCGACGTTGAGTCCCTTCTCCGGATTGGTTCGTTTCAGGGGATAGTTCACGCGGTACGGATCGTACAGCAACTGGGGCGAAGCCAGACCCTTGACGCAGATGTGGCCCCGGCCGGTCGGCGCGTCCGGGTTTCCGGCCATCTCGGTGATGACACCGTCCTGCCGGCGGGCTTTGACGCCGCACATGCAGTAGCACTGTCCACAAGCGGTGGGGATCCAAACGTCTTCCTTAACATGAGGCTGGGGTGAAGCGGCCATGGATCAGCTCCTGTTTGAGATGCAGTGAGACCGGCCTTTTCCGGCAAGAGCGTCGAATATAAAACATCATCCGAATCGAATCCAATCTTCTCTTTTCTATACTGGATCGGTATGGGATGAATTTATCCGGCGGACAGTTCCGGGCTAGCCCGACGGTTCGCGCAGGTCACGCCCCAGGGCCTGCATCACTTCCCGCGCGATCTCCTCCACCGCCAGGTAGCTGGTGTCGATACTGCGCCAGCCATACTGTCGCATGAGGCTCTGGGCGAACACGACCTCGTGGGCCACCGCCTGCTTGCTCGTGTAGTAGTCGAGGTGACTGCCGCCGAGTTTGGTGGCGCGGGCGTGCCGCACCGTGAGCAGGCGCGAGACGTTCACGTTCAGCCCGATGACCTTGCCGGGATCGACAGTCGCCAGTTCGGGCAGGATCGGAATATCGCAGATCAGCGGCACGTTGTCCGCCTTGATTCCCCAGAAGGCCAGGTAGAAACAGGTGGTGCTCTTGGCGGCGCGCGACACGCCCACCAGCACCACATCGGCCAGGTGCAGCTCGTCGGGCGCTGGCCGTCGTCGTGTTTCAGCGTGTAGTCGATGGCGGTATGCCGGTCGAAACGTTCACGGTCCGAGGCGTAGAACAGGCCGGGCGTGCCGCTCGGTGCGCGTTCGAACAGGTCGTGCAGGGCGCTGAAGGACGGGCCCAGCACGTCCACCGTGGGCACGAGCAGTTCCTCGGTTCGATTGGCCAGGGCCCAGCGGGTCTCACGGCTCACCAGGGTGTAGAAGATGCAGGCGTCACGGTCCGCCGCCTCTCGCACGACCTGATCCACCTGCTCGGTGGTGAGTACGCCCGGCCGCATGACCATCTCGAATTGCTGACCTTCGAACTGGACCAGGGCTGCACTCAGCACCTGGCTGCAGGTCTCGCCCCGCCCGTCCGAGACCACGAACACGACCGGTGAATTGCTGGCGTGCATGAAGCTCCCCTTCCGGATTGGCATGATGCTGAATACCGGTCACCTTACAGCGCAACGTTCCCGGATCGGAACGAAAAAGTCGGAACCGGTCCCGGGATTTTCTATACAACCGGTCATTCGATATACGGCGATACCCTACTCCAGCCGACAGGATCAGATGAAACACCGAACTGGAACACTTTGGGTACTGCTCGTCGGGTTGGCCTCAGGACTTCTGTCCATATTCTCCCTGGTCCCCACCGATGTGGTCGCCGAGCAGTCGCCCGAGGCGCCCCGGATCGATAATCCTGCCACACCCCGCGACGGTCACCTGACCCTGGAACCTCGTGAGCTGTGGCGGCAGGGTGGCGAGGACGAGGAGATCCTGTTCGGTTTTGTCATCACCGCCCTGGACGATGAGGCCGGCAACGTCTACCTGCTCGATCGTCAACTCGCCACGGTCTTCGTTTTCTCGCCCGCGGGGGAGTACCTACACAATCTCAGCCGCGAAGGAGAAGGGCCGGGGGAGACCCGCCTACCCACCGACATGTTGTGGTTGCCCGACGGCAGTCTCGGTCTGGTGCAATCGCTGCCTGGAAAGATCGTGAAGGTCGACCGATCGGGTGATCCGGCCGGTGTTATTGTCCTGGGGGGCGACACGCCGGGAGCGGGCGGCATGTGTTTTCTGTCGGAGGCGAGGTGCCGCAGTGGCGGAATCGTCTGCTGTGGGGCACGAGCACTGCTTGGCCAGGATGGCCTGGTACAGAACCGATTCCTGGCCACCTTCGACGAGCACGGCGCCGAGGCGGCGCGGTTCCTCGAACTCCGGGACCGGGACGTTGCCGGCACGAAAATTCGCGAGGCCGATAGTTACTGGGTGGTGGAAGGCCGCTGGTGTCTGGGACCCGACGGCTCGATCTACACCGCACCCCGACGCGATGAGTACGCGGTTCATGTTTTTGCACCAGACGGTCACCTCGAGCGGATTTTCGCCCGGGAATTCCGGTCCTGGCGTCGGACCCAACAGGAGAAGGACCGCCTGCGCAGCCGCTGGGCCGGCCGGCCCGACGAGACGGACGGCCAGCGCGATGTGGAGATCGCGGACGTCGATCCTTGCCTCGAGCAGTTACGGGTGGCCGATGACGGCACTGTCTGGATCCGTCACAGTCGCAGCGCTCGCCAGCAGCTGTCCGGGGTCATGGTGACCTACGATGTGTTCGACCCCGCCGGCCAGTTCGTCCGCACGGTCTCCCTGGTTCTGCCGGGGGATGCCTTCCAGGACAAGCTGGTGTTCCTGTCCAACGACCGGCTGCTGTTGATCCGGGGATTCCGCGACGCCAGTCGCGCGCTGTTTGGTGACTCTCCTGAGGATCAGGCCGCCGCCGAGTCCCCCCTCGAGGTCATCTGCTACGCGCTCGACGGGATCGAATCGGCACGAGAAGAATAAAGTCGCCCCCGACAGATTCCCAATTCTCACCCAGGATATGCTATCATCAGTCCGTATGGTCCCCCTATGCGCTTCCCCATCCAGCCACGGGAGCATGCCGTGAAACACCGTTACCTGATGACAGCAATTGTCTTCGCTCTGCCGCTACTGCTTGGCGTTCCTTCGCCTGCCCAGATTCCGGCCGAAGTCTCCCCCGAAATCCTGCTCCGCTGGGATGGCCACGAGATGCCATACCATGAGTTCGAACCCCAGGATGTGGCCGTCGATCGTTGGGGCGTGGTTTACGTCAGCGACAGTCGCGAAGACCGTGTCCTCAAGTTCCAGGCCGATGGAACCTATCTGGGCGAATGGGGAGGGCCCGGGAGTGCTGACGGGGAGTTCAACCGGCCCCTGGGCATCGCCGTCGATCCAACCGGGTACCACGTCTTCGTCGTGGACTCCGATAATCAACGCGTGCAGGTATTCACCGATGACGGCAGTCACGTGGCGTCGTTGACCACGGCGTACCACAATCCGCCCAGTCTTCCCGTCGGGTTCGATGAACCGCACGATGTCTTCGTGGATGCCGAGGGGTATTTCTACGTGACCGACAAGGCGCTGCATACGGTCACCAGGTACCAGCCGGATCTGGATTATGATGATACCTGGGGTGGGTACGGCAATAACCCCGGCGAGTTCGACCAACCGCGGGGAGTGACGGTGGATGGGCTGGGTCGGATCTGGGTCGCCGATTCCATCAACGAAAGGCTCCAGGTCTTCACCAACACCGGCAGTTACCTGTTCGAGTGGGCTCAGGGACCGGAATTCAATATCGATAGACCGTATGATCTCGTCATCGATCCCCTGGGTCAGGTTTACGTCGTGAACGATCGTTCCCGGCTGCTGAAGTTCGGCAGGTACGGCGAATTCCTGAGTGAGACCTCCCTGTTCGACATGCCCGAGGGCGTTGCCCTGTACGGCAACGGGACCTGTTTCGTGGCCAACACAATGCGAAGCGAGATCCTCAAGCTGGGCTACCCGCCCCAGGTGACCGCCATCGCCGATGTGCCCGACGACCAGGGCCGCTGGGTGCGCCTCTTCTGGGATGCTTCGGTTCTCGATCGACCCGATGCAGTGGCACTGGTGACCGGGTACACCGTATACCGTCGCCTCGATGCCGCCAGCAGTCGGCCACCTCACCCCCTGGGCTCCAACGCCATCAGCCAGGAGACCGCCAAGGGGCTCGAAGGCTGGGATGTGCTCGGCGCCGTCCCCGCCCGCGGCGACTCCACGTATCAGTTCGTCGTGCCCACCCTGTGCGACAGCACGGCCGGCGGTATCTGCTGGTCGGTCTTCGTGGTCAGCGCCTTCACCGAGTTCGGCGAGTTCCATGACAGTACGCCGGACTCCGGCTACTCCACCGACGACATCCCGCCCCCGGTCCCCGGCGGTCTGCTGGTGAGCGAGATCCCCGGCAACCTGGAGCTGGAACTGGAGTGGGGGCCCAGCAGTGCGCCGGATATCGCCTGGTACGGCGTCTACCGGGGCAGCAGTCCGGATTTCGTCGTGGCCGATCCGTACACGCCCTACGCCGCCACCGTGGCGCCGGGCTTCAGCGACGAGAACGTTTCCCCGGGTGAAACCTGGTACTACCGCGTGGCCGCTTTCGACGACGCGGACGGTTTTGCCGGTTTTTCGGTCGCCGAGTGCGCCACAGTCCTGTCGGCGGTGGAGGATCCGCTGCCGCTCGCCTTCCGGCTGCTTCAGAACACCCCCAATCCGTTCAACCCGACCACGGTCATCGGCTTCGATCTGCCGGCGGCGTGTCGGGTCCACCTGCGCATCCACGACGTGGGCGGACGCCTGATACGGTGCTTGCTAAACGGCGAAGACTGGCCGGCGGGACACCACGAAGCGGCCTGGAACGGGCGGGACGATACGGGACGATCGTTGGCGGCCGGGCTCTATTTCTATCGTCTCGAAGCCGACGGGTTCACGGAGATCCGGCGAATGATGCTGGTGAGGTAGGATATTCAGGAAGACTTTGCGCGTCACCCGGGATCCTCATTGGAGGTCCCGGGTGACGCGTGTTCGGTTTTACGGATTCTTCGCGACTGGCATGCTCTTTTTGCTGGGCCCGGGACCGGCGAACTCGCTGAAGGTGCCAGTCGGCATGGTGATGGTGGTCACGAACCACCACTCGCCCTCGGCGTTGAGGACCGGCCCGTTGAGTGTCCGCTCGAACTGGGTGGACTGGTCCTCGTTCAAGGTTACCCGGATCGTCGGGTTCGTCGCACCCTCTCCGGCATCGTCGAAGTAGTAGACCGCGACGTTGTAGGTCCCTGGATGGCTGGCCACCGAATCCTGGGGCGCGAAGTAATTCTCGGGCCCCCAACCCTCGGTGTCGTCCACGTCGAGCCAGCCGCCGATGGCGGTGTTCCGGTTGGTCCAGCCGCACCACTCGCCGGTCGGGTCCTGCACCCACAGATCGACGTCGTTGCTCGGCCCCACGTCCCAGGTGAGGGTGACTTTCATGCCCACCGCGTCGCGGGTGCTGTTCACCACGACCTGGTCGAAACCGAGGCCGGATTCGTTGAACGCTTCCACCCGGATAATGTTCTGGCCGCGCTGCAGGATGATCGTGGTTTGATCCATCACCCGGTTGGTCACGCCGATGGTCTGGGCGTTGCCGTTCACGATGAGCCGGGCGTTGGTGACGGTCGAGTCGCTCACGGTTCCGTTGAGGGTCACGGTGGTGTTTACGGTGGAGAAGTTGTTCGTCGGCGAGGTGATGTCCACCACCGGCGCATTGCCATCTTGCGGGACCATGAAGCCGGCCGTGGGGAAGCCGTAGGAATCGATGTTGTCCAGGAAGTCGGTGCCCTTGGTGTAGATCCCGTCGCGATTCACGTCGATGACGATGTCGTACTTGCCGGGGGTCAGGTTCCGGGGCCAGATGAGCACCCGGCCCTCGTTGGTGCAGCCGTACTGGGGTGTGTCCAGTTCCGAATCGCCGCTCACATCGACGAGGGCATCGCCGTTGTTCCAGATGTCCTGGTGGACGACCACGTACTTGTGCACCCACTTGTGCGTGAACTGCTGAGTCTGGGGATTGAGCGCCGCGTACACGTGCTCGTCGATCTCGAAGATGTCCTTGTAGTTCCGGCTGGCGTCACAGGCGATCTGGACCTGGATATCCACGCCGGTGCCCAGCACCTGGACCATGAATCCAGTTGGGAGGTAGCCGTCCACGAGATCGGTCTTGATGTCCAGCACGCCGTTGTTGTCCAGATCGGCGACGATGTCGTACGGCGCCACCAGGTTGGGGGACGCCCACACCTGCCTCAGGATTTCTCCCTGTGCGTCCACGGTGACCGTTTCCGCTCCGCCCGAGACGTCCACGGGGGTGGCTCCGTCCTCCCAGAACATGACATCGTCCACCACGTAGAGCGTGACCGTGGCGCCGGGGGTCAGGTTGAGGCCCTGGGCATAGACGCTGTGGGTGCTCCTGAGGAAGGAGTTCAAGGCGTCTCCGTTACTGTTGGCCGCGAATACCATGGGAGTGGTGGTGTCCACGTCGAACAGGTACTCGGCCACCTCGGTCCCGACCAGGTCCGTGACCAGCAGCCGGTAGTTGTTGATCCCGGGCACGATGTCCGCGGCCTTGAGGCCGACTCCGAGCCCCAGATCGTACCCGATGGCGGACATGGGCACCTTGCCCTGGTCGTCGGTGGTGAGCCGCGCCTTGGCCAGCTCGGTCGCGTTATGATCCGTCAGGTTGAAGTTGTACTGGGTCCGGGCGTCGAGTCCCTTGAACAGCCAGTAGGCTGACCCGCCGCTGATGACCTTATCCACCGATTCGCCCTGCCCGTCGTGGAGCCCGGTGGTCTCCTGCGGGAGCGGCGGGGTGGTACCTTCTTCCGAACTACACCCTCCGATCAGGGCCAAGGCTGCCACGAGCAGTATCCAGATGATCTGTCGCATGTTGATCCTCCATTTCTTTGGTTCGTGCTCCGAAATCAGCTGTTTTCGGAGCATGCGGACATTTCCCGCAATCGTGTCATCCCATGATATCCCTTGCGTGCGGGGCTTGTTACCTGGTTGGGTTCAGGAAAATGAAACCGGATGACCCGGTGATCCCGATGCGCGTGACGGTTCCAGGCCGGCTCCTAGTCTCCTTCGATTGCGAATCTTAGCATATTTGTTCTCCATAGGAACAGGAGTTATTCCGTTTCACCCCAGATCCGGGAGGACCGAACCGTGTGTGCCCGTACCATGATCTACAGTCTGCTGCTGGTGTTCCTGCTGGCGGGGGATGTCGTCGCCCAGGTCGTCGATTTTTTCACGCTGCCGAGGCGTCCGGTGGCCACCCGGTTTTTCGTCGAGGTGTCCTGCGGCCCCCTGGGTCTGGAACTCATGCGGATGGGCCGGTCCGCGCCCGAGCGGGTGACGGGGATGCGGGAGAGTCCCTGACGCCGCACCGCCCTTCCGGTGTCGTCGCTCGGCGCGAAAGGGCGGGTCAGACCCCGCTGAGCGCTCGGAGCTGTTGCTCCAGCGCTTCCAGCAGCATTTCGGGCCGGATCGGTTTGGAGACATAACCGTCCATGCCGATCTCCAGGAACCGGTCTCGATCGCCGGTC
>JBDRBC010000127.1:0-4930 GCA_043823125.1 bacterium | reverse complement strand
CACCGAGGATTGGGGCAGCGATCCGGCGAAAGGTATTCCAGCAATGCCGCCGGACAAGTTCGTGCTCTACACGCACGAGAGCGAATTCGAGAACCACTACGGCAGGAGCGCGCTGGAGGCAGCGTACCGCGCCTGGTGGACGAAGGACAACCAGGTCAACTTCCTGGAACGGATGGCCGGCACGCCTACCTATCCGTATTTCGATCGCGGCTGGTGGTTCTGGGGCAATATCATGCATGAGTCCCTGACCTGGAATCTGGCGGCCTTTACCGGCGCGGGAATGGAACTCGATTACCCGAAGGGGGATGTTGACGACCACAAGGACTTTTTCGCCCGCCTTTTCTTCACCCCTTTCAAGAACCTGGACGACTCGCCCATACAGGGGCTCAACCTGTGTGTCGAGGGCTCCACCGGCAAACAATCGGTTCCCACCAAGAGATTCGAACAAGGGGGATACGGCGCGGCCGTGAGAGATGACAAGTACTGGACGTAGGAAATCGACGACATGCAGATCGGCCGGCGTGACCGCTGGGGCGCTGAACTCCATTACATCGGAGGATCATTCAACATGAGTTCCGAGTACCTCGTCACCGAATGGCGTGACCTGATGTTCTCGAACAGCAACTCAAATGGCCGCGTAGCCTCATGGGGGACGTGGGTGAGCTTGTTCTTGACCGGCGAGAAGAAACAAGTAGGCAACTTCGGCTGGAAACAGCCAAAACCGAACCGGAACTTCGATCCTGTCAACCACGCCGGGGTCGGAGCTTGGGAGATCCTGTGCCGCTACACCCGCACCGAGACCAGCAAGAGCCTGTTTGACAGTGGACTTCTGATTGGAGCCAGCCAGGTCGACGAATTTACGTTTGGCGTCTGCTGGACCTGGAATCCGATGGTTCGTTGGCAACTCAACTACGTTCATCTGGCAGGCGAAGGAATCCAGACGGGATCGAACGATAGTGGCGGCACCAGGAGAGTTGACCAGGAGGACTTTGCGGGAATACGAATGGTCTTCAAGTTCTAGTGTTCTGTCTATCTGATTGATTCGGGTCAGCGGGCCCACAAGTGGTCAGATGCAAGGCGCACGAGCGTAGGACTAGCCGTGGCTAATTCAAGCGAGTGCAACGCAGCAGATGGCTGCTTGTGGGCCCGCTGACCCGAATCAATCAGATAGACAGAACACTAGATGGATTATCATGAATTGGCTACTGCCGTGGCGTGAGTGGCTGGTATCCATATCTCGGTAGCGACTACCGCGACACCGACTGGATCGAGGTCTACGCCTGCCCCCAGCAGACGATCTGGTGACGACAAAGGGGCCGGGAAGTTATTCCCGGCCCCTGATTCTTGATTGCACTCGCCGTGGTCAGTCGCCGGTGGTGAATCGATGCCAGACCGCCTCGCTGTCCTCGACTCGCTGCCGCTCGCTGTTAATGTTTTCTTCCCAGACCACGCCGTCAGCTCCGAGTGAGATGATCCAGTCCGCCGGCGGTGGTTGATCGAACCAGATCTCGCAGGTCGGACGCCCCACCGTCGCGTTCAGCGACTGGCAATGGAAGAAGCAGTCGTACTCCCCCACTTGCGTGTGAACGATCAACCGTGGCCAGTCCGCGGGCAGGCGGCAATCGACGGCGACCCGCGGCGGCGACGCCGTCAGATCGACTTCCAGACCCAGGTAATCGTCCACCACGTTCCGCAACAACTCGGACAGCGACCAGGCCTGGCTCGTCGCCCCACCGAACTCGTCGTTGCTTTCAGCCCGGGCGCCGTCGCGAATCTCTTGCAGAGTGCCGACAGCGCCCTCTTCGAGCACCTCGTCCAGTAACATCCGGGTTTGACCGAATCCGTCCGCGGCGTCCGGCAGGGCCGAGACGAACGGCCCCGAAAGCCAGAGCCAGAGGTCACCGTTGTGATATGCCTCGTCGTAGTAATATTTGCCCAGGTCGAGGTGCCTGGGGTGGAAGAACGGGTCGGCCGGATCGAGGGAAACCACTCCCCACGGCTTGACCAGCTCGGCCGCATTGAGGTCGGTCACCAGTTGTCGTTGCGTGGCGGTGAACAGGGTCGGCGAGGCCAGCAGCGCCAGCAACCCGTTGGGGCGGATCTGAGCGTCCGCGGCGCCATTCACATCCAGATGGTCGGACAGATGGCCGTCGCGCCAGAAATCTCGCTCGAAACTCGTGGCCAGCCGCTCCGCGTGCTGGCGATACGCCGCCGCCAGCTCCTCGCCACACAGACCTTCCGCGTTGCCCGCCAGATCGGGAAAATGCTCCGCCAGCCGGGCCGCCGTCAGCAGGCCGCGATGGAACAGCGCCTGCACCTCCACCGCCCGATCGCCGCGCGGTGAATAGGGATTGGCCTCGCCCCCGGCGTCCATCCAGGTCTCGCCATCGCCGTGCTGCAGGTACCCGTGTTCGTCCACCGCGTGGCGCAGCGCGCCCGCCACGGCTCGAAAGACCACCGGCGCCATCTCCCGTGCGAACCAGCCGTGTCCCGAACGACGCCACAGCTCGTCCAGGGCGCGGACGAACCACCAGGTGCCATCCACCCCGGCGAACTGCACCTGCTCCACGGTGACGAAGTTGGGCAGGCGACCCTCGCGCTCGCTGGCCGGGTCCCGGTCCTGATAAGCGGCGAAGGAACGCAAGATGGTCTCGGCGGTCTCGAAGTCACCGCTGGTGAGGCAGGCGCCCGGCAAGGTGATGAACGTGTCACGCCCCCAGTAGGTGGTGAACCAGTAGAACCCGGCGTAGATGCCGACCCCGCGCTGCGCCATGATCAGGTTGTCCAGGGAGATACGCGTCCAGGCCAGCGCGCGGTCATCACCGGGGATGCCACTGCTGAGGTGGGTAGCCGCCAGCAACTCCTCCAGGCGATGCTGACGGTCGGCAGTGAGGGTCGACGTCTCACTCCGCAGTCGGTGGACCCGTAACGCCGCGCTGGCCGCATCGGTATCGGCGGCGCAGACGAACTCGAGTCTGCCCGACGGTAGTCGCGGCGGAATCCGGCCCCAGAGGGCGCCGGGCAGATAGGGCGAGGCGTTGGCCATGGCCCGCCGCGCGACCCCCTTGGGGTAGGTGGTGTCGAGGTACTGTCCGTCCGGTTCGAAGCCCTCGGCGCCGCTGACGGTCAGGGCCAGCCAGCCGGGCAGGTCGGCGGGCGTGGAGGCCGGACGGTCGGGCCGATTGACGAGCAACACGCCATCCTGCCACCGGACCTCGTACCGAGGTTTCCCCACCTGCCACAGGAACCGCATGTCCACCCGTGGCAACAGCTCGAAGCGGCCGGACGGTACGCCGTCGAAGGTCACCTGGAATCCGTTCTCCCGGTCGAACAGGGTCACCGTCTCGGTAACCATTTGCCCATCCGGCAGGGTGTGATACCGCACCAGCCGATCCGGCCGCACCCGGGCCGAATCCGCCGTGGCCGGGCCCACCACCACGCCGTCCTCCAGGCGCAGACTCCAGCCGTCCAGAAACTCGTGCATGGCGATGTAGAAACCGTGATAACTCCTCGTATCGGCCCCCACCGCTTCACCGGCCAGGTGCGCCGCCCTCTTGTCGGTGAAGATGAACTCGCGCGGAAAATCGGCGGTGACCGTGATGGTCAACTCCTCGAGACTGGGCGCGGCCGGGATCCCCGGCGGCAAGGCGGGCGGTTCCGTGGCCGTCACCGACCGGACCGTCGGCGTTATCAGGGCCAACCAGCACGGCAAAAACATCGACACCCACAACGATCGTCGCGAGACCATGTTCTACTCCTTCAGAATTCACGCCGCCAGTCGCCAGACGCCGAGGTCCCGAACCCGCTTGCCATCACCGTTTCCCCCACACTCGCGGTTGCAGCCGCTGCGCCATCTCCAGGAACTCCCGCAGCCGTGGAAAGCAGATGGTGTTGAGCGCCAGCGAGGCCAGCATGAACGGCAACAGGACGGGAAACTCTTGCCGGATTATCCCCAGGACGAGCCCATAAACAGCGATGGCCTCCCAGATGGCCATGTTGATGATGCCGGTGGTCTGATAATAGTACGCCAGGCCGATGAGATGCTGATCGTCCTCGGGAAACGCCTGAAACTGCTGCAATCGATCCTGATTGACCTGCTTGGTCTGCGAGTTTCGAGCCGCTGCTTCCAGATCGGGTGGTCCGGTGAGCATCTTTTTCAGCTTCTCTGCCGAGAAGGCATGGCGACGATAGAAGAAACCGCCAAGGGCATGAATCACCGCCAGGGCGGTCAGAGGCAGGGTCAGGTCGATCCCGGTCTCGGTGGCATCTCTCCCTGCCCCACTTCCCTTCGTGATCAGAAACAGGATGAAGGTATAGAAAAGCGGCGCCGCCATGAAGGCGAACCAGATGATCCGCCCCGTGAACACATTGGTCTTGAGCAGAGCGAGGAGTTCCTTCGAGATCATCGTGTTATCCCCCTGTCCCCATGTGTCTGCGATCGTGAAACGAAGCCACCGCCTCGACTAGTACGCCGGCTCCTCCATGCCGAACTGCCCCCACTACTCCTTGGCCGGTCCGAAGACCCCGGGCACCACGGCGCCGGCCTGGCGCAACAGCACCGTCATCTGACCACGGTGGTGCGCCTCGTGATTCACCATTGCGGTCAGGGTCATGCCCCGCGACCACAGCTGGCCGTACATGTCGTCGGTTTCGCTGAGGGTCCCATCGTTCCAGCCGCTTTTCAAGGCGTCGAGCAGTTCCCGCGTGACGGTTATTTGCGCCGCCCGGATGGCCTCGGCGCTGTCGGGCGGCGGCGCCTCGTGATCCACGCTGGAGAGCTGCAGCCCGATCCGGCTCATCATCTCCGGGACGGTGACCACGATGTGCCAGGCCAGCTGACCGAGAGTGCGGTGCCCGTCGGCCACCGGCTGCGCGAGATTCTCGTCGGTGAGCGCGCCCAGCACCTTGGCCGTGCTCTCGGCCATGTGGC
>JBDRBC010000126.1:0-9245 GCA_043823125.1 bacterium | reverse complement strand
GTGCTCGCCAGGAACCTCCTGTTCCTGGCTCGCTCGACCGCCGGGTCGCTTCGCCGTCCGTGGCTCTCGCTGCCGGCGGACCCCCGGGCAACAACCCCACCCGGTCGGCGCCTGCGCCGCGGGCAAGACCGGGGCGATCTGAGAGTCGGACCGCCGGGTCGCTTCGCCGTCCGTGGCTCTCGCTGCCGGCGGACCCCCGGGCAACAACCCCACCCGGTCGGTGCCTGCGCCGCAACAAGGCCGGGGCGATCTGAGCGGTGGATCAAGAGCGCACTGCATATTTCAGCACCGGCAGGAAAACCGGAGCGTGGTGATATTGGGTGGATGAACTTTTTGCTGTTTGGCTGTCTGCTGATTAGGGGAATCCCATGAGTGATCTACGATATGAGAAGCCGGCTTCTGTTGCCGAGGCGGTGCGGTTGCTGGCGGCCGAGCCGGGGCGGGCTGCGGCGCTGGCTGGCGGGACCGACCTGATGGTGGCCATGCGGGCGGGGCGGGCCACGGGGCAGTGTCCGGAGTTGCTGGTGGACTTGAAGGGGATAACCGAGCTGGAGCGGATTACCTGGACTGAGGACGGAACGTTGAGGATCGGAGCTTGTGTTCGGATCCAGGATCTGGCCGGGGATGCCCGGATCCAGCAGACGTTCCCCGCCCTGGCCGAGGCGGCGGGGAACATCGGGTCGTTGCAGGTCCGGCACCGGGCCACCGTGGGGGGGAACCTGGGCAACGCCTCGCCGTGCGCGGATACGGCGCCGCCGTTGCTGGTGTTGGCTGCTCGGCTCGTGGTGGCGGGCGATAGGCAGAGTCGCGAGATCCCGCTGGACCAGTTCTTCCAGGGAGTGAAGCAAGTCGCCTTGACGCCGGGAGAGATCATCATCGAGGTGGTGGTGCCGCCGGCGCCCGCCGGATTACGCACCGGTTTTGGCAAGGTGAAGCGTATCCGGGGTCACGACCTGGCGCTGGTGAACGCGGCCGCGGCCTGGGTGCCGGGCAGTGCCGAGGTGAAGCTGGCCCTGGGGAGTGTGGCGCCCACACCGATGTTGGTGCCCGGTTTGGATAACGCCGGCGCCGGCAATCCCTCCGCTACCGAACTCGGCGAGCGGCTGGCCGCCGCCGCCCTGGCTGCCACTGCTCCTATCGATGATGTGCGCGCCTCGGCCGAGTACCGGCGCGACATGATCGCCATGTTGTGCCGTCGGCTGGCGGCGACTCTGCTCGACGTTCCAGCCAGCCAGACAGGGGGGCGGTGATGAAACGCCAAGTCACCTTCACCGTCAACGGCGCGACCTGGACCCGTGAGGTCGATATGGACCAGACGCTGCGCCAGCTGCTCAAGGACGACCTTTACCTGAACAGCATCAAGGAAGGGTGCGGCATCGGCGAGTGCGGCGCCTGCACGGTGCTGCTGGACGGTCGGCCGGTGAACTCATGTCTCGTTCTGGCCGTGGAAGTCGATGGGTGTGATGTCCGGACCGCCGAGGGCGAGGTGCAGGACGGTCTCGTGAGTGATCTGCAGCAGGCGTTCAGCGACTTCGGCGCCATCCAGTGCGGCTTCTGCACGCCGGGCATGGTCATGTCGGCGCGCGCGTTGCTCGATCGGAATCCGGGCCCATCCCGCGAGGAAATCGTCGAGGCGCTGGCGGGCAACCTGTGCCGGTGCACCGGCTACGAACCGCTCATCGAGGCGGTGCTGGCGGTGGCGACGGGGAAAATCGCCGGCCAAAGTGACGCGCGCGATACCGTGACCCCGCCGTACGTCGGCAAGCCCGTGCCGCGGGTGGACGGAGTGGCCAAGGTCACCGGCGCGGCGCCGTACGTGCACGACCTGACCCGCCCCGGCATGTTGCACGGCCGGTTCCTGATGTCACCCCATGCGGCGGCCAAGATCGTCCGGGTGGACACCACCAAAGCGTTGGCCATGCCGGGTGTGCGGGCGGTACTCACCGGAGCTGACCTGCCGTACAAGGTCGGGCTCTACCTGCAGGACAAGGATATCCTTGCCGCAGATGTGCTGCGGTATCAGGGCGAGGCGGTGGCCGCGGTGGCTGCCGAGACCGAGGCCCAGGCCGCCGCTGCTTGCGCGGCCATCGAAATCGAGTACGAGCCGCTGAAGCCACTGCTCGATCTGGACGAGGCGCTGGCCGACGACGCCCGCGCCGTGCACGAGAACCTGGCGGACTACTCCTGGATGGAAGGGGTCTTCTTCCCGCAGCCTGGCACCAACGTGGCCCACCACCAGAAGATCCGCAAAGGGGACGTGGTGCAGGGATTCGCCGAGGCGGACGTCATCACCGAACACGAGTTCTGGAATCCGCCGGTGCAGCACGTGCCCATGGAGACGCATACAGCCATCGCCGAGGCGCGGCTGGACGGCGAGGTGCTCATCGACACCTCGGCCCAGTCGCCCTACGCGGTGCGTAATCTGTTCTGCCACACCTTCGACCTGCCGCACAACCGGGTGCGGGTGCGGGTGCCGTACGTGGGCGGTGGGTTCGGCGGCAAGGCCGGCATTCACCTGGAGCCGCTGGTCTACTGTCTGTCCCGGGCTGCGGGCGGGCGGCCGGTGAAAATCGTCTGCACGCGGGAGGAGGAGTTCAACACCATCCCGTCGCGGCAGGGACTGCGCAGCCGGATCAAGACCGGCGTCACCAAGAATGGCCGCATCACCGCTCTGGAGATCGAGTATCTGTGGGATGCCGGCGCTTACGCGGATTACGGGGTCAACATCGGTCGGGCGGCGGCCTACTCGGGGGCAGGGCCTTACGTGGTGCCGAACTGCAAGATCGACTCGCGGGTGATCTATACCAACAAGGTGTTCGGCACCGCCTACCGCGGCTTCGGGCACCTGGAGGTGCTCTGGGGTATCGAGCGGAACCTCGACCTGGTGGCCCGCGAACTGGGCTTGGATCCGTACGAGTTGCGGCAGCGCAACCTGCTGCGACTGGGCGAGACCACCATCACCGGCGAGCCGTTCACCAAGGGGCACGGCCGGCCCGATCTCTGTCTGCAAAAGGCGGCCGAGGGCATCGGCTGGGTGGATCCGGTGGCGAATCCCGGCGGCAACACGGAGGATCTCGGCAACGGCAGGTTCCGGGGCAAGGGACTGGCCATGTTGCACAAGGCGCCGGCCATGCCCACCTTCACCTCCTGCTCCACGGTGATCAAGTTCAACGAGGACGCCTCGGTGTCGCTGCTCATCAGCGGCGTGGATTACGGGCAGGGCACCTACACGACCCTGACACAGATCGCCGCCGACGAGCTACGGATTCCGCTGGAAAAGGTGCGGGTGGTCTGGGACTGCGACACCGATATGACGCCGTACGACTGGCAGACGGTGGCCAGCCGATTTGCGGTCATGGGCGGTAACGCCGTCATCAAGGCGGCGGCCGACTGCCGGCGGCAGATCAAGGCGGTGGCGGCCGAGGCGCTGAACGTCTCGGCCGATGAGCTGGTTTGCCGGAACAGCCGGGTGTTCGTGGACGAGCAGCCGGAGAACGGCCTCGACTATACCCAGGTGGTGCTGGGGTACACTTTTCCCAACGGCAACGCCATCGGCGGGCCGGTGGTGGGGCACGGCCGGTACATCGCCCGCGGATTGACCCATCTCGATCCCGAGACCGGTCAGGGCAAGCCGGCCCTCAACTGGACCTACGGCGCCCACGGCGTGGAGGTCGAGGTGGACACCGCAACCGGTGAGGTGGTGGTGGTCAAGACTGTCTCCGCCTTCGACGCCGGCAAGGTGCTGAACGAGCAGCAGTGCCGTTGCCAGGTCATCGGCGGGGTGATCCAGGGCCTGGGTTCGGCATTGAGCGAGAAGTTCATCTTTGCGCCGGACGGGCGGTTCCTGAACCCGTCCTTCCAGGATTACAAGATCCCCACGGCCAAGGACATACCAACCGAGATGGAGCAGCACTTCATCGAGACGCCGCACCCCGAGGGGCCGTACGGCGCGCGCGGGTGGCGGAGCACCCGATGATCTCGGTGCCCGGCGCGGTGGGCAACGCACTCGCCATTGCCGTGGGTCTGGAGATCTTCGAATTACCGCTGGATCCCGAGCGGGTCTACCTCGCCCTGAAAAAACAGCAGGGCGGGAGGTGACCGTGGAACGGCACGTTTTCATCCAGAAGGATTCCTACCACGATTCCGTGTTGTTGATGCGGATCTCCCGGGAGCTGCAGGGCGGTGACGGGATCAGTGATGCCGTGGTGGTCATGGGTACGCCGTTTAATCGGGCGTTGCTGGTGGACATGGGCTATGCGGCGGCGGACCTCGAAGAAGCCGGGCCCAACGACCTGGTACTGGCCGTGAGCGGCGAGGTGGTGGAGCCGGAAGAGCTGGCGCTGCGGGTAGCTGACTTACTCCGCGCTGACCGGCCGGCCGAAATGGCGGCCGGGCGACCGACGAATCTGGCCGGTGCGCTGGAGCTGGAGCCCCGGGTCAATCTGGTGCTCATCTCGGTGCCGGGCCGATACGCGGCTCGGGAAGCGCGGCGAGCGATGGCCCACGGTCGGCATGTGATGCTGTTCTCGGACAACGTCTCGCTCGATGACGAGGTGGTGTTGAAGCAGGACGCGGCCGCCCGCGGACTGCTCTGCATGGGGCCGGACTGCGGCACCGCCATCATCAACGGCAAGCCGCTCGCGTTCGCCAACGTGGTGCGGCGCGGGAGTATCGGCATCGTGGGAGCCTCCGGTACGGGGATTCAGGAAATCTCGAGCTGTATTCATCGACTCGGCGGCGGCGTCTCGCAAGCCATCGGCACCGGTGGGCGGGATCTGTCGGCCGAAGTGGGTGGCATCATGACCGTGCAGGCGGTGCGGGCGCTGGCGGCCGATCCGGCCACCGAGGCGATCGTGGTGGTGTCCAAGCCCCCGGCGGCGTTAGTGGGGGCGACGGTTGTGGAGGTTTTGAGGCAGGCCGGCAAGCCGGCGGTGGTGCAGTTCGTCGGCGCGGCGGCGACGCCGCCGAATGCTGGTGACTCGCTGGTATTCGCCGGCTCCCTGGCCGGGGCAGCGGTGGCAGCTTGTCGAATGGTGGGGATCGAGATCGATGAAGACCCGGAAACGGCGCCGGACCCGGTAGCCCTGTCAGCCGCCATTGCCAAGCTGGGGCCGGACACGCGTTTAAACGGCCTGTTCTGCGGTGGCACCACCGGGCAGGAAGCGGTGGCGCTGCTGGCCCGAGCCGGGATCCGGGTTCACAGCAATCTGCACAAGACCGGTGGTTATCGCTGGGACGGGAGCGGGAAACCGCCGGCCGACCATCTGGTGCTCGACCTGGGAGACGATGTCTATACCGCCGGCCGGCCGCACCCGATGATCGAGCCGGTTTTGCGCAACGAGGTGCTCGAACGTCTTGCCGAAGGAGTGGACGGCGCCGACCTGTTCCTGTTCGACGTGGTGCTCGGCTACGGCTCGCACGACGATCCGGCGGGTCTGCTGGTGGCGGGCTTGCAGGTCGCGCGTGACGCGGCTCGATCACACGGCCGGGAGCTGGTGGCGGTGGCGTCGGTCACCGGAACCGATGGCGATCCCCAGAACTTTGCCGGCCAGAGTCGCCAGCTCGTGGACGCCGGTGTGATCGTCCAACCGAACAACCGGCAAGCGGTGGAGTTCACGGCGGCTGTGCTGAATGGAATACGAGGGGAGGGTGGTCGTGGCTGAGAATCCGCTCCAGTTGTTGTTTAGTGGCGAGCTCGTGGTGGCCAACCTCGGCCTGGCTTCCTTCGGTGAGAATCTGCAACGAGAAGCGACCCGCGTCGTCCAGGTGGACTGGCGACCCGAGGCCGGCGGCGACGACCGGCTGCTCCGGCTGCTCGACCGGGTGGTCGGTCCCGACGGTCAGTTGTTGCCCAGGGTGGCCGAGGCCAACCGGGAAGCGGTGGACCATCTGCTGGCGGCCCAGCCGGTGGTGCTGGATATCGATCGCGCGGAGACCGTGGTTCCGGGTATGCACGAGCGGCTCGTCCTGCATGCTGGACCACCCATCAGCTGGGAACGTATGTGCGGGCCCCTGCGCGGCGCGGTGATAGGTGGGCTCATTTACGAGGGGTTGGCCAGCACGCCTGACGAGGCGGCGGCGCTGGCTGCTTCGGGCGACATCGAGTTCGCGCCGTGTCATCACCATCAGGCGGTGGGGCCCATGGCGGGGGTGGTGACGGCCTCCATGCCGGTCTGGATCGTGGAGAATCAAGCGTTCGGCAACCGGGCCTTCTGTACGCTGAACGAGGGGCTCGGCAAGGTGCTGCGGTACGGCGCCTACGACGACGAGGTGCTGGACCGGTTGCACTGGCTGGCCCAGGTGGCGGCGCCGCAGTTGCGCTCGGCGCTGGAGCGGCACGGTCCCCTGGACCTGCGCAGTCTCTTGGCCCAGGCGTTGCAGATGGGCGACGAGGGGCACAATCGCAATCGCGCCGGGACATCGCTGGTCATCCGTTGTCTGGCGCCGTTTCTGGCGCACTCCAGCTTCGCTGGTGACCAGGTAGCCGAGCTGTTCCGCTTCCTGGACCGGAACGATCACTTCTTCCTCAACCTGAGCATGCCGGCCTGCAAGTGTGCCCTCGATCCGGCCGCCGGGTTCGAGGGCAGTTCCCTGGTGACCACCATGGCCCGGAACGGCACCGATTTCGGCATCCGGATCTCGGCGCTGCCCGACCGGTGGTTCACCGCCCCGGCGCCCATGGTGGAAGGGCTCTACCTGCCGGGATTCACGGCGACGGACGCGGCGCCGGACATCGGCGATTCGGTGATCACCGAGACGGCCGGCATCGGCGGTTTCGCCATGGCGGCGGCGCCGGCCATCGTGCAGTTCGTGGGCGGCAGCGCCGAGCAGGCGTTACAATTCACCCGCCGGATGTACGACATCACCCTGGCCGAGAGCCCGTATTACAAGGTGCCGGCCCTCGATTTTCGCGGCACACCCACCGGCATCGACCTGATCCGCGTGGTGGCCACCGGAATCGTCCCGGTGGTCAATACCGGCATCGCTCATCGGGAGCCGGGTGTCGGCATGGTGGGGGCCGGGCTGGTGGAGCCGCCCTTGCGGTGTTTTCAGGATGCCTTCACGGCATTCATGAAGAAACTCGAGTCGCTCGGCCCGGAAACCGAGACCGATTGAAAGAGTGTGAAAGGAGACCCCATGAAATGCATCGATCTGACCATACCGTTGGGTATCGGCACGCCGCCCTGGCCCACCTACGAGCCGTTGCAGATGAAGTACAACAAGCGGCAGGCGCCCAACGGAGCCAGCGGTCAGCTCCTGACTCACTCCAACCACGTCGGTACGCATCTGGACGGTGAGATCCACTTCTACACGCCGGGCAAGGACATCGCCTCGTTGACCCTGGACTTCCTGGTGGGCGACGGCGTCATCGTGGATCTGTCCGACTGCTGCGGCGACTATGACGTGTACACTTCGCAGATGGTGGAGGAACGGGTGGAGGTGAAAAAGGGCGACATCCTCATCATCCACACCGGCTATCACCATTTCGGTTGGGATCAGCCCACCGCCGACGAGGTGCGGTACATGGTCAAGCACCCGGGGCCGGATCGTGAGTTCGCCAACTGGGCCAAACGCAAGAAGATACGCTGGATCGGCGTGGACTGCGGCAGCGCCGACCATCCCATGAATACCATCATCCGCCAGTGGATGCCGCGGGAGGCGAAGCAGGCCGACGCCCACTTCCAGGAAAAGTACGGCCAGTCCCTCGCCGAGGTGTTCGACGACGACAAGTACCAGCTCATGCACCTGGAGATGTTCAACCACGGCATCATTCACGCCGAGTGTCTGGGCGGCGACATCGATCTTCTGCTCAACCGGCGGGTGCAGATCGGCTGCTTTCCGTGGCGGCTGGTGGACGGCGAGAGCTGCATCGCACGTATCGTGGCCTTCGTGGAGGATGCGGAGTACAAGCAGCTGATACGGAAGAAGAAACGGTCCGCCCTGACCCGTTTCGGGGATGTGGCCGGCGTCACCGGTCCGAAATCGCACGGGAAGAAGTGATGGAGCGGCCGGCTGCCGTCGACGGTAATATTACCCGCCAACCGGTGCGGGTCGTTCGGGCTGGCCGGCAGGCCATTGTTGCACTCGACGCCCTCGGCCCTGCGGGCCGGGGGCGTATTGTTTCGGTGTACCGGCGCGCGGTGAATATCCTGCTCGACAGCGGGGAGCTGGTGGGGTTGCTGGCGCCGGGGACACCGTTGCACCCGTGGGCCGTGATCGTGGATCGGGAATGGCGGTCGGTCACGGTGGAACAGGTTGTGTTCATCGAGGACACGACACTTGCCGGCGAGGGCTGGGGGCTGTCGTGGGACGGGGTGGCGGGGGAGGATCTGCGTTTACTGCGGCGAGCGCGGCGCCTGGCGCCCTCGGTTCTGGACAGGTTGCGTGGATTATGCCCCGAAAAGCCGGAGAGTCGCTTCTGGGAGAGGATTGTCCGGATCCTCAACACCTCCAGCACCGGCAACTTCACGGCGATGATCGGTATCGGCGAAGGGCTGACGCCCGCGGGGGATGACCTGCTCGTGGGCTTGCTGGCGGGACTGGATCTTCTCGACGGGGTTTTTCCGCGAGCCCGGTCCCTGCGGTCCGATCTGGTGGCGGCGATCCCCAACGACCTGCGGAGTATCACCACCCGACAATCGGCTCAGATGATCGAGGTGGCGTGTCGCGGACGGTACGCCGAACCGGTATTGCAGTTGCTGGAGGCGGTATGTGATCTGTCCGGAGACACGCCGTCCGAAAACCATACCGCCGCGATGGGGGCCGCGGTCACGGCACTCCTGGCCGTCGGTCACGATTCCGGGCTGGCACTCTTGTGGGGGATTACCAGGGGACTCGAGCTGAGCACGCCTGCAGGCGATCACGCCCGCCAAACGTGAATTCAACTCCTCGACGACACCAGCCAGTGCCGCCTACTTCAACAACACCATGCCCCTGGTAACAAACTCACCATCGGTCTCGAGCCGGTAGAAGTAGCTGCCCGAGGGCAGTGACCGCCCCCGGTCGTTTTGCCCGTTCCAGACCACTTCGTGACTACCGGGTTCGCGGATCTCATCGAGCAATGTCGCCACCCGTTTCCCCGCCACGGAATAAACCGACAACCGTACCGGCGCCGGGGCCGGCAAGCTGAAGGTGATGGTCGTCTGTGGGTTAAACGGATTGGGGAAGTTCTGCTGCAGGACCGGTCGTTCCGGCAACAACGCGTCGATGGTGGAGGGCACGAGCAGATCGTTGCTGAAGATGTA
>JBDRBC010000125.1:0-2386 GCA_043823125.1 bacterium | reverse complement strand
AGATTGCGCGAATATTTCGATTCCTCTGCCCGAGTTATTATCTCCGCGGGAAGCAGCGCTGGGGCGCGTTCTAGTAGCAGCTTGCCGGTCGGCGGCCCGGGTTGGCGCTCGGGCCGGCGGCTCAGATTGCCATCATGATGTTTCCCTGAATAACAATATTTCAGACTTGATTTTCGCTTTATTTTCGTGTATAATATGGACCATTGAAAAACGCTCATCCTCCTCCCGGAAATGGCTCGTTTTCATGTCAACTTCACGCCCGGTTTATCGTGCGGATCTGTCCGCCCGCCAGGTCCACTCATCCTTGCTGACCGCCATCGACCACATGATTCGCGCCGAACGGAATGCCGTGCTCTGGTTCGGTGAGGTTCTACGTCGGCAGCTCTTCCGCGACCTCGGTTACTCGTCGATCCTGCAGTACGGCACCGAGGCGCTCGAATTCTCTCAGGCAAAGGTCTATCAGTTCATCCGTCTTGCCGAGCGGCTCGAGTCGCTGCCGGACGTGAAGGACAGGGTGGCAACGGGCGCGATTCCGTGGACCAAGGCCCGAATCATCAGTGGCGTGGCGACGGTGGCCACCCAGGCCGACTGGTTGCGGGCGGCTGAACAGTCGAACTGCCGGCAGCTCGAGGCGAAGGTGCGGCAGGCAAAGCTGAGCGGGCGGCAACGGGCGAAGGTGCAGGTGGCTCAAGCACAAGGAGCAGTTCTGGGAGTGATTCGGGAAACTGCTCGGCAGGCTCGAGAGGGCTCTGCTGCGGTGGAAATGTCCCCGCCTGCCGATGTGGCGACCGATGCCGCCCCGCCGGCCGATGTGGCGACCGATGCCGCCCAGCTGGCGCTACTGCCCACAGTGGAACCGCTGCCAGCAGCCGAGTCGCGATTGTCCGTGAAACTCGAGTTCACTCCCGAGCAATTCGCTCGTTTCGAGGTCTTGCTGGAGGCGGTGCGCAAGCAGGGTGATCGGAGTTCGCGGGAGGAGCTGCTGCTGGCGGGGATGGAGGCGCTATTAAAAACGCCGGTAAATACAGCCGACCCCGCGGCCCCCACCGGCGAGTGTACACATGTACAAAATGAAAACCGTTATCAAGTAGTCGTAAACAGATGTCCCGACTGCGGATCCGGGACAGTACCGACCTCACGTGGTGACCGGCGGTTGAGTCCCGCGGTCTTGTCGGCTATCGAGTGTGATGCACGGATCTGGGTCCCGGGAAAACCGAACCGTGCTTCGATTCCGCCGGCGACACGCCGGGCGGTGTTGACCCGGGATGGATACCGCTGCCAGGCGCCAGGCTGCGAAAAGGCCCGGTTCCTGGAGGTGCATCATCGATTGCCCCGGCAGCAGGGGGGAAGTAATCAGCCCGAGAACCTGATCACGCTCTGTTCCGGTTGTCACCGTCAGGCGCATGCGCACGGATTGGCTGGCCTTGATTGGCCAGTGGAGAAACTATCCGGTCTGGCCGACACGGAGTGAGTCCTCGCACAGGTCGAGGGGATTCTTCAGCCGACCGGTTTCAAGTCGCTGCCTCGACGTGGTGTGCCAGCTCGGCGTTGTCGCCCTGTGCGCAGTTGATGTCCGCACCGGTCTGTCCTACAGTGCACCTCGAATGCGCAGCCGAATGAATGGCCCAAAGAATGGCCTGATCGTCATCCGAACTCCTCGGCCCCGGAGCATGAAAACGTGGAAATCAGACCAGTCGTCGCCACCGATCGGCCCTGGGTTACCGGCCTGTTGACCGAGCACTGGGGTTCGCCCGAGCTGGTCAGTCGGGGGCGTAAACACGACGGCGCCTCGCTGCCCGGGTACGCGGCCCTCCTCGCGGGGGAACGGGTGGGACTGGCCACCTACCGGGTCGACGCCGATCAGTGCGAGATGGTCTCCTTGAACAGTCTGGTGGAACGACGCGGGATCGGGACGGCGCTGGTGACGGCGGTGGCGCGACGAGCGCGCGAGGCGGGTTGTCGGAGGCTCTGGCTCATCACCACCAACGACAATCTGGCGGCTCAGGATTTCTACCGGAATCGTGGCTTCACCCTGGCCGAACTGCATCGGGGCGCCCTGGCGGAGTCGCGCCGGCTCAAGCCGTCCATTCCGCTGATCGGTCTGAACGGGATTCCGCTGGAAGACGAGCTGGAGTTCGCCATCGAATTGGGCTGAGACGTCTGGGCAAGGAGGTGACTGTGCCAGCCAACATCGAGATCAAGGCAAGGGCGCGGGACTTCTTGCGCCAGTCAGCTCTGGCCGAGGCGCTGGGCCAGGAGTTCGGCGATGGTAGTTCAACAATCCTGGAACAAGAGGACACCTTCTTCCAGGTGCCCACCGGTCGGCTGAAGTTACGCGTGTTCTCGCCGTGGCGTGGGGAGTTGATCCAGTACCAACGGGCGAACC
>JBDRBC010000124.1:0-3925 GCA_043823125.1 bacterium | reverse complement strand
GTGCTCGCCCTGGGCAGATTTGGTGAAGTACAGCGTGCCGTCGGTGGTGATCGAGGGGTAATACTCGTGCTGCGGCGTGGTGATTGGCGCCGGCAAGGCGTACGGCTCGCCCCAGCCACCGTCCTGGTCACGATTCACGGCAAAGATGTTCTGGTTGGTCCAGCCCGGTCCCGGCTCCTGTCCGGCCGCCGCCCGGTTGGACAGGAAGTGCAGGGTCTGGCCGTTGCTGATGATGCCGGGTGCGAACAGTTCCGGCTCCGCGCCGGGAGGTTTCTGGCCGAGGTACGGCCCGGTCAGTTCCGGGAATTCATCGCCCCACGGCAGCGCGCGCTCGGGCAGGAGCGACGCCTGCAGCCGCAGATCTTCGATGAATCCGGCCTCGATCCAGTAGATATCGGCGTTGCCGTTCCGCGGTTCGTGCAGTCGTTCCAGGATCTAGGCGTAACTTGCCGGCGGATCGTCCTCCGCCGCACCCGTGCGACCGGACATGAAGAAGAAGTACTTACCGTCCGGGCTCACGTACGGCGAGTACTCGGCGCCGTTTTCGCTGTTGACCTGATCCCCCATATTGAACGGTCCGGTCCAGTTATCGTGTTCGTCGCGGAAGCAGATGTAGTAGTCGGTGGCGCCGAAGCTGTCGTCCCGACCGTAGGTCGGCACGATGAGATAGCTCTCGTCCGGTGCGATGAAGGCGTTGAACCGCGTGCGGCCGGAGTTGACCGTCTCGCCGAGCAGTTCCGACGCCTGGTACTCCCCGTCCACCAGACGTGAGCGCCAGATGGTGTCGATCCGGGTCTCGGGATCAGAGCGGGTGAAGTACAGGGTGCCGTCGTATGTCACGGACGGGAAGTACTCCGGCGCGCCCGAGTTGACCGGCGGTCCCAGGTTGTACGGCTCGCCCCAGTTATCGCCCTGGCGATCCATGACCCAGATGTCACGGTCTCCCGGTTCCTCGTCACCTTCCGGGCGGTCGCTGAGGAAGAAGAACCGCTGCCCGTCCGGCGAGATGGCCGGCTCGAGAAACGCCCAGTCGGGGTTGGCGGAGAACGGCGCCACCTCGGGCTCGGTCCAGCGACCATCGATACGTTTGCTCACCAGAATGGCCGAGTAACTGTATTCGCCCACCGCCACGCAGAAATAGAATTCGTTGCCGTCCGGGGTCATGGCTACGTCGCGGGTGAGCAATCCGGTGGAGACGATGCCGGGGGCGAAGAGGGCGGCCCGGTCGCCAGGTGGTTTCTGGCCCAGATAATCGCCGGTGAGGGTCGGGAACTGGCTTGCGGCGTGGGCGAAAACGGAACCGACGGCCACGAATAGGACCAGGCCCGCAACCATGGACAAGGGGCGTTTTGCCACCTGGAAATGATCAATCACGATTACCTCTTTCCTGTGGGGAGTTCGCCGGCAGGCCACAATCCGCCAGCCGGCGATGGGACGCCTACGCGACGGACACGAAAAAGTGACACCGGGACCGCAGACATCACCGCGGCTCCTGCTTGCTGCGGCCCGGCCACGATCCCGGCCGGTTCGAGGTGATCCCGTCCACTCCGAGCCAGCCAAGGAGCACCATCAACCAGACCCGATCCACCGTGTAGACGAAGACCCGCCGCTGCCGCCGATGCAGGCGAAACACCAGGGTCGGATCGCCCAGGACCCGCCGCCAGTGAACGTCCACGTATTCGTGGCGTGTCTTGGTTGGCACCCGATCCGATGGACCATAAAGCGCACCGGTCTCCAGACCGGGCGTCCTCGCCTTGAACCGGGCCAGCCAGTCGCCGGCAAAGGAGATCACCACCACGTGACTTGCGGCCGCGCAAGTCTCGATCAGCTCCGTGAGCTGCCGGCCGATGCCGGGATACCGCGCCGGCTCCTTGACCTCCACCACCAGCTTGACGTCCTCGGCAACGGCATACCGCAACGCGGCCTCCAGCCTGGGGACCGGCTCGCCGGCGAAGGCGGCGGCGAACCAGCTCCCGGCATCGAGCTGCTGAACGTCTGCCCAGGTGGACAACTCGATGCAGCCACTGCCGTTGGTGGTGCGATCCAGCGTCGCGTCGTGCAGCAGGACGAGCTCGTCGTCGGCGGTGCGGCGGACATCCACCTCGAGCCAGAACGCGAGCTGTCGGCGTCCCTCGCGCAGGCCGGCCAGGGTGTTCTCCGGCGCCGAGGCGGCGGCGCCGCGATGGCCCACCACAAACGGCGCCCCCGGCGACCGGGACCGGAACAGCCGGTACGCCCGCCACCAGAATCCCAGGATCAGAACCACGAGAATAAAGACCCAGAGCATGTGACCTCCGAATCGAAGTATAACGGGCCAGGTGTTCGTCGACCAGACCTCACACCCGACCCCGCATCCGGCCAGCCGCCGTTTTTCCGACAGCCATCCCCCTGGTCAACAGGGCTGGATTGGGGTAGACTTGCGGGAAACTTGCCCCCCAATCTCCCCCGGAGGTCGGTCATGAAATCTCGCTCCCACTGGCCATTGCTGTATCTGCTTCTCCTGCTGGCTGGCGCCACTTCCTTCGCTCTGCTGGGCGATGAACCCGAGGTCGCCACCGCCAACATCAACCGGGCGCCCGGCACCAGTATTCAGATGACCGGCGGCAAGGATCTGCCGGATCTGGTCGGCTCCTGGACCGGTACCTGGCACGACACCGTCTACGATGTGGTCGGCGCCCTGACCTGCGTCATCGAAGTTGACGGCTACGATCTGTTGGCCGCCGGGACCATCGACCTGTCGTACTTCGGTCTGGGAACGCAGACCGGCACCGCCACCGGGCTGCCCGTGGGCAACAGCATGAACTTCACTTTCAGCGCCAACAACGTCGGCGACGGGAGCGGCACCCTGACGGACGGCACCGGAACCGGATCCGGCAACGTCACCGCCCCGCTCATGTACGGCGCCTTCGACTACTGGGGCACCGCCACCAGCAGTCGGATCAGCGGCATCTTCGAGTTCACCGAATCGGCCGACGGCGCCGGCAAGGTGGAGTTGACCAAGCAGGTGCCCACGCAGAATTCATCCTGGGGCGAGGTGAAGGACCTCTATCAGAAGTGAGCGACACGTCACAGTCGGACCTGTCCCGAACCCGGACCCGGGCCGCTGTCGGGTGGCGTCTGCTGGCTGACCTGCTGGATTTCGGTTGTGGTTGTGTACTGGGATATCTCGCCGCCCACCCGCTGGGCGGCTTTTTTGTGGACCGCGCCGTGGCGACCCTGCACATCGGCCAACCGGATACCGTCTGGAAGGGCCCCTTCCCGCTGGTGCTCGGACTGTTCGGCACGCTCGTCTACTCCCTACCCTGCATCCTGTGCCTGGTGTGGCTGGCGGAACCGCTGTTCGGGGCGAGCCCGGGGAAACATCTGCTCCGGATCAAACTGCTGGCCAGTGACGGCGGCCCCTTGACCGCCGGCAAACGGTGGCGCCGCTACCTGCTGAAGACGGGCGGGTTGTGGTTCATGGTGCTGGCCCTGCTGCTCGGAAACTGGCAGCTCCTGATGGCCGGGACGGCGGGAATTTTTTCCATGTGGCTGGGGGGACTCGTGGCGCTGGTGCCACCAGGATACAGCCTGCTCGACCGCCTGGCGGGTTCCGCTCCTTTTCGGGAGTGATTCAGGGAAGCGTTTGCGATCAGCTGTTAAGCCATGTTTTCAGGCAGCTCCAGAAACCGGGCTTCTGACGCGGACGGCGTCGAGGCGCCGGTCGAGGACGGGTCGATTTCCGTGGCGAGGATGCTGATTCACTCACCGATCCCGGCCCCGGTTCGACCTCCGGTTCCTGCACTTCCGGTTCGGGCTCCGGCTCTTCCCCCACGAAATAGTCGGACTTCTTCGACAGGCCGGCTTGCACTTCGGCCACGATCTGCTGCTGGATCGACTCCTGCGCCAGGATACTCGCGCCCTCGCTGACGATCCAGGTTGTGGA
>JBDRBC010000123.1:0-12970 GCA_043823125.1 bacterium | reverse complement strand
CCCCACCCCCACCACGCGCCGTCAGACGACGTGCCCACCAGGTCACCGCAAAGAGCGCGATCACGTAGACCGCCACCACGGTGAGAGGCACCCAGTGGGTCATGCCTTGCTCCTGTTCCAGCTCTGCGGGGCCATACGACGAGTGATCACTGCACCTTGATCCGCACGTCCACCACGGCCGGGACGGTGCCCTGCTCGTAGACGAAGATCGGATTCAGATCCATTTCCGTGATGGCCGGGAAGTCCGCGGCCAGTCGCGAGGCGCGCAGTAAAAGATCCGCCACCGCCTCCAGATCGGCAGAGACTTCGCCGCGAACACCGGTGAGCAGCGGGTACCCCTTGATCCCCTGCATCATCTCCAGCGCTTCGGGGCGACTGAGCGGCGCCACCGCCACCACCACATCCTGCATCACTTCCACGAAGATCCCGCCCAGTCCGAACAACAGCATGCTGCCCAGACCCGGTGCCGTCTTGGCGCCAATGATGATCTCCCGGCCCCACGGTTTCTGTTCCATGAGCAGATAGCTGGCGTTTAGGCCGGCGAACTTCTCCTGCATCCCCCGGTAGGCGGCGACGAGGGAGTCAAGGTCGGTCAGACCGAGCTTCACCCCGCCGGCGTCAGATTTATGGATCACGTCCTGGGCGTCCACCTTGAGCACGCACGGAAATCCGACGATCTCGGCGGCTGAGGCCAGTTTCGCTTCGCTCGCCACGGACGCCACCCGAGGCAGCGGCAAACCGTACGCTGACAACACGGCGAAGGCGTCGATCTGCGGCAGATAGCTAGCCCGGCCCGCGTGGGCCTCGATGATCCGGGCGGCTGCGTCGCGATCCACATCCAATTCCGGCGGTGCCTCCTGGGGGCGTGCGCGTAGTTGTGCGTAGTCGGCCATGGCCGCCAGACTCCGGGCTCCATCCTCGGGGAACTCGAACACCGGTAGACCCGACCCCCGCAACTTGTCGATGAGCGCGTACAACTTGGCGTAGGTCTCCACCACGATCACCACTGGTTTATCGGAGTTGTCGGTTGCTTCCTTGATGCGGCGAGCGATGGCGTCGGTGTCGGTGAACGGCGCCGTGACGAAAAAGACCAGCACCATGTCGGTACCGTCTTCGTTGAGCAGGGTGTCCACGGCGGCGTAATAGTGATCGGCGTTGGCCGTGGCTACCACGTCCACCGGGTTGCCGAGACTCGCTTCGGCATACAGGCTGTCCTGGAGCCGTTCCTTGGCCGCGTCGGACCAGGTCGCCAGTTCCAGGCCACGCTCGATGCACTCATCCACCATGACGATGCCCGGCCCGCCGGTATTGGTGATGATGCCGACCCGACGTCCCGGCGGCGGCTCCTGTTGACTGAAGGTGATGGCGGTCTTGACCATCTGATGCGTGTCGGTGAACTGCAGCACCCCCGCCTTGCGGAACATGGCGGTGGCCATGGCGGCCTGATCCACCAGCAAGCCGGTATGCGAACTGACCGCCACCGAGCCCTCGCGAGTGCGACCGCCCTTGATGGCCAGGATCGGTTTTTGCGGCGTGATCTTGGCCGCGACCTCGAGAAAGTGTGCCGGATTCTTGAAGCTCTCCACCACCACCATGATCGCCTTGGTGCCCTCGTCCTGACCGTAATAATCGAGAATCTCCGGCATGGTCAGATCGGCCTCGTTGCCGTAGGAGCAGTACATCCGATGACCGAGTCCGACGTTGTGCAGATGCAGCTTGAGCATCTCCCCCATACCGCCACCCTGGGCGACGATGGAGATGTTGCCCGGCGCCTGGGGCACGAAGGTGAAATTCGCATACACCGAATATTCGGGATCGGCGTTCTGGATCCCCTGACTGTTGGGGCCGAAGACCCGCATGCCGTGGCTGTGGGCCAGCGCCACCAGATCCTGCTCGCGCTGCAGTCCTTCTTCACCCACCTCCTTGTACCCGGCAGTGTGCACGATGGCGAACTTCACGCCCTTCTGACCGCACTCCTCGATGACCCGCGGCACCAGGTTGTAGTTCACCGAAATGTTGACCAGATCGATTTCGTCCGGCACGTCGAGAACCGACTTGAAACACTTGAAGCTGCGGATGCTCCGCTCCTTGGGATTGATGGGGTAGATCGGTCCCTTGAAGCCGTACGCCGCCAGGTTCTTGATGACGATGTGGCCGATGGAATACGGATTGTTGGAGGCGCCGACGACAGCTACCGCTCCCGGTTTGAAGAGTCCGTCCAGCATCTGGTTCTCCCTTGTGCCTGTGGCTTTCGACGCCCGAACGTCGACGACGAGTTACGTACGATTCATCTGCTGCCGGGCCAGCAACGCGGCGCCCAGCGCTCCGGTGAACTGGGGCGATGGCGGCACGGTCACCGGCCGACCGAGTTTTTCCGCCAGGATATCCGCGATGGCGCCGTTGTGGTGGACCACCCCGCCCGTGAGCACCACATCTTCCGCCAGCGGGTCCATTTCCAGCACCCGATTGATGACCGACAGGAATGCGCCCCGGACGATCTGCGCCACCGGGACTCCCTGACGCAGGTGCGCCAGGATCTCCGTCTTGGCGAACACGGTGCAAAAGCTGCTCAGCTTCACCGCCTCTTGGCTACTCCGGGCCAGTCCATCCATGGTCGACAGCTCGAGCCCGAGTCGCAGAGCGATCTCCTCGATGAAGGCGCCGGTGCCGGCGGCACACTTGCGGTTCATCTTGAAGTCGTCCCGGGTTCCGTCGGCCCGCAGGTGAATGATCTTGTTATCCTGCCCGCCGATATCCACCAGGCAGAAGGCGCGTCCCCCCACCAGGAAATGGGCGCCCACACCGTGGCAGTGGATCTCGGTGAAAGTCTCGTCGGCGAAGCTCACGTTGCGGCGACCGTAGCCGGTGGCGACGGTGCGGACGATCTGCTCCGCGATCGCGCCTGCCTGCGACAAGGCTTGCTCGAGACAGCTTTTGGCGGTGGCCTCGTAATCGACTCCGGACGGGAGCGCCACCTCGGCCACGCGCTCGCCGGTCTCAGCCATCAGGACCAGCTTGGTCGCGGCGGCGCCGACATCGACACCACTGAAGAGCCGGGGGGCCGCGTTGTTCTTTCCCGTTGCTTCGGGACGTCGTCTCACCGCCTGGTTCATGGCCCACATCCTCCGCCAGGTGGTTCTGAGTCGCGGATTACTGCTTCACGGATTGCTGCTTTACTGATCACTGCTTTTCTTGGAGCTGTTCGATCAAGGCCTCGAACTGCGTCCGGGCTTGCTCCTCGGAATACAGGCGGAGGTCGTTGAGATCGCCGTTGATCACCACGTAGGGAATCCCGAGTTTCTTGGCCAGCCGCAAAGGCATTCCGTAACGGTTGTTGGAATTGTTGGGACAGGTCTTGGCATCGTGATAGATGATGCCGTCGATGTGATAGTCGGCAGCCATGTCCGTCAGGTACCGTTCCTTGAAAACCTCGTCGCGCACGATGAACAGCTCGGTATAAGCGCTCGCCATGCCGGCGAATGGATCGTCGTTCCCCATGGCCTCGAAGACCCAGCTGTTGCAGTAGGTCGACGCCACCACGCAGGTTTTTTGTTCGCCAAACAGTTCGGCGTGTTCACGGAGTTTACCCCAGACCGGCATCCCCTCCCAGTAGAAGCGGTGGGCCTCGTCGTCCACGGCGGCCACCCCGTTGGCGATGCGTTCTTCCAGTTCCGTGATGAGCTGTTCGTAATAGACCTCGGCGCGGGGGTCGCCACGCAGCACCACGGCGGGTCCCATATGAATTGTGCCGTCGAAAAACGTAATCGGTGACGGCCGGTGCTCGGCCAGCCGCAGCACCTTCTTCCACATTTTGGTACAGCGGTACGAAGAGGCCACCACGTCCTTGAGCCGGTCCAGGTCGAACTTCTGCCCTGACACCTGTTCTAGGATCGGAATCAGTGACCGGTGTTGCTCGATGAGCCCGTCAAGGTGATCGGTGGTGATCTTCCCCAGGTTGCGCATGGTGTCGATGCCGACCAGTGGCACCTCGAATTCTCGCTGGTAGAAGGCGAACCAGTCCTGGACATCGCGGCACTGGTTGGTGTTGTAGACCAGCACGTCCGGTTTCGGGACCCCCTCCATGCCGAACGCCTTGGTCAGCGGCGTCTGGCAACGCAGGAAGGAACCCACGTCGCTGGTGAGGTAGGAACAGATGTCGGGCGAGTACCCCACGGCGTTGGCAGCGGGAATCAGATCGGCCGCCATTCGCGACGAACCGAGTACGGCGCCGTGATTCTCCGGGAAGTAGACCCGGAAACCGAAGGACCGGAGCAACTCGGCCGGGCCCACGCTGGTGCACCAGGCCACCTTGGCGTCGCCTGTGCGGGAGGCCTCGTCCAGTTCCTGGAAGTAGGCGGCCATGAGCTTACGCATGGGACCGGTCGCCTGGATTTTCTTGATAACGGGGTTTTTCTCGTCCGGCATGGCGCACTCCTCGGGCCGTTGGGAGAGGGAAAACGAAGTTTCAGTAGAGCCAATTTTTATCTCCGCGTCAAGCATTGGCGCTGGATCAGGCGCGGCTCGGTCCGGAAAACAATTCAGGTTGGGATTTCTCGGCAACATGCAGTACCATTCCGCGATGAATTCAAACCCTGGGAGTTTCAACCCTTCAGCGGACTTAGTGGTCCGATCCGTAAATACGGTGGCATTCGGCCGTCGCTGCGCCCGGCCCACTGCGTTGCTCGTCGGTTAAATACCGCAGTGGGTATTCGCCCTCCTCGCGCCTTGCGGGTCGGGCGAAGCGACGCCCTCGGTACGTCACCGTATTTGCGGACCGGACCACTTAGAAAGCGAGAAGCCACCGGATGCTCAAGCAGGCGGTAACTGTTTTTCTCCTCTGCGGCACACTGACTGCAGCGGTCGTTGCCGACGACAACAGGGGGGTCATCAAATCGGATCACCAATGGTTCACTTCTCCGCGAGTTCCTACCAGCAGCTCGGTGATACACAATCGCGCCACCCCGGCTTCGCCACAGTTCGCCACCGTGCTCGGACAACTCCGCCAGGCCAAAACGAGCGGTGATCCTGCGGCCGTTCTTGGCTGGCAACACGAACTGGACGCGCTCACCCAGCTCCCTCGCACCGGTGCGCCACCGAATTCGCCGGCTCGTCTGGTGGTCCGCGATGAAACGAGTTTCCAGGCGGGGAATTGGGAACCCGATATCGTCGTTTCCCTGGCCATGTACGACGACGCCTCCCCGGCCCTGGCAGCCCGAGCCGATGGCACCCTGTACCTGGTGGCCGACGACAAGAGCAGCAACTTCCTCGACATCTACTGTTCCCGGGACCACGGCTGGCACTGGGAATACGATTTCAGCATCCAGCACCCCAACGACCCGAGTTTGCCTTGCCTCGTCATCGGGGAAGGTTTGAAGAATCGTCTGCTCATCGGCTTCGAAGCTGGTCGGTACAGTGCCAACGCCACCCTGGAGGTCCACTGGTACGACCTCGACACCTTCCGGTTCGGCACCACGGTGGTCGAGAGCTGGCCGTCTCTCGGTATCGTCCACCCACGGCTTTGCGTGGACAGTCCGGAATACAACCACTGGTATGCCTATCTCACCTACGCGGTGGGGATCCTCGGCAAGCAGGACTGGTTCGATATCCGATTCAGCCGCTCCCTCAATGCCGGCGAGTCGTGGCAGGCGCCCATCACCCTCGCCAGTCGCACCGCACATGAGGCAACACCCGATCTGGATTACGGCGGAGACAATCTCTACGTCACCTATTGCAAGGATGAAGCGCCGCGGCACCACAACGTCTATATTCGCCGGAGCAGTTCCCTGGGCGCAACCTGGGATCCGGAGCTGTTGCTGGCCGCGGAGACCGACGACGAATTCGACTCCCGGGTGGCGGCCACCAACGGTGGTGACGCGGTGGTCGTGGTGTACAGTCGGGACTTCGGCACGGACAGCGATATCCAGGAATACTACAGCCTCGACGCCGGTGAGACCTGGGAGCATCACTTCTACCCCTGGTCATACGCCATGGAGGAGCGACCGGCGCTGGCGGTGGCTCCCCGGTTCGGCAAGATCCATACGGCATTTCGTCGGGACGACGGTGTGATCTACACCTGGGCGGATCACACCGATCCCGCCACCTGGGCGGAAGTCCAGACCGTGAGCGATTTTCCCCCGAGCTCACCGGATCGACCCGGGATCGTGTGCAATCCGGCCAAACAGACCGAACCGGGCATCACCTGGTCGGACGAACGAATCGAGGGAGAAAGTCTCGTTTACTTCGACGCCCGATATGTACTCGACCTGGTGGATGTGTCCGAGAGTTTCCGATCCGCCTCCGCGTTGCAGCTGCAACCGGGATATCCCAACCCGTTCAATCCCAGCACCACCATCCGTTTCGTCCTGCCGGCGACTCAGCCAATCACCGCCACCATCCACAACACCCGTGGTCACCGGGTGACGACGCTGCTCGATGGTGTCGCCTTCGCTGGTCCCCACGAAGTGACCTGGCACGGGCGCGACGACAGCGGCCGAGCGGCGGCATCCGGTGTCTATTTTTGTCGAGTGGCTGGCCAGCACTGCCGCGGGGAAATCCGTCTGGTGCTGGTGCGGTGACGCGGTTGGCCAGGTACTGATCTCAGATCGTTGCTTGGCCCGGATCACGCGTTGCCTCGCCCACCATTTCGTCTTGGCTCCGGCCGGCGGATGTGCGAAGATGGCCATTCAAACCGGTGATACACTCCCCGTCGCCGCTTTTTTTCCGTCGAAGGAGGATCAACGATGATTGTCGGCGTGATCGGATCAGGTTCCATCGGACCCGACTTGGCCTACGGTTTTGTTTCTGCTCTGGCTAAGGGAGAGGGCGGCAAGGTCTTCCTTCTGGACATCAGACAGGAAGCCCTTGATGCCGGCATGAAACGGATTGGCGGCTATATCCAGAAGGGGCTGTCCCGGGGCAAGATCAGCCCCAAAATCGCCAAGCTAGCCGAAGCCGGTCTCCAGCCGACCAGGGAGCTGTCGGACCTGGCTGACTGTGACTACGTGCTCGAGGCTGCCACCGAGGATCTGGTGACCAAGCAGAAGATTCTGGCCGGTCTCGAGTCGGTGGTGCGATCCGACTGCCTCATCGGCTTCGCCACGTCGGGACTCCCCCGGTCCCGGATCGCCGCCGAGGTGCAACATCCCGAGCGCTGTTTCGTGAATCACCCCTTCTTCCCCGCCTGGCGTTCGACACCGATGGAGGTTGTGCTTTCGGGGGACGACGGTTTCGGTGAGCGGATGATCGATACGCTGAAACTACTCGGCAAGGTGCCCATCATCACGACCGACGTGCCGTGTTTCGCCGCCGACGACATCTTCTGCAACTACTGCGCCGAGGCGGCCCGGATCTTCACCGAAGGCGTGGCCACACCTGCTCAGGTGGATCAGATCGTCAACGACGCCATCGGGGGCGGCGGTCCGTTCAACGTCATGGACCTGACCCGGGGCAACCTGCTCAACATTCACTGCCTGGAACTGATGCGGGACGCCGATACCGGCAGCCAGTGGTTCGATCCACCGGCCATCTTCGCCGAGCAGGCCAATACACCGTGGCACGATCGGCAGAATCCCGGCGACCCGAGTTATGACGAGGCGCTGGGCAAGACGGTATTGGACCGTATACTCGCGGTGCTGCTGGGACGTACCTATTTCGTGGTGGACAACGGCATCTGCCACCCAAGGGAGTTCAACTGGATGTCGCGCAATGCGCTGGGCTTCGGCCAGGGGCTCCTGGATCTGGCGGCGGATCTCGGCGTGGATCGGGTTCACGATATCTGCACTGCGTATGCTGCAGATCATCCCGGATTCGAGATTTCCGCTAGCATCGCCAATAAACAACTGGTCGATTTCTCCCGGAACATCGAAACCGTGGTGGACGATGGTATCGCCGTCGTCACCATCCGTCGGCCGGAGGTGATGAACGCGCTCAACGAGCAGACCATGGAAGAGCTGAAGACTGAGTTCGCGCGGCTTGCGGCTGACGACAGAGTCAAGGGTATCGTCTTGACCAGTTACGACGGCTCTCTGGCAGGCGCGGACATCATGGAGCTGGCGGCGCTCAAGACGACGGCCGAGGCCGAGGCGAAGTGCGTTCACGGCCAGGCGATCCTGGCCGGGATCGCGGCCACGCCCAAGCCGGTTGTGGCCGCGGTCGGCGGCCCGGTACTGGGTGGCGGCGCCGAGATCTCCATGTCGTGCCACGCCCGGGTTGCCGGTCCCGGATTGATGCTGGGGCAACCCGAGGTGAATCTGGGTATCATCCCCGGGTATGGCGGCACCCAGCGCTTGCCACGTCTGATCGGACTCGAACGGGGAATCGATCTGCTGCGCACCGGCCGCCCGGTTTTCGCCGTGCAAGCGTGCGAATGGGGCTGGGCCAGTGGCGAACCGGCCACGGATTTCGTGGCGGCGGCCAAGGATCTCATTCACCGGCATCTGGCTGGCGAGGTGAAGCTGGCGCCGGTGGACCCGGCGCCAATGACCGTCCCGGCCGAGTTGCCCGCCCTGGATATCGGCCATCATTCCCTGGTCATCGACGCCATCCTGGTGGAGGTGATCCGGGACGGTCTGTCGCGACCTCTGGCCGAGGGGCTGCAGGTGGAAGCCGCCGGCTTCGCTCGCTGCAAGGAAACGGTGGATTACGACATCGGCATGAAGAATTTCATCCAGAACGGCCCCCGGGTTCCGGCGGCCTTCATGCACGAGTAACGGGAGGACACGATGGGAAAGGACAGTTCCATAGTCATCCTCGACGGGGCTCGCCGGACTCCCCGCGCGGACATCCTCATCAACAACCAGGAACCGGGCCTCTTCTCCCGGTTCACCACCACCCAGCTCGGCGGGATGGCTATCGCGGCCACTCTCGAGCATACGTCGGTGGATAAGGAACTCATCGGCCACGTGATCATGGGTATGGCCACTCACAGCCACCGCGACTCCATCTATGGCGCGCAGGGCATGGCTTGGCGCGGTGGTCTGGCTGACGACGTGCCGGCGCTGACCGTGGCGCGGATTTGCGGCAGCGGCGCCGAGGCGGTGGCCCTGGGCGCGGAGATGATGCTCGCCGGTCTCCGTCACGACAAGGATCGCCCGTTTTTGGTTGTAGGCGGCGGCGAAAGCATGCAGTACCCGTTCATTCTCTACAATTGGCGCGGGCGCAAGGTCGGCGCAGCGGTACAGAAATACGGCCCCGTTGATGTCAAGGGGCTCCCCCCGGGGACCCACTTGCAGGATTCCCTGCTCATGGGGCTGTACGATCCCGGCGCCGGCCTGGCCATGGCCAATACCGCCGAGGAGCTGGGTCGCCGTTACAAGATCACCAGGCAAGAGGCCGACGAATTCGGATACCGCTCCCACAGCAACGCCATCCGGGCGCGTGACAACGGCTGGTTCGCCGAGGAGATCCAACCGGTTTCCGTCCAGATCGACGGGGCGCAGGAACCGATCTCGGTGGAGCACGACACCCACATGATGGACGGCGTTTCCATGGCCAAGATGTCTCGTCTCTGGCCTGCTTTCGAACCTGGCGGCATCATAACCGCTGGCAACGCCAGCGCCGTGGTGGACGGCGCCGCAGCCATGGTGATCGCCAAGGAGAGTTGTGCCGCCGAGCACAACTGCAAACCGCTCGCCCGTCTGGTTGGCATGGGTGTCGCCGCCTGCGATCCCCAGATCATGGGCTGGGGACCGGTGCCGGCCACGAAAAAGGCCCTGGCCAATGCCGGATTACAGGGCAGCGATCTCGATCACATCGAACTGAACGAAGCCTTCGCCCCGCAGGCCTTGGCCTGTATTCGCGACTTCAGCGAGATGGGTATCGATCCGGAGAAGGTCAATCCCCAGGGCAACGCCATCGCGCTCGGCCACCCGCTGGGCGCCACCGGCGCCATACTCACTCTGACCTGTGCCTACGCTTTGCGTCGTAACCAGCTTCGCTACGGTCTGGTCACCATGTGTATCGGTGGCGGTCAAGGCATCTCCTTGATTCTGGAAGCGATGTGATTCGTTTTCTGTCTGAATATTAGCGCTGGCTTGCGGAAACGAGCGTAGTGTCCCAACCGCGCTCGTTTTCGCGGCCAGCTGATTTCTGGCGACTGTCGTCTGTTTACGGCACGAGTTGCCTGGCGATGAGCACGGAGAAGAGGGTATCGGCGATGACCCGGTATCCAGCCGGTGTGCAGTGGAAATCCTGCGAGTAATAGAGCTGTTCACCGCTTGCCGCAGCCTGCATGGCCGGGAAGAGGTCCACGAACTCCACGTTGTTCCGGGCCGCCCAGCGAGCCAGCCTTCGTCCCGGGTAACGGTGGTAATCTTGCCAGGGCGGGCGTCTCGGGATGGCACAGAAGAGGATCTCGGCACCCGCCCCCCGGGCGAGCTGGACCATCTTCTCGTACTCGGCTTCCACGGTCAACCAGTCCTGTTCATGGTACCCGTCCTGCCGGAATATCTGGGCTGGCCGTGGCTGACATTCTGCAGCGATGTGCTGCTGCACATAACGAGTGATGAATATCCGCCCCAGATGAGAATGTAGGTAGAGGTAGACGCCAACCTTCCCGAGCCGTTTCGCCTCGCGAGTGCAGAGATAACCAGATTCCTCCAGCGCCACCGCATCGATCCCGCGATAGGTGTCGATCACATCGTTGGGCACGAAGGCGACGACAATCAGGTCCGGTTCATACCGTAATCCATAGTGTTCCAGCAACATCCGCTCCGGTTCGGGAAAATAGCGGCCGATCCCCGCCTTGATGATCTCCACCGGGGCGCCCACCTCTGTCCGGCTGTTGAGTTGCGCTTCCAGCCGGTACAGGAAGGTCTCCTGGAGAGGCGCACCGCACCCCTGGGTGAAACTATCGCCCAGTCCGAGGATACGAAAAACCCCCGGTGGTTTGGCGTACTCGTGATCGATGTCCCGGAAACCGAAGCTGTTATACGAGAACTCGTATTCGAACTCGCCACTGGCGGCCGTGAGGAGACCGCTGGCGTTGGGTTTCGTCTTGAAGGGCAGCAAGGGATCCGCCGCGAACAACCAGACCCGGTTGAGTGGAGGAGCGAGATTGAATATCCGGATGACTGCCTCGGCAAGGGTCAGGGTCAACATTACGGCCAACAGTGAAAGACCGGCCCTGGCCAGTAATCGCTGCAATCGTGAAGTGCCGGCAGTTCCGCCATTCGGCGTCATGGTCCTCTCCTCTGTCACCCGAAGCAATTGTAATGGCACCTATCCCGGATGCAATCAAATCCTGAGCGGTAACATCGGAATCATCAGGATGCCCTGGCTTGACTTGGTCAACCGAGATCATTACATCTCAACTGATACCCCCCGACCCCATGAGAGGTGAATGATCATGACAATAAACAGATTCCTTGGGTATTGTCTGCTCTTCCTCTGGTTGCTGGCATTGACCGCCGGTTGTCGTCCCCGCACCCCCAGCAGCGATATCCACAGTGTGGCGGATATCAAGTTGCACAGTGGATCAGTACTGGAGTGCGATTACCAGGGTTTGGGTATTGTCGAGGTTGAGGTGACTCGCGGGTCACCGCAAGTCCATCCCACGGAACGGCAGCGCTTGCGTGAAAAACTCAAAGCTGAGATACGGATGCTGGGCGGGCACGGCGCACTCGACGTAACCGAACAGTTCAGCGGCGAAGTGCTGACCCTTACCGGTTCTGCATTCCGGTTCGTCGATCCCGACTGCATGCGATAATAGTACCGATCGTAAAAGAAGAGACCCCCCAGCTAGCTGGGGGGTCTCCCTAAGAATCCGGCGGCGTCCTACTCTCCCACAGGCGCTAGCCTGCAGTACCATCGGCGCAACAACGTTTCACTTCTGTGTTCGGAATGGGAACAGGTGGTTCCGTTGTGCTATGGCCGCCGAAAAACGTATCGTTCAATGGCAACCAAATATAGAGGGTAGCAAGAGATGCAATAACTCGCATCACTCCCCCCTGCGGATAAATCCACAGAAGAAATGGAGAATGATTAAGCCTCACGGCTTATTAGTACTACTCAGCTGAACGCATTACTGCGCTTACACCTGTAGCCTATCAACCTCGTAGTCTACGAGGAGCCTTCAGGGACCGAAGTCCAGGGAGATCTTATCTCAGGAGGGGCTTCACGCTTATATGCTTTCAGCGTTTATCCCTGCCGTACGTAGCTACCCAGCCATGCCGCTGGCGCGACAACTGGTGCACTAGAGGTACGTCCATCCCGGTCCTCTCGTACTAGGGACAGCTTCCTTCAAATCTCCTGCGCCCACGACAGATAGGGACCGAACTGTCTCACGACGTTCTAAACCCAGCTCGCGTACCGCTTTAATTGGCGAACAGCCAAACCCTTGGGACCTTCTTCAGCCCCAGGATGCGATGAGCCGACATCGAGGTGCCAAACCTCCCCGTCGCTGTGGACGCTTGGGGGAGATAAGCCTGTTATCCCCGGAGTACCTTTTATCCGTTGAGTTTCAGCGCTTCCACGCGCGACTGTCAGATCATTAAGCCCTGCTTTCGCATCTGCTCGAGTTGTCTCTCGCGCAGTTAAGCTCCCTTCTGCCTTTACACTCTTCGTGCGATTACCGACCGCACTGAGGGAACCTTTGGGCGCCTCCGTTACATTTTAGGAGGCGACCGCCCCAGTCAAACTACCCACCAGACAATGTTCCAGTACCTGATTCAAGGTACATGGTTAGGATTTCAACATATCAAGGGTGGTATTCCAATGATGACTCCATGAAGGCTAGCGCCCCCACTTCACAGTCTCCCACCTATGCTCTACATAACATGCCAAAATCCAATGTCAGGCTATAGTAAAGGTTCACGGGGTCTTTCCGTCCTACTGCGGGTATCCGGCATCTTCACCGGAACTACAATTTCGCCGAGAGCCTCGTTGAGACAGCGCCCAAGTCGTTACACCATTCGTGCAGGTCGGAATTTACCCGACGAGGAATTTCGCTACCTTAGGACCGTTATAGTTACGG
>JBDRBC010000122.1:0-6370 GCA_043823125.1 bacterium | reverse complement strand
TGCGCTGAGTCTGGCCGTGACTCCCGCTGAGCTGGGCCAGGTGGAAGGCATCATCGCCGTGAGCGGTTACGATCTGTATACCGAAGCCTTCGACATCATCGAGGCTTTCGGCACCATGACCGGTACGGTGAGCAGCGGTGGGACGCCGCTGGCCGGTGTGACGGTCTACGGTTACGACGACACGAAGGCGCTGGCGTTCACGGCCGTGACCAACGCTTCGGGCGCCTACGATGTGGGAGAAGACATCCTGGTGGCCAGCTACCAGATCGAAGTGGACTTCTTCGGTTATCTGCCGTACGTGGCCGATTTCTTCGTGAACTACGGCGCCAACGTGAACGACATCGAGTTGCTGCCGGCGCCGAGTGGCGTGTTGAGCGGCACGGTGACCGAGGTCGGCACTGGCCTGCCGCTGGCCGGCACGGTGAAGGTGTACCGCAGCGACACCATGGTGTTGTACGCCGAAACCGACTGCGATCCGGTGGACGGTTCGTTCGCCACCGCCGCCCTGCCGTATTTCGATTACGTGATCACCGTGCGGGCCTGGCACCACGTGCCGGTGACGGTGGAAATCACCATCGCTGAACCCGGTGTGGAAAAACATTTCGTACTCGAAGTGACGGCCGGCGATCTGCTGCTCATCGACGACAGCCTGGGGGCGGGCAAACGGCCGGCCAAAATCGCGGACAAGGGGGCGACCTGGTTGGCCGACGGCTACTGGAGCGACGGGAACAAGGTTGCAGTTGACCTGGTAACCGACCTGGAGAATCTCGGGTACTTCGTGACGGTGGAGAGTGTGGCGGCCACGGATCCGGCCACCTGGGCTGATTACGATCTGCTGATCCTGAGCTGTGGCGACAACACCGATCCGGTGACCGATGCGTCGTTCCGCAGCGACCTGGAGACCTACAGTGCCGGTGGAGGCCACCTGCTCGTGGAAGGTGGCGAGCTGGGGTACGACGCTGCGTCCTATCCCGGATATCCGACCTTCGCCGCCAATGTCCTGCACATCGTCGACTGGGAACACGACTCCAGCGGCAACGTCACCGTGAGCGATCCGACCCATTACGTCATGAGCGTGCCCAACACCATCCCCAGTCCGCTCAACCTCACCTACGCCGGCTATGGCGACTCGGACGCCATGATTCCCGCCGAGGAAGCGAAAATGATCGGCGCCTGGTCCAGCTACGCCACCGAAGCCAGCATCGTGGTCCACGACACGAATCCCGCCCCGGAGGGGGGGACAGCTCGTCTATATCGCCTGCAACTATTCGGCCCTGGAAGCTCCGGGACGGACGGATCTGCTGGAGAACGCCGTGGTCTGGTTGTTGACGGAAGAGGTCGGCACCAGCTCGGTTTCCGGCACGGTGAGCCTATTGGGCCAGACCGATTTTTCAGGGGTCGAGGTCAGCGCCGAACCGTATGGCGGCACCATGACCACGGCGGCGGACGGCAACTTCGTGCTCACCGGTCTGTACGCCGGCACCTACGACATCACGGCCAGCAAGGACGGCTGGTCGGTGGGGCGTATCGAGGTGACCCTGAGCAGTGGCCAGCAGCTGACCGGGGTCGATTTCGCCCTGACGCCGGTTTTTGTCCACGATGTCTGTAACAGCCCGGCGTTGAGCATTCCCGACAACTCGCCCATCGGGGTGAGCGACGTGAACGGGGTGGCGTCGGAAGGTATCGTCAGCGAGGTGAAACTGTTCCTCGATGTTTCGCACACCTACATCGGCGACCTGATCGTCACCTTGACCTCACCCACCGGCACCATGGTGACCGTGCACAACCGTTCCGGTGCCTCGGCGGACGATATCTTCGGTTGGTATCCCGATCAGCTCGAGCCGGCGGGAAGCCTGGCCGACTTCACGGGCGAGGAGATGCTGGGTGACTGGACCCTCACGGTGAGTGATCACGTGAGTTACGACACCGGTACGCTCAACGAGTGGTGTCTGCGGATCACCTACGCCGATCCCATGTCGGATACGCCTGAAGGAGGCTTGCCACGTGTGGTGGCCCTGACCGGGAACTATCCGAACCCGTTCAATCCCGCCACCACCATCGCTTTCGAGTTGCCGCGGGACCTGCCGGTGGATCTGGCCGTGTACGACCTGAGCGGTCGGCGAGTGGCCACCCTGCTGGCCGAACGGTTGGCGGCGGGAACCCACCGGGTGGTCTGGGATGGCAAGGACGGCGCGGGGAGTCGCGCGGCGAGCGGACTCTACTTCTGCCGACTGGTGGTAGCCGAGCAGGTCTTGACCCGGAAGATGTTGCTGTTAAAATAAGTTTGCACCTACCGTATCCGGGAATCCGTACCCGGTCGTGGTTCACCGAGGAACCGCGACCGGGTCAAAGTCCAGGGTGGATTCCAGCCATGGAGATGAAGTATAATCATATGAGTTTCAAGGACATCTGAGCCCGTCGCGTCTTGGACGAACACCGGATTGCAATGGGCTGCAATAATGAGCTGCGTCTCGCTCTGGAAGGAAAGGGTCACCATGTCTTTTCGGTCATGTGGATGGTCACAAGTCTGGTTCCGGGTTGGACTGGTCTTGACTTTTGCTTATCTGGTCGGGCTGCCGGCAATTGCGGCGCAGGCGGCGGATATCCCGCTGGACAAGAACGGACTGCCTTGCTGGATCGAGCGGGAATACGGTGATTTTCCCGTCAGGATCGAGTTGCGGAGTTCCGAGGAACTGGACGCGCTGTTGAAGGCGATTCCCATTGCGTCTTTCAACCGGGAACAGATCTCCTTCCAGTGGGACACTCCCAAGCAGTACCGACTGATCTTCGAACCGCGGGTCACCGCGGCTGAGGCCGACGCCTTGATCGAGGCCGGATACCTTTTCGAGCCACTGCCCGATCTGGAGCGGCAAGTGCGCAAGGAGATGGAGCGAGTCTGGGCCGAGCAGGCCAAGACGGGCGGCGACAAGCTGGCCAGGGGCGAAAAAGGGGTCTACCACACCCACGCCCAGATCGGCACCATCCTGCAGCAGGTGGAGACCGATCACCCGACCCTCGCCGACTTCGGGAATATCGGCGCGTCGGTACAGGGGCGGGATCTGTGGATGATCCGGATCAGTGACAACATCACGGCCGAGGAAGCCGAACCCGAGATCCGGCTCAGCAGCACCATGCACGGCAACGAGCCCCCCGGTCTGGAGATGCTGCTGTTCCTGGTGGATTACCTGACCGACAACTACGGCGTTGCTGGCTTCGAGGACGTCACCTACCTGGTGGACAACTATGATATCTACATCGTCCCGTGTCACAATCCGGACGGCTTGGCGGCGGGTACCCGGGCCAACGCCAACGGGATCGACATCAACCGGAACTTCCCGGTGCCCAACGGCAACATCGGCGGCGACGGCACCTGGACCGAAGAGATCGAGACGATCCTGATGAAGAACTTCGGTTTCGCGCACCACTTCGTCATCGGCGAGGACGGCCACGCTGGCGCCCTGGTGGTGAACTATCCGTGGGACTACCAGTACGCGTTGACGCCGGACGACGCCGCCATCATCAAGATGTCCCTCGAGTACAGCACCTACAACCTGCCCATGTACAACGGCAGCTTCACCCAGGGCATCGTCAGGGGTTGCAACTGGTATGTCACGGAGGGCAGCTTGCAGGACTGGTCCTACGAGGAGACCGACTGCATCCACGTGATCATCGAGTACCACAACCTGCACACGCCGCCCGCCAGTTATCTCGACGGTTTGTGGGACGAGAACCGCGAGAGCTTCATGCACTGGATCAAGTCGGCTCGCTATGGCATCAACGGGGTCGTCACCGGATCCGACACCGGTTCGCCCCTCGACGCCACCATCGTGGTCAGCGGCAACGACAAGTGGGTCCACACCGATCCCAGTCACGGCGATTACTACAAGCTGCTCGACACCGGCAGCTACGACCTCACCTTCTCGGCTACCGGGTACATCTCCGAAACCCACTACGGCGTTGCCACCACCTGGGGAACCCCCACCGTGCTCGATGTGGATCTCGATCCCGTGGCTCACGGCGACATCGGTGGCACGGTGACCGCACAAGGCGGCGCGGGACTGGATGCCAACATCGAGGTGCGCACCCATCCCGGCGACGTCTACGTGACCGCCGTGACCAGCGACGCCGGTAGCGGCGGCGCCTACACGGTGAATCTGATCTACGGCGAGTACAAGCTCGTCGTCTCGGCCACGGGCCACATCACCCAGGAGCAGGTGGTCACTCTGGATAGTGCCAGCGAAACGGCCAACTTCATCCTGAATATCGCCGAGGTCGCCATGCTGTTCAGCGACGACTTCGAGGGCGGCGCCGGACAGTGGACCGGCGACTGGGGCCTGGCCGATCCCGCCACGGGGCACGGGTCGAGCAACTCCTTGACCGACAGCCCGGGCAGCGATGTCAAGTACAGCAGCTACGAGGACAACCCGTGCACCATGAGTGAGTCCGTCGATCTGAGCACCGCCTTGTCCGGCAACCTGACCTTCTGGGCCAAGTGGGACATCGAGACCAACTGGGATTGCTGTTTCCTCCAGGTTTCCACCAACGGGGGCGGCGACTGGACCGCACTGGCCACGCAGTACACCGAGCCGGCCAGTGGCCAGGGCGCACAGCTGCCGGTGGGCACGCCGTTGTTCGAGGGCAGTCAGGCGAACTGGGTGGAGAACAGTGTCGATCTGTCGCCGTGGCTGGGGGAGAGCGATGTCCGTTTCCGTTTCCACCTGCTGAGCGACTCATCCATCCAGAAGGACGGTTTCTACGTGGACGATGTCGAGATCCAGGTCATCCGGGAACCGGTTTCCGGGGTGGACGTCCCGCTGGTTCAGGTGAATCTAGCGGCGTATCCCAACCCGTTCAATCCCCAGACGACCCTGGTCTTCTCGTTGCGCCACCCCGGTCCTGTCCAGCTCGGGATCTTCGATCTGCAGGGACGGCTGGTGCGCAGGCTGGTTCACGAGCAGTACACGGCTGGCGACCACGAGGTGGTCTGGGACGGCCGGGCCGACGACGGGAGGGCCGCCGCCAGCGGCGTCTACTTCGCCCGGCTGATCGGGAGTGATGAACGGCAGAACATCAAGTTGATGCTCGTCAAGTAATTGCCGAATAGCATGGCACGGCAATGGAGAGAGGATCCTCAGTGGACCCTCTCTCTGTTTTATTCCTATGCGATCCTGGGAAGTGTAGTGAACGGCTCATGAAAAGGGTCTCAGGTCATTTGGCGAAAACAAAGAGTTTCGAGGGGTCCGCCGGTTTGTCCGCGTCCTTTTTTTGGTCAGGACTGTCTTGGGCGGCAGGTGGCTCCTCGACAGCAGGTGCGGGACTCTTAGCCGGCGTGTTTGCTGCCGCCGGCGCGGGGTTGGCCGCCGGGGCAGCGTCCGGTTTGTTGAGCATGAAGACCTTCTTGGACGGCGCCGTTTCGCCGGCAGTACTGTCCGCGCCGGTTGCCTCATCACCGATCGGTTCCGCCGCGGGAGGTGAAGATGCCGCTGCCGGATTTGGCGTGGTTTCCGCCTTGGCTCCGTCCGGCTTGTTGAGCATGAATACCTTTTTGGGCTTATCCTCGGCAGTCGCGACGGGTGCCGGGGCAGCCGCCTGATCGGTGGCCGGTGTCTCCGATTCGGGGGGCGCGGTCTCACTGGCGGCCGGTGGCGCGGGATCCGGCGGGGTAGCCGGCTGGTTGAGCATGAACACCTTGCGTGGTTTGGTTTCCGGCTTGGCAGTGCCGGGTGCATCGGCGGCGGCCGGCTGGTCACCCGATGTGGCTCCGTCTGTCGACTTGGGTTGGTTCCAGATGAAAACCGGTCCCCCGGACGGTTTCGACTCCGCGGCTGGTTTGCTGTCCGCAGCGGGGGCGCTGGCTGCCGGCCCCGGTGGGGCAGAATCCGGCTTGTTCAGCATGAACACCTTGCCGGAACTCTTTTCCTCTGTCGCGGGCGCGGCCTTCGCCTGGGGCGCGGGTGTCGATGCTTGTGGTGCCGGGATCTCGTCAGGACCCGCACCCCAGGTATCGATATCCGCGGCTGACTTTTCCGGTGCCGCCGCGGCGCTGCCCGCCGGAATGCTGCCGGCCGTAACGACCGGTTCGGTACCGGCTACCCCGATGGCCGCTGGAATAACGTCTTCGGTCGCGCCCTCGCCGGTCACGTTCACAGGTGGTGGTGTGGTGGGGGGAGCGACCGGGGGGGCCGAAGCCGCGGAAATCACTGGCGCGGCCAGGAGTACCGCCTTGGCCGCTTTCAACCGGGCGGCGAAGTTCAGGATGGAAATAGGGAGATAGGGAGATTTTAAGGACACCACCAATATTTACACCCTTTGTGGTTCTTTCTCTGCCAGAGGTGCTCTCCTCTTCTCGTTGCAATAACTACTGACTAAC
>JBDRBC010000121.1:0-4479 GCA_043823125.1 bacterium | reverse complement strand
CGCAGCCTGGGTACCGCCCTGCGTAATGCAGACCGAGGTCGTGGATCTGCTGATCAACGAGACGGAGAATAGCCTCGGCGCCCTGTATTTTTGTGGCGCCATGCGCGCGGTGGACGAATATCCGCCGCCCGGCATCGAGGGGATTCGCCTCATCGAGCAGTACAACCTGTTCGGGGACTGCTCCCTGGTGGTGCGCAGCGATACGCCGGTGACGCTGCCCGTGAGCCACCCGCCGGTCCTGGGCCTGAACGCCAGCACCTATTCGCTGGACGTGCCGGGGGTGGCCGACGCCGTCGCCTGTCTGTATCGCGACGGCGTCATCCACGGTAGTGCGATAACGGACGGCGCCGGCCATGCCGACATTTCGCTGTCCGTACCCGTGACCGAGCTGGGTATTGTGACCCTCACCGTCACCGCCCGCAACGCCGTGCCGTTCATCGCCACGGTCGACGCCGTGGCGCCGGTCAGCTACTCCATCGTTCCCGACCAGATCGACGCCAACGTGCCGGTGGAACTCACGGTGACCGTTTTGGGCCCCGATGGGTTCACCCCGCAGCCGGGAATCGAAGTATGGGCCGAGGGATTCGATTATGCCACCACACCGCAGATCACCGACAGTAACGGCATCGCTCTGGTCCCGGTGGACTATCCGTACGGTCCGACCCTGAACATCGTGGGGCAGGATCCCGGCGCGCCCGAGCCGCTCTTCACGGAATCGATACCTGTCAACGCGGCTGCTCTTTTTGGGCCGGATCTTGCGGTGACCGGCGGATTCGGACTGGCGGACAGCTTCGCGGTGGCGCTCCCCGGCACCTTACACGCTGTCGTGCAGGAACCTGGATTCACCGTCTATGCACTGCTGCCCGACGGCTCGAGGGTGAGCGGTGTTGCCCCCGAACTGGCCGTGACTCCCGACCAGGAGGGCGTGGTGGTGGGGACCGTGGCCGTGGCCGGCTACGACCTGTACCAGGAGACCTTCCCGGTCATCCTGGCCGCGGGCACTCTGTCTTTTACGGTGACCGACGACACGGCCAGTCCGCTGGCCGACGTGACCGTCAGCGGATACGACCAGGCGGAACAACTGGTCTTCCAGGCCATCACCGACGGCGCCGGGATTTTCCAGGTCACCGAGGATATCCCGCTCGGTGATTACATCGTCCGGGTGGACCATTTCGGCTTCACACCCTTCGCGAGCAGTCTCGCCATCGGTTTCGGGGACAACAGCTTCGCCATCGTGCTGATCCCCACCGACCACGGCATCTTGTCGGGTGTCGTGACCGCGGCCGGCAGCGGCGACCCGTTGATCGCCACCGTGTCCGTGTACCGAGCCGATACCATGGAACTCATCTCCCAGGTGCAGAGCGACTTCACGGATGGCAATTATTCGACCGACGCCTTGCCGTTCTTCGACTATCGGGTGACGGTCAAGGCGTGGCAGTACCAGGCCAACACAGTCCAGATGACCATTGATGACGCCGTTGTGGCATACGATGTCGCCCTGGTGCCGGCCTCGGGTGAACTGCTCGTGCTGGACGACGCCAGCAAGGCGGGGGACCTGAGCCTGCCCAAGTTCGGCGAGGTGGGCGAGGTGCTGGCTGGCGGCTACACACCGAAACCGGGCCGCGCGGCCGCGGAGATGGTCAGTGATCTGGAAGGGCTCGGGTACACGGTGACCCTCGAGAACGCCAGTGACAGCGATCCGGCCGGCTGGGACCTGTACGACCTGGTCATCGTCAGCGCCGGCGGCAACACGACGCCGCTGAATTCCGCCTCCTTCCGCAACAGCGTGCAGGCGTACGTGACCGCCGGGGGCCACCTGCTCATCGAGGTGGCGAGATCGGGTACCGGGCGCTCCAGTATCCCGGCTATCCGTCCTTCGCCAGCACGGTGCTGCACGCTACCGCCTGGAACCACGACACTGCGGGCGACCTGACGGTGGCCGATCCGATCCATCCGGTCATGAGCACGCCGAACCTCATTGCCGGCGGCATCGAACTCACGTACTCCGGCTATGGCGACAGTGACGGCCTGCTGACCGCCGGTGACGCAGATCGAGTAGGGGCCTGGTCCCAGTTCGGTGGCGAGGCGAGTGTGATCTGTTACGATCCCAACTCGGCGCCGGAGGGCGGGCAGATCGTTTACTTCGCCTGCAACTACACAGCACTGCACAGCGTCCAGCGGGGCGACCTGCTGCAGAACGCGGTGAACTGGTTACTTGTAATCGAGACTGGATCCGGCAGCATCAGTGGCCAGGCGATACTCGAGGGTGAGATGGATCACTCGGGCATCCTCATCGAGATCACGCCCGGTGACGATTCCGTCGTGACCGGCCCCGCCGGGGAGTTCACGCTCACCGGCCTGTTCCCGGGCGATTACCAGCTCCAGGCCCACCACGACGGCTGGGCTTCCGCTGTTCTGGACTTGAGTATTGCCGACGGCCAACAGCTCACCGATGTCATCCTGCTGCTGCGTACGGTGGTGGTTCAGGATTTCTGCCGCGCCCCCGGCCAGCCCATTCCCGACGGCTCCCCGGCCGGGATCAGTGACAGTGTCACCGTCACGCTCGGCAAGACGGTGGTGGCGGTGGAACTGTTCGTGGACATCACCCACACCTATCCGGGTGACCTGACCATCGACCTCACTTCACCATCCGGGACCACGGTCCGGCTGCACGACCGGTCAGGCTACGGCGTGGACGATGTCTACGGCTGGTATCCCACCGAGTTGACTCCCGAAGACGAACTCACTTTGTTCAATGATGAGGCGACCGATGGCCAGTGGACTTTGTCGGTGGCTGACAATGCGGGGGCGGACAGCGGCGTCTGGAACGAGTGGTGCCTGCGGCTGTACCACAGCGACGGTCTGAGTGATGTCGACAGCCCGGAGCTTCCCCGGTCGGTGGCCCTGGACGGCAACTATCCGAACCCGTTCAACCCCGCGACCACCATCGCGTTCTCGATCCCGTTTGCGCAACCGGTGCAGCTCGAGGTGTTCAATCTGCAGGGGCGGCGCGTGGCTACCTTGCTGGCGGATATGTTACCAGCAGGCCGTCACGAGGTGACCTGGCGCGGCCAGGACACCGCCGGCCAGCAGGTGGCCAGCGGCATCTATCTGTATCGCTTGCAGACGTGGAAATTCAGCGAGACCCGGAAGATGATGTTGCTCAAGTGACGTCCGGCCAGTGACTGATCACGCCAGGTTCAACTTGATCCCGTCCAGCTTCAGCAACGGTTGCTGGAGCAGCTCTCGCCGGGTTTCGATGAGTAGATCGATGCGCCCGACGATGCTGCCCGCACCCTTCATCTCGTAATCGTGCGCCGGTGCGTAGGCCTCGATGCCCACCGCTTTGGGATCCATTTTCTCTTCCTTCTCGAATTCCTGCAGTCGCAAACCGGAGGGCAGGGCGTGCAGCCGACCCAGGATGTCCTGGGCGTATCGTGGGGCATAGGCCTCGAAGTGGAACCCCATGCTGGCCGATCGGATATGCCGGCTGGAGACGAGGCGGAGTCCGGTGGTGGCCTCGATCCGGTCCCCCAGCCGCTCCAGCAGTTTCTTGGTGTCACTATCCACGATGACATGGCAATCGCGCGGATGCAGGCGGATCAACTCCGCCAGCCGGCTTGGCACGGATTCATGGTTCACATCCTCGGCGTGACAGTAGAACACCTGGCCGTCCAGACCGGAGCCGAGCAGCAGGCCGGCCAGGAAACCGTTGACGGTCTTGGGCGATCCTTCCAGGACGATCTCGTGAAATGTCGGTCGCTTGCTTGTTTTCTTCTGTGCGCTGGACATCGACGGATCTCCCTAGAGAAAAAAGACGAGGGTGACGACGACTAAACACGGGACGAGGATCGGGAGCGAGTACTTGATCATGAACCCGAAGAAGCTCGGCATGGGGATGCCGAGCTCCTCGGCGATGCTCTTGACCATGAAGTTCGGCGCGTTGCCGATGTAGGTCATGGCGCCCATGAAGACGGCGCCGGCCGAGATGGCGGTGAGATTGGCGATGAAGGACGGGTTGCGAGCTGTTTCCCCCAGGTAGCCGAGCATGCCGGGCACCTCGGCCTCCGTGACCCCGAGACTGCCCAGGGCGGTATTGAAGAAGGTCAGGTAGGTGGGGGCGTTGTCCAGGAAGCTCGACAGGCCGCCGGTGATCCAGAAGTAGTGCAGCGGTTCGCGGACCGCCCGGATCACCGCCGCCAGCGCGCCGTCACTGCCCACCTGCAAGATGGCCAGCGCCGGCACGATGGTCATGAAGATGCCGGCGAACAGGATGGCCACCTCCTGGATGGGAAACCAGGAGAACTCGTTCTGCCGCCGGATCTCGCGCTTGGTGAAGATCCAGGAAAGCAGCGCCATCAGCAACAGGAAGCCGTCACGGATGACGTTCTGGTACTCCATGGCCACGTGGCCGTACACGGTGAACTGCCCCAGCCGCACCGAACCGGAAAAGATCACCGCTCCCATGATGCCGAGCAG
>JBDRBC010000120.1:0-4583 GCA_043823125.1 bacterium | reverse complement strand
TGAACGCCCCTTCGCCAGGCAGGTGGCCGAGCAGTTCGGCGCCGAGTTCACCGGCTACGAGTACGACGGCTCCGAGATCGAGGATTTCCCGCGCATGGTCTGGTACCTGGACGAGCCGTTCATGGAGAACGGGCTGTTTTTGACCAACGCCGGCTTCCGCGAATCGTCACCGCATGTGGATATGGTGATAGCCGGCAACGGCGCCGATCAGCTGTTCGGCACCGGCGGCTTCGCCGGCGGCAAACCGCTGGCCGGCCGCTACCTGCTGGACCAGCTTCACTGCCGACCCCTGGGCGCCTGGTTACGCCGGCGTTTGAAAAGCGACGTCTTCTACGGCGACAACGCCTGCTTCAAGACCAAGGCGCTCCTCGGCCGTATGGTCGACTACAACGACTGGTTCTTCTGGGGCTTCGACGACCACGAGCTGGACAGCTACCTGCGCTACCGCGTCACGCCTGCGGACATCCGCTGTTTCAAAAACAAGCCCGATCGTCCGGATCGCCCCGTCGGCTCCTTCCCGGAGCTGAAGGAGTGGTCCGCCGTGGTCAACGACCTGGAGCACTACGTCTGCCAGAACGTGCTCACCAAGTCGAGCCGCATGGCCGAGTGCTACGGCGTCCAGCTCCGAGAGGCGTATCTCGACAGCGAGGTCATCGACTTCCTGCTCTCCCTCGAGATCGCCATCCGCTCGCGCGGCACCATGATGGATCATTTGCGCGGCCGGGCGGTGTCGAAACTCATCCACCGCCACGCCATGGCCGACGTGCTGCCGCAGAACATCCTCACCCGGCCGAAGCAGGGCGGGTTCGTGCCGCTGCGCATGCTGCTGTTGCAGACCCACAAGCGGCGCGCGGTGTTCGACTATCTCGCTCACTCCAGGGCCATCACCGAGTTCTTCAAGCCGGACATGGTCAAGCGGCTGCTCGCGGAATGCGACTCGCTGTACGGACGCCAGCAGGTCTGGCCCGTCTTCTTCGACTGCAAGATTAATCAGGTCATGAACATGTTGAGTCTCGCGGTTTGGTACGATGTGGTTTATACAGGTGAGGGCGCCGTGGCGCCGCCTGGAGTGAACCTTACTGAACTGATCGGTGGCTGATCGGAAGCTGATTGATAGCAGATTGGAAGCCCAGCGGATGCCCCGCGAACCGTGAGCGCACATGTCCTCTCGCGATCCACAAATGTCCCCCGATTCCACCGCAGACTCGCCGCGGATCCTGGTGCTGCTGCTCGGCCTCATCGGCGACACGTTGATGCGCGTGCCTGCCGTGCGCGCGTTGCGGGAAGAGTATCCGGCAGCGCGGATCGTGGCGCTGGCCACGCCGGTGGTTGCCCCCGCCCTGGAGATCAATCCCCTGTTCGATGAGGTGCTGGTGTTCGATCGCCGCCGGCTGAGTTTGTGGCAGCAGGCGAGGTTCTACCGGTCGTTGCGGCAGCGGCGGTTCGACATGACGATTGATTTTTATTACGGCGCGCGGACACCGTTTCTGGCCTGGTGCACGGGGGCGCGGCGGCGGATCGGGCCAGCGCGTGATGGTATGGCGCGGCGGCTATTGACCGACCCGACCCCGTTTCCTCTGGAGCCGATTCACATGGTGGATCGGCATCTGGCCATCTTGCGTCCGCTGGGAATTTCTGGCGGCGCGCGTCGGTGGGAATTTCCGGTTTCGGCGGCGGTGCAGGAGGAGTTGACAGAGGTACTTACCGGGGCCGGGGTGGATCCGTTGCCGCAGGCTGGGGATTTTGTAGTCACGGCGGGGGCGGGGGATGTCTCGAAGCGGTGGGACGACGAGTTATTGCGGCAGTTCATGCAGCGGGTGGTTGCCCGTGAGCTGGGTGTGGCGCGGCGAGTGTTCATCGTCACTGACCAGCGAGATCCGGAGCTGGTGGCGCAGTGGAGTGGCATCGACGGAACCGTGATCGTGCCGTGCCTGACGCTGCCACAGCTCGGTGCTCTGTTCACCCGGGTGGATTTGGCGCTGGTGCCGGATACGGGGCCCATGCACATCGCGCTGGCCACGGCGCCGCGGCTGCTTACTTTCTTCCAGTCCACCGATCCCGAGATACATAACGCCGAGCGGCCGGGGTACGCCTATCTCTATCGACATGTTTGTCGGTACCAGCCGTGCGACACCCGGGACAAGGACAAGTGCGAACTGGAGTGCCGGCGGTCGTTGTCGGTGGAGGCGATGCTCGAGGCGGCGAGGGTGTTGTTGGCGGGAGCGGCTTGGGATGGGGAGTGGGAGGGGTCGCGTGGTTGCCGGTGAACGTCGCCGTGGATTTCCGCTGTATGGTTGGTTGGGGCTGGCTATCATAGCCGCCGGCGAGTCATTGCTGCTCGCCGGCAACCACTGGGCCGGGGTCTACTTCACTCCGCTGCAGTGGTCCGGACTGATTCTGTGCCTGGACGGATTTCTCAAGTGGCGGCGCGGGTACTCGCCTCTTTCCGATCAAACGGGTGAGTTTGCCCTGCTGCTGTTGCTGTCCATCGGCAGCTGGTACATCTTCGAGGCCTACAACCTCTTGCTGAAAAACTGGACCTATATCGGTCTGCCGGACAGTTGCGCGCTACGATACCTCGGTTACTTCTGGTCCTTCGCCACCATCACCCCAGGCCTGCTGCTCATGTATGCAGTATTGGACGAACTGATCCCCGGGGGAAAATCGCCACCGCCGTTGTGCCGAATGAAACCGAGAGTGTTCTGGCTGTTGGTCGGCATAGGCGCCGTCTGCCTCGTCGTGCCATTGCTGGCGCCGTCCACCTGGATGTCGCCACTGGTCTGGATCGGCTTCATGCTGTTCATGGATCCGATCAACTCGCGGCTGGGCGAGCGCTCAATTATCGCTGAGTTCCTGAGCGGCCACCGGCGCGCCTTCTGGCTCCTGTTCCTGGCCGGACTGGTATGCGGGCTGCTGTGGGAGTTGTGGAATTACTGGGCCATCGGTAAGTGGCGCTACGACGTGCCGTACTGGGGGCACTTGAAGCTGTTCGAGATGCCGGTGCTTGGGTTCTTGGGGTTCCTGCCGTTTACTATCGAGTGTTATGCAATTTATATCTTTTTGAGGCGGTTACTGCCGGGAGCGGGGCGGCGGCGGATCTTCCGGTAACCCTCCTGATCAGCACTCTTGCCGGAATTTTTAACCAATAAGCGTGTACACGAAACGACCCCCAGGGGCGACCACTATTCACTGTCACAATATTCCGCCGCCCCAACCGGCAAGACCCCGATGGACTGGAGGCACTATCATGAAGACCTCACTCAACCGCTATCTCGTCATCCCGGCGCTGCTAGTGGGCGCCATCCTTTTCTGTTGCCAGCTCATCGGCGCGGCCAGCAACGAAAGCCAGGCCGGCGCTCCGGAGCCCGTAACCGGCCCGGCCCAGGGCGTTTCCACCCTCCCCATGGACGACTACCGCCTCAGCGGCCCCTACATCCACGAGAACCTCACTCTGTTCCTCGTGCATGGCGAGGATAAACTCAAGGGCGACAACATCATCACCCTCGCCGAGGCCATGGCCCAGGACAAGGTGGTGGTCTACGAAACCGGCGACGTCAACGAACTCGCCATCGAAAACATCTCCGTCGACGTCTCCATCTTTGTCCTCTCCGGCGACATTGTCAAAGGCGGCCAGCAGGACCGGACCATCAAGTACGACATCATCCTCGAACCGGGCTCGGGCAGGGTGCCCATCGCCGCCCACTGCGTGGAGTCCGGCCGCTGGCACGGACGGGGCGACGAGGAAGTGGCCGAGTTCGCCGTGTCCACCAAGCAGCTCGCTTCCCTGGAGGCGAAGCTGGGCAATCGATCCGCGCCGGGCGACGGCGGCGGCCAGAGCGCTGTCTGGGGCGCCGTCGAGGCCATCCAGGAGAAACTCGGCGGGATGCTGCACAAGTCGGTTCGAGCGCCGGAATCCGCCTCCAGCCTGCAGCTGACCCTGGAAGACGACGACCTCAACGCCTCGCTCGACGAATACCAGAACGCCCTGCAAGGCATCGTGGCCAGCGCCGGTGATGTGGTGGGTTACGCCTTTGCCATCAACGGGGAGCTGAACAGCGCCGACCTGTTCGCCAACCGGGAGCTGTTCCGCAAGGTCTGGCCGCGGTTGCTTGAGGCTGCCGCCACCGAGGCCATCAGCGAGGGCCAGGTCCGGCAGTCACCGGCGCGGGTGACGCTGGTGGATGTCCGGGACATGCTGCTGAATGTCGGCCGGGCCGCAGGTGATTCCCGGATGGTGACGGATCGGGTGGAAGAAGTGACGCGGGAGAACGACGAGGTCATCTTGTTCGAGACCCGCGACAAGAACAACGACGAGGTGCCGCTGCGGCGGAATTATCTCGTGAAGTAGCGGCAGCAAGCCACCGGGGCGGGACCACCTGAAATGTCAGGCCCCGCTCCAGGTCACCAAAAACGAATAACTTCCACTGCCGACGGTGAACACCACGCCGTCGGCGCTGTATTCCCCCTCGCTGACGCCGGATGCGGCGCTTCTGAACCGTCGATCTCGCCAGACCGTGACGCCCCCCTCGCTGATGACGGCGTCGGCATCCAGGCTCCGCGGTACGACCACCTTCGCCGTGCAG
>JBDRBC010000119.1:0-3777 GCA_043823125.1 bacterium | reverse complement strand
TCAAACCCGATGGGCAAGGAATACAGGAGGCAAGATCATGGCGAAGAAGAAAAAACTGACCAGCGTCGGCGGCGCACCGGTCGTCGACAACCAGAACATACTGACCGCAGGGCCCCGCGGCCCCCAACTGCTGCAGGATGTCTGGTTCCTCGAGAAGCTGGCGCATTTCGATCGGGAGGTCATTCCCGAACGGCGCATGCACGCCAAGGGCTCCGGCGCGTACGGGACGTTGAAGATCACCCACGACATCACGAAGTACACCAAGGCGAAGGTCTTCTCCAGGGTCGGCAAGAAGACCGACCTGTTCGTCCGCTTCTCGACGGTGGCCGGCGAGCGCGGGGCGGCGGACGCCGAGCGCGACATCCGCGGCTTCGCGATCAAGTTCTACACCGAGGAAGGCAACTGGGACCTGGTGGGCAACAACACGCCGGTTTTTTTCCTGCGCGACCCGCTCAAGTTCCCCGACCTCAATCACGCCGTGAAGCGGGACCCCAGAACCAACCTGCGCAGCGCGCGGAACAACTGGGACTTCTGGACCTCGCTGCCCGAGGCGTTGCACCAGGTCACCATCACCATGAGCGACCGGGGCATCCCGTATTCCTACCGGCACATGAACGGCTACGGCAGCCACACCTACAGCCTGATCAACGCGAAGGGCCAGCGCTTCTGGGTCAAGTTCCACTTCAAGACCCGGCAGGGCATCAAGAACCTCACCGACCAGGAGGCCGAGGCCATCGTCGGCAAGGATCGGGAGAGCCACCAGCGCGACCTGTTCGACAGCATCGAGCAGGGCGACTTCCCCCGGTGGGACCTGAAGATCCAGGTGGTGCCGGAGAAGGACGCCGCCAGGTTCCCCTTCAATCCCTTCGACCTGACCAAGGTCTGGCCGCACAAGAAATATCCACTCCTGGACGTGGGCGTCCTGGAACTGAACCGGAACCCCGAGAACTACTTCGCCGAGGTGGAACAGGCGGCGTTCAATCCCGCCGGCATCGTGCCCGGCATCGGCTTCTCTCCCGACAAGATGCTGCAGGGGCGGCTGTTCTCCTACGGCGACGCCCAGCGTTACCGCCTCGGCGTCAATCACCACCTGATCCCGGTCAACCAGGCCCGCTGTCCGGTCCACGGGTTCCACCGCGACGGCGCCATGCGCGTCGACGACAACCACGGCGGCACGCTCGGTTACGAACCCAACAGCTACGGCGAATGGCAGGATCAGCCGGAGTTCCGGGAGCCGCCCCTCGGCCTTGACGGCGCCGCCGATCACTGGAGCCATCGGGTGGACGACGACGACTACTATTCCCAGGCCGGCGACCTGTTCCGGATGATGCGCCCGGATCAGCAGAAGGTGCTGTTCGAGAACACCGCCCGGGCCATGGGTGACGCGCCCCGGAAGATCAAGATCCGCCACATCGGCAACTGCGCGAAGGCGGATCCGGCCTACGGCAAGGGGGTTGCCGGCGCTTTGGGCATTCCCATGAGCCAGGTGGGCGGTTGAGGATGTGACGGGAACCGGATCCCCGATTAGTTACGCGTTCCGAGCGTGATCGACCCGAACTGGACGGGGTGCAGACTCCCCCCGCCGGAGATGTGGAGGCGCAACCTGACCACCATGGCCCCGAAGATGGCATCGGCGGGGCTCAGGAAAATGGTGTAATTCGCCCAGCTGGTGTGGTTGTGGATGGCGAAGTGGACTTCCCCTGGTGAAGTACGCTGCGTTGCTGGGTGTGGTCGCCTCGGGCCGCCCCCCGATCAGGTGGCCCTCTTTCGCCTGGTCAAGGACGCCGGGAAATGGTCCATGATGGATGTCTTTCTCGTCGCCTTCGCGTTTTCCGTCGTCTCGTCCATGGTGCTCACGATATGGTTCGGGAAGTTCACACCTGTACCTCGTCATCAGGCACGGCTCTTCTGTCTCTCACTCGAAATACCCTTGTGTGGACCAGACGGCTCCTCGAGAATAGAGCCCCGACTCACCGGAGGCAATCAGCCAGTGGATACGGAAGAACCTGGGCAGGATTCATGAGTCGAAGGATTGCGATCTGGAGTACCGGCTCCAGGATCTGCGAGCGGCGGAGTCTGGCGAGACCGATCGAGACCGAGGCTGGTCGCCGGCCAGCTGGCCATCCACAAGTACGGTACCGAATATATCCGTCCCTGAAATAAGGATAATTCAGTCAGTTATGACCTTTACAAAATGAGATATATATAGTATTTTCTCCTTATCAAAAGGAGAAATAAAAATGAGCGATGCCATGTCCACGGAACTCAAGCAAGCCCTCATTGAGAAACTGGCGGATTCGCTGACGACCCCGCTACCGGATTCCACGCCACGTCAGGTATGCGGTACGGTCCATTTTCCGGGCAAGGCCACGGCAGTGATCGGAATGCGTCGGGCTGGCAAGACCACCTTTCTGCATCAGCTGCGGCGAGAACGTCTCGACAACGGCACGCCGCGAGAGCAACTGCCTTATGTGAACTTCGAGGACGAGCGGCTCGTGGCGCTGCAATCGGGTCAGCTCGGCTTTCTGGTCGAGGAATACGGTCGTCGCTTCCCCGAGGCGCCCGAAAGAGGAACCGTTACCTGGTGCTTCGATGAGATCCAGGCCGTGCCGGGCTGGGAGCGCTTCGTGCGGCGGTTGCTCGATGTGGGAGGCAACGAGGTGTTTGTCACCGGCTCCTCGGCTGCGCTGCTCTCCCGGGAAGTGGCCACAGCCATGCGCGGGCGCGCCTGGGAGGTCCCGATCTACCCGTTCAGCTTCAGCGAGGTATTGCGCCATCAGCGCCGGGATATCCCGGCGGATCCCGGATTCCTTGCCGCCCGGGATCGAGCCAGAATCGAACGGTCTTTTACGGACTGGCTCGACACCGGCGGTTTCCCTGAAGCGCAGGGCCTCGATGTGGCCTCCCGTTTTCAGCTGCTCCGGGACTATGTGGATGTGGCGATGTTACGTGACGTCATGGAGCGCCATGGGGTGAGCAACGTGACGGGCCTGCGCTTGTTGGTGCGTCACCTGCTTGGCAACGCGGCGGCGGCTTTCAGTGTCGAGAAATTCTATGCGGCGCTGAAAAGCCAAGGGGTGGCCATCGCCAAGGACACCGTTCACCAGCTGCTCGCCCACCTAGCGGATTGTTTCCTCGTGCAGGTCGTCTGGATGGAAGCCACTTCCGAGCGTCAGCGAATGGTGAATCCGCGCAAGGTCTACCCGGTGGACCAGGGGCTCATCCCGGTGTTCGATCTGAGCGGTCGTAGAAATACGGGCCATGCCCTCGAGACCGCTGTGCTCGTCGAGCTGGCGCGCCGTCGCTGCCGCGTGACGTATGTCCGTACACCATCTGGTTATGAGGTCGATTTTCTCGCCCGGGATGCGGAGGGACGGGAGGAGCTGATCCAGGTCTGCGCCGATGCGAGCGATCCTGTGACCGCAAAACGTGAACTGCGGGCGCTACAAGAGGCCGGCGAGGAGTGGCCCCGGGCACGCAAGCGGCTGCTCACGCTGACTCAGGACGGCGCTCCCGCCGAGTCCCCGACAGACATCCATGTCCAGCCAGCCTATGTATGGATGCTGACCTGAAAGAAAACAACCCCGGCTTCCGAAGAAACCGGGGTCACAAGTAAATCGAACATCACCGAGCCGGTCCGGCTCAGTGGATATCGCTTACCATCTCGAACCGCTACGCGGCTCGCGCGGGCGCGCCTCGTTGACATTGAGGTTCCGTCCATCGATTTCCCTGGCGTTGAGCTCCTGGATGGCCTTCATGGCCTCCGCGTCGTCGTCC
>JBDRBC010000118.1:0-14991 GCA_043823125.1 bacterium | reverse complement strand
CATGAGCGGCAGCGGCGTTTTGAACCTTCACTCGAGTCGCGATTCGAGATCTTCGTGGAAGACCAGATCAGCATGATACCCGTGGCCCGCCTGAACTACGCCACCTACCACAGCGACGGGCGAGACGATGTTACCCGCTGGTCCTGGGATTACCGGCTGACGCTGAATTACTACTTCGACAAGATACTGTTCTGATCCTGCAGAACAGCCAGCGCTTCCGCCGCCATGCGAGCCTGGAAGTCACGCAGCTCGGCCGGCGTCCGTTCCCGTTCCAGGAATGACGCCGTGGCCGCCATGATCTCCTGCTCCTTGGCCAGAAGCTCGGGGAAGAAGCCGGTCCCTTCGCGGTTGTCTAGCCGGGTCACATCGAGGTAATCGATCATGTCGGATTCCTGGCCGGCGCGGCTGGCGGCCTTGAGCGCGGCCGCCTCCGCGCAGATCGGCGCCGCCTCGCCCGCGTGCAACAGCGCGGGCGATTCCCCCGCTTCCACCCAGAGCGGCACGGCGATGGAGCAGACCGGCTCGCCCAGGATCACCCAGAAGGTGGTCAACGGGCCGGCCGAGCCGGGCTGCCGGCCGACAAAAACCGCCGCCGCCGCGGTCTTGCTCCGGTTGATGGTGTCGCGGGTCATGAGCCAGTGCGGCTCGGCACCTGATAGCGTGGCCAGTTCGGGCAAGGACGGGTAGTCCAGGAGCCCGTGGCACAGATCGCGAGCCACGACCTGCAGGATGTAGGCTGGTTCGAGCCCATCCTGCGCGGCTGCCTCCACCAGCCGGGATGCCCGCTCGAAGCGGAGGTAACCGGAACCGGTGCCATCCTCCCCGCTGCGCGAGAAGTTCGTGTTCACCAGGTATCCCGCCGGCGCCGCCGCCGCATCCAGCCACTCGTACCCGTGGTTGTGCGTCTCGAACAGCGCGGCCCCACCCTCGGCATCCATGACGCCGAAGTTGGTCCAGCAGCCGAGATTCACCCCGAGATTGCCGTCGAGAAACGCCTGGAAATCGTCCACCGTGCGGCAGGAACGCAGGGCGGTGGCCATGACCAGCCCTTCCAGATCCTTGGTCTCCTCGGGTATTTGCGGCAGGTTGTAGGCCACCGTGTTGATGATGGCGAAGCCCACGCTGTTGCAGCCCGCGTACACCCAGCGACCGGACGTGTCCTCGGCGTTGATCAGCCCCAGGTAGCTGTACGGCGCCTCCTCCACATAGATCACCCGGTTGTCCAGGAAATTCGTGTCGCGGTTCTTCCACAGCATGGGGCCACCGTGGGCCGATCCGGACGGGCTGACGATGAGGGTGGTGCAGCCGTGGGCTTCTCCAGCCGGCCAGCCGGTCAGGCCGCAGACGATCACCGCCGCGGTGGCGAGACTGAGGGGACAGAATCTCGGACGAGTCATTGTTCCTCCATGGTTCGGAATGGTTCAGGATGTGCCGGACAGTATACGCGGGCGGCCACGACCCGAATATCAATTTCCATGAGACAAAAGACCGGAACTCGACTATCCTGGGAAACCGGTTGGCAATAGTCCTATTTTCCGCTCCCGTCCGGCGCCGGGTGGGCTCCGCCTTTCCTGGAGGTACACGATGGTACTCCTGACAGACCTTTGGCTGCCCATATTGCTGTCTTCGGTGTTTGTCTTCGTCGTCAGCTCCATCATCCACACGGTGTTGCACTGGCACAAGTCGGACTACGGCAAGCTGCCGGGCGAGGAGGCGGTCCTCGCCTCCCTGCGCACCCAGTCCGCGACACCCGGGCACTACTTCTTTCCGGCCTGCGACAACCTGAAGGACCTCGGCAACCCGGAGGTGATCGCCAGGTACGAGCAGGGCCCGGTGGGTTTCGCGACGATCCTGCCCAACGGCATGCCCAAGATGAGCAAGAGCCTGATCCTGTGGTTCTTCTACTCGCTGATCATCAGCGTCTTCGCCGCCTACGTCGGCCACCTGGCCCTGAGCGCCGGTAGCGATTATCGGACCATCTTCCGGGTCACGGGGACCGTGGCGGTGCTCGGGTACGCGGTCACCTACATCCCGGATTCCATCTGGAAGGGACTGAGCTGGCGCATCACGGGAAAGAACATCGTGGACGGAATCATCTACGGCCTTGTCACCGCCGGCACTTTCGGCTGGCTCTGGCCTGACGCCGGCTGATCCGGTCGGAATCGACAAAATGTGATGCAGGGGCGCTGAACGGGACTAATCCTCAGTGTAGGAGAACGACCTTGCGCTGCAGGGCGACACCTTCCGTTTCCAGGCGCAGCAGATAAGTCCCGGAGGCCACTGACTTTCCCAGTCGGTCGCTACCGTCCCACTGGACCCAGTGCTCGCCGCCCTGTTGCCAGCCCCGGGCCAGGACCGCCAGGCGCCGCCCGGCCAGATCATAGACGGTTAGTGTCGCCGACCGCGACCGATCGAGCAGGTATCGCACCGACGTCACGGTCTCCCCCACGGCCAGGGGCAAGACCAACAGGTCGAGGTTCACGGTAGGCAGGGTCATGATGATGCGGTCAGTCCGGTCGCAAGCCAAGTGGAGCAATTCACGAGGAGCCCCGATCAGCACTACGTCCGACACTCCTTCGGGACGAAGGACTCCGTGACGAAGGAGTTTGCCCAGACCCGGAGAATAGCGTAAAATACATCACTCATTGTAAACCACTGGGACTGTCGCAAAGAGCCCCTTTGAACCTGGAGATGTTGATGGACTGGTTTGAGAACGACGAATTCTGGACCGATCTGTACCCCTACCTGTACCCACCGGAGCGGCTGAAAAACGCCGACAACGAGGTTGAACAGATCCTCTCCCTCGTGAACCGCCCCATCGGTTCCGCTCTCGACCTCTGTTGTGGCCCGGGTCGGCACTCGTTGGCCCTGGCGAAACACGGCATCCGGGTCACGGCAGTGGACCGGACCGAGTACTATCTCGAAAAGGCCCGGAAAACCGCTCAGGACGAACGTCTCAACATCGAATTCGTCCATGATGACATGCGCGAATTCGTCCGACCGGAGGCCTACGATCTCGCCCTGAACATGTTCACCAGTTTCGGCTACTTCGAGAGTGACGAGGACGACTTCCAGGCCTTGCAGAACCTGTACCTGAATCTCTGCCCCCACGGCGCCCTGGTCATGGACATGGTGGGCAAGGAGTGGCTCGCGGCCAACTTCCAGGAGACGTCTGCCAACGACCTCGACGACGGCTCCCTGTTGATCGAGCGGCACGAGGTATTCGACGAGTGGCGCCGGATCCGGAACGAATGGATTTTGATCCGCAAAGGTCAGGTCAAGTCGTTCGTTTTCGATCACCGCGTCTATTCCGGCGCCGAGCTGAAAGACCGACTCATCGCCGCCGGGTTCCGTGATGTCCGGCTCTACGGCGATCTCGAGGGCACGGAATACGGATACGGCTCGGACCGGCTGGTGGCGGTGGCGCACAAGTAGGTCCTGTTCGTCCGGGCATAAGCCTCACCGGAAACGCGTGGAATCGACGAGCGCCAGTTCACGAATGTGATATTCATGAATGATTATCAGCCGCTGCGAATCCTGATCCTCGAGGACAGTCCGGAACGGCAAGAGATCCTCAAGCAGCTCTTCCGCGATCACGCCTGGGTACTCGTACACACCGCGGCGCGCGCCATCCGCTTACTGGAGGCGTACGAGTTCGATCTCGTCACCCTCGATTTCGACCTGGCCGGCGAGGAAACCGGCGACGTGGTTGCCGACCAGCTCCGGCGCGGTCCCGACGGTCAGACGCGGGTGGTGGTCCACTCCATGAATCCCCAGGGACGCGAGCGCATCGCCGCCCTTCTGCCCACGGCCACCCTGTTGCCCATTTCCGCCATGACCAAGACCAACCAGCGTTTCAAGGCGCTGCGAGAGGCGCTCAAGAACGGTCCGGATTTCGACTGGTCCTTCGCCGTGAAGGGTGGCCAGAAATGAACGTCGAACCGGCAGGCCGAACCCTCTTCACCTGGCAGGCGTAGTGCAATCTCGATCCGGGCCCCGTGACCAAGTGCCCCCTGGTGCGGCGCGGGAATATACGCCAACCGAGGGCCGGCGGACTCGGACCGCAACACGCACGTCCGCTTCAACTGCCCCCTCTGTGGCCGGTACGCCAGCCGACATGTCTTTCTGATGAAGACCTCCGGCATGTTTGCCGGGAGTTACCAATGGGGTTGGCTACGTTGCTTCGAACCGGATCCGGAACGGGTGGCCATGCCTGCACTCACCGCAGAGCTGGCGAATCGTTTCCCTACTCCGACCGGCAACGACTGGTCCGCCGTGGCGGAGCTGGTTACCGGATTCTGTCGAGCGGCGGGATTCGACGTCGTATTCAGCCACCAGACCGAAGATGGCTCGGCGCAGTTCCATGTGGTCAACGGTAATAACGGCAATGACTTGCTGGAGTGTACCCGGGTGCACTCGGGGCCACTGCAGTGCACGCTGCCCCGCGTCCTGGCCCGGTTGGTCATCAACTGGCAGGCGCAAACGGCGCAACTGATCACCTTGCCGGATCCGGACCAGGCCGCCGAACTCAAGACGGCCGACCTGTCGTCCCTCGGCCACACCTTGCCACTGGCTGCCGCCACCACCCTGCTGACCCATCTCGATTGCTACACGACAGATCTCGATCCGCTCGGTACACTGGACGCCAAGCGGCGCGAAGCCATCATCACCTCGAATCGACAACTGGCGGGATAGGCGGTAACGGGCTGGCGGTTTCATGAGTTTTGTGGAGATATTCTCGACCGCCCTGGCGCTCTCCATGGATGCGTTTGCGGTCTCCCTGGCGGCCGTGGCCTCGGGACAGGCCGCCGGCAAGCGGGCGGCGTTCAGGCTCAGCTTCCACTTTGGCCTGTTCCAGTTCCTCATGCCCGTGGTCGGCTGGGCTCTCGGCACCGCGGTGGAACCGTACATCGCCCGGTACGATCACTGGGTGGCGTTCAGCCTGCTGGCCATCGTGGCCACCCGGATGATCCGTTCCGGTTTACGGCCGGAGGACCAGGTCCGCCCCACCGACCCGAGCCGTGGCTTGTTGCTGGTGGCACTCTCCACCGCCACCAGCATCGACGCCCTGGCGGTGGGGCTCAGTCTGGCCACCTTGCGCATCAATATCTGGTATCCCGCCGTAATTATCGGGCTGGTCACCTCGACCATGTGTCTCATCGCCATCATCGGCGCCCGGCGTATCGGCCTGGCAATGGGCGCCCGGGCGCAGATCTTCGGCGGCATCGTGTTGCTGGCGGTGGCGGTCAATATTGTTGTCACGCATCTGACCTGAGAGGGAGAATCCATAATATAACGTACGTCATGCAGACTCCTGTAACATCTCCCTAGCGCCCCCCCAGCACAAATCCACTCGCCCAGGAACCCGACCATACCACCGACCAAGCACCAGATCCTCTAGCAGCCCCCGGCACCGACCAGAACCGCAAGGTCTACCGACGAATCGGCGTCACCGGCAATTTGTACGACGTCGGTTATGCCGCCCTCGGCAAGCTCATCGCCATCGGGACACAAGACCGTAGGTTCGAGAATACAGCGCTCACCGCCACCAGACGGATCGGCAAGGTGGAGGTTGACCACGGCAAGATCGGCTGCAAGACTCCCGATGCCGTCACGTACATACCCAAGGCCGCCGTTCGGTATCGCCAGCGCCAGAAGTGAGATCAAAGGACATCACCATGAGCAATGAAATTCCGTTTCGACCCATCGGCGTGATCCACACCCCGTACCCGGACCCGGTGGGAACCCCCATTCAACCCTCGCGCGCCGGCGATACCGAGGGGACGGTGGAACTGCTGCCGGAATTCGCGGCAGGCCTGGCCGATCTGGACGGTTTCTCCCACGTCATCCTGCTGTATCATCTGCACCGATCCAAGCCGTTCCGGCTGAAGGTGGTCCCGTTCCTCGATACGGTGCCACGGGGTATCTTCGCCACCCGTTCCCCGAACCGACCCAACGCCATCGGCCTGTCCGTGGTCCGGCTGGTGGGCATCGAGGCGAACGTGGTGACCGTCGCCGGGGTGGACATGATCGACGGGACTCCTGTCCTGGACATCAAACCGTACGTGGGCGAGTTTGATTACAACCGTCATGTCCGGTGCGGCTGGTTCGACGAGTCACGACAGCGACGGGACGTGGCGGACGATCGTTTCCAGTGAGCCGATTCCTGGCTTCGGCCTTGATCCTCGGTGGCAGCGCCCTCGTGACCGGCGGCCGGCGGTCGACCAGGGCAGAGATAACAGCGCCGCCCAACAAACCCGGGGGTAGACCCGAACCGTGACCACCCTCACCATCCGCGAAGCCCGCCGTCTGGCGCTGGCCAGGGCCGGCCTGCTCAAGCCGGAATGGACCGGCCTACCGAGTCACGCCAAGGGGCACGACAAGCAGGGCCGCGGCAAGCGGGCGCGCGAGGCCGCCCACCAGATCATCGATCGGTTCGGGTACCTGCAGCTCGACACAGTCTCCATCGCCGGCGCCCGCAGCCACACCATCGTCCTGCTCTCACGACTGGCCGGATTCGATCCCCGACTGGGCGAGGAACTGCTGCAGCCCGGCGCGCCGCTGTTCGAGTACTGGGGCCACGAGGCGAGCTGGATCCCCCTCGATCTCTATCCCGCCTTCGCATTCCGGCGCCGCGAATTCAAGTTTCATCCGTGGTGGGGCGACCTGCTGGGTGAACATCCCGAGATGGCCCGGGGCCTGCGCCGCCGAATCCGCGAGGAAGGGCCGCTTCGTTCGGTGGACATGGAAGGCCAGGGCAGCAGCGGCTGGTGGGACCTGAAACTCACCAAACGTGTGGCCACGGCCTTGTGGTCCAGCGGCGAGCTCGCCATCCGGGAACGCCGCAACTTCCAGCGCGTGTACGACCTGGCCAGCCGGGTGATTCCCGCCGAGATCCTTCAGCAGAAGATGTCGCCGCGCCGGGGACTCGAGACCTTGCTGCTCAAAGCCCTCGCGGGTCACGGCTGGGCGACCACCGGTACCCTGGCCAGTACCTGGCGCCTGAGCAATCGACGTATGGAGGTCGTCGCGGCCCTCGACCGACTGGTGGCCCGGGAACAGATCGTGCCGTGTCAGCTGGAGAATCCCGGCGGTCGCCCCATCGCGGGCTGGATCCGACCGGTGGACCGCGAACTGGCCCACCGGTTGCAAACAGTACGCCCCCGCCAGGATCGCGGTGTGTTACTCTCCCCCTTCGACCCGGTGCTGTGGGACCGGACCCGGGTGCAACGGCTGTTCGACTTCGATCAGATCCTGGAGATCTTCAAGCCCGCGCCGAAACGACTGTACGGTTACTACTGCCTGCCGCTGCTGGTGGGTGACCGGCTCCGGGCGCGTTTCGATCTCAAGGCGGAGCGCAAGCAGGGTACACTGCGGGTGCTCTCGGCGCGTTTCGAGAGCAGCGGCACGGCGCGCCCGGACAACGCCACCGAGGCTCGGGCCGCTGCCGCCGCCCTGGAGCGCTACGCCTCCGCGCTGGAGCTGGAAGTCACCGGCTGGCGGGCGTAACGGGCGCAACGAATGATCCCTACTGGCGAACATTTTCAACCTGCAACCAGCCATCATCGAACGAGGAACAACCCATGAACAGCATCTGTGTCTACTGCGGATCGAACCACGGTCGTCGGCCGGAATTCACCGCCGCCGCCCAGGCCCTCGGACACGAACTCGTCAACCGGGGGCTCGGTCTGGTGTACGGTGGCGGCCACGTCGGGCTGATGGGCGTGCTCGCCGATGCGGTGCTGGAGCGCGGCGGCACGGTAACCGGCGTCATTCCCCAGGCGTTGGCGGACAAGGAGCTCGGGCACCGTGGGGTCACGGAACTGGTGGTGGTCGCCGGCATGCACGAGCGCAAGGCGGTCATGACGGCAGCGGCCGACGGTTTCATCGCCCTACCGGGCGGCCTCGGCACTCTGGAGGAATTCTTCGAGGTGTTGACCTGGGGGCAACTCGGCTTCCACCAGAAGCCGGTGGCCCTGTTCAACGTCGACGGCTACTTCGATCCCTTGCTCGCTTTCATCGACCAAGCGGTGGCGGATCGATTCGTTCTGAGCGATCATCGGGATATGATTATTGCGGCGGACTCACCCGCCGAGATCCTGGAACATATGATCGGGTACCAGGCGCCGATCCGACAGAAGTGGATCGATCCCCTGGCCAGTGACGAGGAGTTACCAGCATGAAAATCAGTTTTCTGGGTATCGGGCAGGTGGGTTCCGCGCTGGCCTGCCGTCTCGTGGAGGTCGGCCACCGGGTTTCCATCGCCGCGCGCAATCCGGAGTCGGAGAGCGTCAAGGCGGCGCTGGCCAAGACCCCGGCCTTGACGGTCGGGGCCATGCCGGAAGCCGTGGCCGAGGCCGACGTGGTATTCCTGGCCACGCCGTTCGAGAACAACGATGACGCCCTGCAAAACGCCGGCGATCTGACCGGCAAGGTCGTGGTGGACTGCACCAATCCCGTGGCGCCCGATTTGACCCACAGCCTGGAGAACGAGATCTCCGGCGGCGAGTTCGTCCAGAACCTCATTCCCACCGCCAAGGTGGTCAAGGCCTTCACCATCTACGGTTTCGAGAACTTCGAGAACAGCTCGTATCCCGGGTATGGCGAGTTGCGTCCGGCCATGCTCATCGCCGGCAACGACGGCGAGGCGAAGCAGACGGTGGGCACCCTGTGCCATGAACTCGGCTGGGAACCGGTGGATACCGGCGACATCGCCACGAGCCTGCACCTCGAGCACCTGACCCTGCTCTGGATCAAGATGGCGAGGGTCCAGGGGTACGGCGCCGACCTCGTCTGGGGCCGGTTGAAAAGGTGAGGACGAGAATCGCGCCAGCCCGGGCGCTGATCTGCGGATTGCTGTTACTGGTCCTGTCGGCCGGCTGTACACCATACCGGACGCCGCCACGAACCTCCCCACCACCCTCGGAACCGCCCTGGCGCAGCCACCACCTGTTGCCGAACCTCTCCCTGGCCGGCGCCCGGGAGATCGACAGCCGTTCCCTGGCCGAAACCGAACACATCCTGCAATTGCGTGACGGCACCGTGCTATTCCAGGCCGACCTGGACATCGATGTGGACGGCTCCCCCAACGCCCGCCGGCTCGATCCCGATCACGGCCAGCTCACAACTTCGTATCGGTATTCAGGCCTGACCGGACAGAGAAGTTACGTGGATTCGGAGCAGGTCCCTTACATCGTCCTGCCCCTGGGTTTTCCGGAACGATTCGGCATCGAGCTGGGTGACCTGGCGGTGGTGATCCACCGCGATCGGGTGGCCTTCGCCGTGTTCGCCGATGTGGGACCGGCCGACAGGATCGGCGAGGGCTCCATCAGGCTGGCCGAGCTGCTGGGACACCACCCGTGGGATCACTGGGACGGAAACGAATCCTTCTCGACCCACGGCAGCATCGTGACAACGGACGTGCTGTACATCGTTTTTCCCCGTTCCCGATCCGCGGCATTGACACCGGCCACCGCCGTGGAAACAATCCAGCGAAACGGTGCCGTTTTGTTCCGATCGCTGGGTGGCGTCTTGCCGATTGAGAGTTTGCCCTGACGAGGTGCGGGACGGTGGCTGAATACCGGGTCCCGGGATGGTGAACCGAACATGCTGTCCGGACGGAAATACGAACTCATCTACGCGGTGGTGATGGATATCCCCGTGGGCCGGGTGGCCACCTACGGCCAGACCGCCGACCTCGCCGGCCTGCCCCGCCGCGCCCGGATGGTGGGATTCGCTCTGAAACAACTGCCGGCGGGCAGCGTGGTGCCGTGGCACCGGGTGGTGAACTCCCGGGGCGAGATCAGCGAGCGGCGGCGGCCCGACTCGCAGTTCGAACAGCAGGTCCTGCTCGAAGACGAGGGGATAAGATTCAATCGGCACCACCGGATTTCGCTGGCGAAGTATCAGTGGCAGCCGTCGGGAAGGGGATGACGACATGGCATCGAACGAGATGCCCGAACACGTATCTCACGGCGCCCGCTCCTTGATCCTGCTCCACGAAAACCTGTGGGTACCCAAATCGGCTTGAGGCGGGGCGGGTAGTTGGCCGGAGAGGCGGCGTTTTGTGGTCGTCTGGCACCCCATGCCGCCATTGCAATTCGGCATGATTTAGCCTACTCTGTGTGTAGGAATTATCTTAACGGACACATCATGAACCGACAACTGGCCCATGTTCACTGGGAGACACAGACGGAAGAAAAAGTCCAGGCCCTGCGCTTTACGGGAGAACCCGCGGGAGATTATGAGCGGGGAGGGGATCATGCCAGAAACAATCACTGTCCGTGAGGATCTCGGTGTCATCGAAATACGTTCGTTCGGCAAGGTCACCCAGACCGAGATGAGCACCACTCGACAACGGGTCGAGCAGATCTTGCAGAAACAGGGCATCAGGAAAATCCTCGTGGATGCCCGGGACCTGACCATGACCGAGGGCACCACCAGCCTGTTCGAGTTCGGCGCCAGTTTCGATGAAGCGCCCTCATTCCGCTTCGCGCACCTTGCCTTGATCGTCTCCGAACAGTCACAGCAAGACTTGCAGTTCCTGGCCACGGTGGCCCAGAACCGGGGCATACAGATCAAGGTGCTCGATTCCGTGGATGCGGGGCTCGAATATCTGCAGGCGATCCAGACTCAAACATGAACGTAACTCGAGACGTACTTGCCGCGGGTTTCGGCGCCTGGTTATTGCTGATCGCAGCCGGGTGTGCCGGCGCCGGCGGTGAGGTCGGCCACGATTCGAATGCCACCAGTCAGGAAAACGAGCGCCTCCGGTGGAACAGTGATCTGTACGCCGAATACGATCACGAGTCGTTTTTTGCATCAATCTGGGCCAGGCAACAGCTCGACCTGGACCATCTCGACTATCCGCGACTCCAGGCCGCCATATTTTTCGAGACCAATCGCCGACGCGTGCAGCACGACCTGACGCCGTTCAACTACTCGGCGGCCCTGGAGAGTATCGCGCGCCAGCACAGCCAGGACATGGCAAATCACGATTTCTTTTCCCACCACGGCGTCGTGGCGGGTCGAGAAACCTTGTCGTTGCGTCTGGCGCTCATCGGTATCACCAACGCCGTTGCTGCCGAGAACATCTCCACACTCACCGCCCTGGAATACGAGGACAGCCGACCGGTCTACTCGCCCGAACAGAACGGCGGCTATTTCAGCTACAGTTACCGGGGGAAACCGCTAGAACTCCGCACCTATGCGAGCGCCGCCAGAGTCGTGCTGGAGCAGTGGCTGGACTCCCCCGGTCATCGCCAGAACATCCTGAATCCCGACGTTCTTTTCCTCGGTGTCGGCACTGCGTTTTTCGCTGACGATTCCTTTCACGATATGCCCAAGTTCATGGCCACTCAGAACTTCGCCAGCGTGCCAGGAAATTCCTGATCGGTACCTGATTCGCGTTATTCGGGTGCGCGTTGCACATTCCGGCAGTCCATGGTAGCATGCGGCCGTCATCATCAGAGCCGTACTGAAAAGCAGACGAAAGACGAGGTGCCCCATGGAAACCCACTATGCACCTCCCGGAAGATCCAACGACAACGAACTGCAACGGGAAGTCGAAACCGCCAGCAGCAACGCCGTCATCGACGGCTTGCTGACCGTCGTCAGCGGCCTGCTCGCCGTGCTCAACGAGCACCGGCAGATCGTGGCCCTCAACGAACAACTGCTGGAAATGCTGGGAGTCGGGGACGCGCAAGAGGTCCTGGGTCTGCGGCTGGGCGAGGCGATCCAGTGTGTGCATGCCGACAAGAGTCCCGGCGGCTGCGGCACCACCGAATTCTGCTCCACCTGCGGCGCCGCCATCGCCATCGTGTCGAGCCTCGGCCTCAACAAATCCGTGGAACGCACCTGTGCCGTGAGCGTGGAACAGAACGGCACCCCTCGTGATCTCTTCCTGAAGGTACGTGCCGCACCGCTCACCTTCGGCGAGACTCGCTTCATCCTGCTTTTTCTCCAGGACATTTCCCGGCAACAGCAGTGGGTTGCCTTCGAGCGGACGTTCTTTCACGACCTCAACAACCTGACCGCCGGCCTGGTGGGGCGCGGTGAGCTGATCGCCTACGAAGAGGGGCAGAGTGTCCACCGGATCGCGCAAGAGATGTCGCAACTGGCCATCCGCATCTCGCGGGAAATCGCCATCCAGAAAAGCCTGTCCCGGAGTGAGAGGCCGATCTATGACATCGTGTCGCAGGACTTCACCCTCGACGAGGTCTGTCAGGAACTGCACATCGTGTTCGACGACCATCCGGCCGCCAATGGTATCACCCTGGCCTGGCCTCCCAGGATTCCGGAGGCCCAGCTGCGGACCGACCTCTCCCTGGTGATCCGGATCCTTACCAACATGATCATCAATGCTCTGGAGGCCACGGAGACCGGCGGGGAAATCGCCTTGAACATCGCAGCCGATCAGAATACCGTCACGTTCAGTGTCTGGAATCGCGCGGCCATCCCCGACGATGTCCGCCGGCGAATGTTCCAGCGCAACTACAGCACCAAAAACGAAGACGGTCGGGGCCTGGGCACCTTTGCCATGAAGCTGTTCGGCGAGCGGATCCTGGGCGGCAAGGTATCGTTCAGCTCGTCCGAACGAGAGGGGACTCTGTTCGAGTTCCGCCTCCCTCGCTGACCTGACCAGTACACCGGTCCCGGCGGTGTCTCGGGACGGAACATGAAACACAAGGACCGCTACCTCGCAGCCAATCGCGCCAACTGGGACGAACGGGTGGGCATCCACGCCGGAACCCGTAGCGAACTCTACGATATCGAGGCCTTCCTGGCCGGTGAATCGACCTTGCAGGAGATCGAACTGGCGGAGCTGGGCGACGTCTCGGGACGGCGACTACTCCATTTGATGTGCCACTTCGGTCTCGACACGTTGTCCTGGGCACGCCGCGGCGCCGAGGTGACGGGGGTCGATTTTTCGCCCCAGGCCATCGCCACGGCCCGGGATCTGGCCCAGCGCGCCGGGTTGACGGCCGAGTTCGTCTGTGCGGATGTCTACTCCCTGCCCGAAGTCCTGACCCGCCGCTTCGACCTGGTGATCGCCTCCTACGGCGTCCTGGCCTGGCTGCCCGATCTGGATCGGTTCCTGCAGGTGGTCAGCCACTTCCTGTCGCCCGGCGGACTGTTGCTGCTGGTGGATGTCCACCCGTTCGTCGACATGTTCGAGTACAGCGATAAACGCGACGATCTCGAAATCCGGTACTCGTACTTTCATGCCGACGAACCGGACACCGTCGAGTGCGAAACCTCGTATGTCAATCCGGACCAGGCCTTGCGCAATACCACCACCTACCAGTGGTGGCACGACCTGGCCAGCATCGTGAAGGCAGTCGTGGGCAACGGAATGGAGCTGGTCTCCCTGCGGGAATACGCGTATCTCTTCTACGAACGATTCCCGCACCTGCAAAAAATCGACAGCAACAAATGGATCTTGCCCGCCGACCGGCCGCAGATCCCGTTGACCTTTTCCCTCAAAGCGCGGCAGACAGCTTGCGCACACGACAAGGAGACGCTGTGAGTTACTACATCGCCCAGAAGATGACCCTCCCCTTCGACGAGGCCGTCACCGCCACCGTGGCTGCGCTGCAGGCGGAGGGTTTCGGGATCTTGACCGAGATCGACGTGGCGGCGACCCTCAAGAAGAAACTGGACGTGGATTTCCGGCCGTACCGCATCCTCGGCGCCTGCAATCCGCCGTTCGCCCACCAGGCCCTGCAAGCGGAAGACAAGATCGGGTTGATGCTGCCGTGTAACGTCATCGTGCAGGAAACCGTCGACGGCGACATCGAGGTGGCCGCCATCGATCCTCTGGCTTCCATGCAGGCGGTGGGCAATCCGGCCCTGGCCCACATCGGCACGGAGGTGCGCGACAAGCTGGCGCGGGTCATCGCTTCACTTGGCGGAAAGTGAGTTGAACCAGGCAATCATCATCGGCGCCACCTCGGGTATCGGCAGAGAACTCGCCCTGATCCTCGCCCGGAACGGCTACACCATCGGTATCACCGGTCGTCGCACCGAGCTGCTGGCGGAACTACAGGCCGAACTTCCGGGAAAGTCGTTCCGCCGGACCATGGATATCGCCGACACCGAAAAGGCCATGGCGACCCTGGAGCGATTGCTGACGGAGATGGGCGACGTGGAGCTGTTGGTGATCTGCGCCGGCGTCGGGTTCATCGATCCGGAGCTGCCGTGGGCGCGTGAGCGGAAGACCGTGGCGGTGAACGTGCTCGGATTCACCGCCATAGCCAACGTGGCCTACCACCATTTTCAAGCGCGAGGTTCGGGGCACCTGGTGGGCATCTCCTCCATCGCGGCATTGAGGGGCGGCCCGGCCCCGGCTTACAACGCCTCGAAGGCGTTCATGTCGAACTATCTGCAGGGACTCCGGTACCGCGTCACCAAGCAGCACCAGCCCATAACCATCACTGACATCCAGCCCGGATTCGTGGACACGGCCATGGCCCAGGGCGACGGGCTGTTCTGGGTCGCCTCGCCACGCAAGGCCGCGGCCCAGATATTCGACGCCATCAGGAACAAGAAAGAGCATGCCTACGTCACTCGTCGCTGGCGCCTCGTGGCCTGGTTCATGAAGTTGGTGCCGGATTGGTTGTACCGGAAGTTGTAGCGACCGTGAGAGAACAAATGCCTGTGCCGCCGACACCACGGATTCTGGGTTGGGTACTGGTTCTGACGTTGCTCTGCATCGGCTGTTCTGCGTCCTACGAGCAGTACACGCCGGGCAAGGTGTACGAATTCGAGGCGCGGCTGGTATATCCCGACGACACCGAACGCGCCGCCCGACACCCGCACCGGTTCACGGCCGTCGCTTTGCTCGGTGCACCCCTCGAACCGGAACTACTGGCGCACCAGGAACCGTCGCGCGCCTACACTCATCTCCCGGCCTACATCGGGCACGGCGAGCTGGAGCCGAATCTGGAAACGGTACGAGCGACCATCCCGCTGCTGGAAGAACTCGGATTC
>JBDRBC010000117.1:0-7853 GCA_043823125.1 bacterium | reverse complement strand
CAAGAACTCGTGGACCACGGGCCGGTACGGAAAGACGAGTTCGTAGTACTCGGCGAAGTCACTGTAGAACGACATATTTCCAGACTCACTCCAGGTCAGTCATTCGGCACGATCCGGGTCACGGCTGCCAGAACTAGGTGGTCCCGCCCGCTCGTCTCCTGACCCTTTGCCAAACCTTGCGCGGGAGGTACAGAACCCGCGCCCAGAGATCACGTGCCAGTTGCCGCCGCGCCTCGAACCGCGCCGTGGTCCGGGCGTTCTTCTCGCGCAGGTCCAGTCGCCCCCCACTGGCGGTTTTCACTGCCGCCACCACCCCCACGACCTGGTGGGACCGGATCCAGCCACCGAAATCGTTGGCGTCACCCTTCTGGTAGAAGAGCGCCGAATCGACGTACGGCACCGGCAGCAGCAGACGGTGCGCGGTCAGCTTCTCTTCCTGACGAAACACGATGATGTCGCCCCGCCGGCACTCCCGCCAGGAAACCGCTTCAATGACGATGTCGTGGCCCGGCACGAGTAACGGCAACATGCTGCCGCTGAGCATCGGCAACTGGATGGACTGTCCCGGGGGAAAATCCCCCCGCTGCAGATCCAACCAGCGCTTCAGGTTGTCTGTCCGGTTGTTCACTGCCTGTTCCACGATTCGTTCACCTGAGCCCGGTGTCGCGATGAATCACAACTTCCGGTCCTCGTAGAGATCCGCCCTATCTCACCGCGAATCATCGGGGCTCGGCATGCAGAGCCAGAACACGAGATAGACCAACGCGCCGGGAAATGCCGCGCTCAGAATGGAGATCAAAACATAGGCGAGACGGAACTTGCTCGGATTCCAGCCGAAGTACTCGGCGAGACCACCGCAGACCCCACCGATCACCTTGTCGTGGGATTTCTGGAGGATCCTCTGCTGATCGTTCATGGAGACACTTTCCGCACGAATTGTCCGGGGGATGCAGCGACGAGCCCGGACCTTAACCCCACCTGATTCCCATTATTCTCCAGGCAGTTCCGGTTTACCATCAGAACTTGTCAACGATCAACGATGGGCCGCTGGCTGACAGATCCGTTTCCGGACCGGCACCACCTCACCAGCCTCGACCGGCATTCCATTGCTTGTTGGGGCCAGAAATGGTAAAATTGTGCAGCAACAATGAAATAGCACCACCTGATGCAACGAATCCCGCAACCTGGAGGATCCGATGAACAGGAAGTTTTTGCGTATTTGTCTGCTGATTGGCGCACTCTGCCTGGCAACGACCGTTTATGCCGACATGGAGTGGGTGGGCCTCGACTCACCCGGACAATCCCCCCCACGGGTCGTCGCCAGCGACGGTGACATCCAGCAAGTGGTCCTGGAATTCGAGTTCCCCGGATTCTTCACGGAAAAAGTCACCATCGAAGGTCAGGAATATACCAAGATCATCGTACCGGACCACGTGCAGCTCCAGAACCGAGGGCTACCCGCCGTGCCGGTGGTCTCGCGGAGCATCATCGTGTCCGATGTGGGTACGGTGACCTTGCGGGTGGTCGACAGCAAGTACCGGACCATCCCTTCGGTGCCGGTGTTGCCGTCCAAGGGCCACCTGCCGCGTACCCTCGATCCGGCCACGGTCCCGTACGAGTTCGACCCGTTCTACGAGGACGGGGGAATTTACCCCGCAGTGGCGGCCGAACTGGGACGCCCATTCATCCTGCGCGACTATCGCGGCGTCACCGTTCACGCCTATCCCGTCCGTTACGACGCCCGGCATGATGTGCTGCGGGTCCTCGAGAGCCTCACCGTCGAGGTCGTCACCAGCGGTGAGGGTGGCATCAACCAGAAGCAGCGCGGCCCCCAGCGCGCCAGGGACCGGCAGTTCCAGTCCATCTACGACCAGGTCTTCCTCAACAGTGACCCGGACAAGTACATCCCCCTGGCCAGTGATGGACCGATGCTGGTCATCGTCAACGACGCGCTGGCCGGCAGCATCGCACCGTTCGTGGAGTGGAAGCAGCAGAAGGGTATCCCGGTGGAGTTGATCACCACCTCATCGGTGGGGGGCACCGCAATCGGGATCAAGAACGCCATCGACACTCGGTACCAGTCCGCCGCGGGGCTGACCTACGTGGTGCTCGTGGGTGACATCGCCGAGGTGCCGACCAACACCGGCGCCATCCAGGGCGCGGATTCGGATCCGATGTACGCGCTGCTGGAAGGCGACGACTTCTACACCGAGCTGTTCATCTCCCGGCTGTCGGCCGCCACCCCGACCCAGGTGGAGATCCAGGTCAACAAGGTCCTCCATTACGAGCGTGATCCCGATCCCGCCGACAGCTGGTACCACAAGGCCGCCGGCATTGCCAGCAACGAGGGTTCGCCGTCGGACATCGAACGGTGTGACTGGCTGCGCGACGATCTGCTGGCCTACACCTTCAGCGACGTGGACCAGATATATCAGGGCCAGGGCGGCTCCACCCAGGCCATCACCGACGCCGTGAACGACGGTCGCAGCCTGATCAACTATCTCGGCCACGGTTCCGGCTCCGGCTGGACCAGCGTCGACTTCAGCACCAGTGACGTGCATGCCCTGACCAACGGCTGGGCCCATCCATGGATCATCGACGTCGCCTGCACCAACGGTGATTTCTCCATGGGCGAGTGCTTCGCCGAGGCGTGGCTGCGTTCCGGGTCGCCGACCCAGCCCATCGGCGCCATCGGCATGTTCGCCGCCTCCACCACCTCGTCCTGGGTCCCACCCTGCGTCATGCAGGCCGAGGCCATCGACCTGCTGGTGGCGGAATCCCAGAACTGTCTCGGCGCCCTCTACTTCTCCGGCGCCATGGCCACCGTGGACGCCTACCCGCCGCCCAACACCGAAGGGCAGAAGCTGGTGGAGCAGTACAACATCTTCGGTGACTGCTCCCTCGTGGTACGGACCGACAGTCCGGCGCCCATGACGGTGCTCCATACCCCCATCATCGGCCTCATGGCCCCGGCCTACCCGGTGAGCGTGCCGGGCGTCGCCGGCGCCACGGTTTGCCTGTACCGCGACGGCGTCATCCACGGCACGGCCGTCACCGACGCCAGCGGCGATGCGGTGGTGACCCTCGATATCCCGGTGGACACGGTGGGCGACGTGACCCTCACGGTGACCGCGTACAACCACGCCACGTACCAGACCGCCGTGCTGGCACTCGTGCCGGCCGTGGTCACCATCGATCCCACCTCGGTCCCGGTGAACAAGAGCACCGCGGTGACGGTCACCGTCACCGACACCCTGGCCGTCGGCATCCCGGATGTCACCGTCTGGATCGAGGGTTACGGCGTGAGCGGTCTTTTAGGCATCACCGATAGCATCGGCCAGACCACCATCGACGTCATGCCGCTGTACGGCGAGATCCTCACGGTACGCGGCCGCGAAGCCGGTGAGACCTACGACCTGTTCACCGAGGAGCTGCCGGTCACCGGCGCCACGGACCTGACCAACGCGACCATCACCGCCGAGGTCGCCTCCATCGGGCTGGTCGGCTCACTCACCCCCCTCATCGAAGGGACAGTGACGGGAAGCGCCAGCGAGATGGAAATTCAGCTATTCCTGGCGGGATGCGGCGTGAATACTTCGGCCACCTCCCACGGCTCAACCATCGCCATCGACGTGACACCCACGACCACCGGCGACCTCACCGCCACCTTGGCCAAGACCGGCTACAACCTGTACCAGATCGACATCCCGGTGGTGCCGGCCTTCGGCAGTCTGGCCGGAACGGTTTACGAGCTGGACGGCGTCACACCCATCTCCGGCGCGCGGTTGCTCATCTATCCGGCGGGCGCCGACACGGGCACAACGGCTCCGTTATACGACCTGACCAGCGATGCCGGCGGCGGCTACACGGTCCCCGAGGATCTGGAGGTGGCTTACTACGACCTCTACCTGGGCAAGTTCGGTTACCTGAACCTTTTCGAGAATTACTTCCTGCTGTACGGCGCCAACGTTCACGACATGCTCCTGACGCCGGCGCCCAGCGGTACCCTGGCCGGTGTGGTGACGGCCTCGGATACGGGCGGCTTCCTCGAGGCGACGGTGCGGGTGTATCGCGCCGACACCATGCAGCTGTTCACGGAAACCACCAGCGATCCGGTGGACGGCAGCTACGTCACCGCTGCCCTGCCGTATTTCAACTACCGGGTCGTGGTCAAGGCGTGGCACTACATTCCGGTGAGTATCGATGTCACCATCGAGGACTCGACCGTGGTGAGGGACTTCGTGCTCGATCCCACCAACGGCGACCTGTTGCTCCTGGAAGACTCGGCCAAGCGTGGCGAATTCAATCCCGCCAAACGAGACACCAAGGACAACCTGCTCGCCGAGGCGTACGCCAGCGGAGCCAGCCGATCGGCCAGCGAGATCCAGACCGAACTGGAAAACGTCGGTTACACGATCACCCTGGAAGCTGCGGCGGCCAGTAATCCGGCCACCTGGATCAACTACGACCTGGTGATGGTCACCTGTGGCGGCAGCACGACCCCGGTGGCGGATGCCACCTTCCGCGCGAACCTGGAGAGCTTCGTGCTCGACGGCGGCCACCTGCTCATCGAGGGCGGCGAGTTGGGCTATGACGCCCTGTCGTATCCCGGTTATCCCTCATTTGCCGCCAATGTCCTGCACGCCTCGGACTGGAACCACGACAGCAGCGGCGACGTGGTCATGACCGATCCCGTCCACTGGATCATGAAGGTGCCCAACGCCTTCACCGGCCCCCTCGGCATCGCCTACAGCGGGTACGGTGACGCCGACGCCGTCACCGTGGCGGCCGATGCGACGATGGGTGCCACCTGGACGACCTATCCCACCGACGGCAGCATCGTCTGTTACGATCCCAACCCGGCTCCCGAAGGCGGGCAGATCGTCTTCTTCAGTTTCAATTACGCGGCCATGGAACACCCGGGCCGTGAGGAACTCATCCACAACGCCGTCAACTGGCTCATCACGCCGGAACTGGGCAACGCCAGCGCGTCCGGCAACGCCGTCATCGCCAACGGGTCGGACCACTCCGGCATCACCGTCAGGGCCGTGCCCAACGGCGGCAGCCTGGTGACCGGGCCCACCGGCGAGTTCATGTTCACCGGTCTGTTCGCCGGCACCTACCAGATCATCGCCAGCAAGGACGGATTCGCCACGGCCGCCGTGGAAGTCACCCTGAGCGACGGCCAGGCAGTGACCGGTCTCTCCCTGGTGCTCTACCCGGTGACCACGAGCGAGACCTGCAGCACACCGGCCCTGGCCATTCCCGACAACAATCCCACCGGCGTCACCGACGAGATCGGGATCAGCCTCGGTCAGACCGTCTCCGACGTCGCGGTGTATCTCGACATCACCCACACCTACATCGGTGACCTGATCGTCGACCTGACCTCGCCGGGCGGCACCACGGTGCGGCTGCACAACCGCACCGGCGGCAGCGCTGACGATATCCTCACCTGGTATCCGGACCCGACGGCGCCGGCCGAGGATCTGGCCACCTTCGTGGGCGAATCGACGGATGGTCTCTGGCAGCTGCTGGTGTCCGACAACGTCGGCTCCGACCTCGGCACCGTGAACGAGTGGTGCCTGCGGATCACCTACCCCGACGAGCTGTCCGGGCTGGAGGACGAGCGGCAGTTGCCGAGTGTGGTCTCGCTGGACGGCAACCACCCGAACCCGTTCAACCCGCGCACCAGGATCGAGTTCGGCCTGCCGCGTGCGCTGCAGACCGAGCTGTCCATCTTTGATGTGCGCGGCCGCCTGGTGACCAGACTGATCAGCGGCGAGCTGACCGCCGGCCGCCACACGGTGGTCTGGGACGGCAGCGACACCACCGGCCAGCAGGTGGCCAGCGGACTGTACTTCTACCGCCTGCAGGCTGGTGAGAAGCAGTTCACCCGGAAGATGCTGTTGATGAAATAGCGGCCTTGTCCCGGCGCGGGCCGGCCTGGATACCGTTCGATGCGGACTCGATCCACCTCTCCCAGTGCACCCGGGTGCACTGGGAGTTTTTACGAAATCGCTCCGCACTATACGACAGTGAGCGGAACCACCCAACCATCAGCGCCGGCATCGTCATGACGAATTCGTGAGACATCTCCCTATCTTGTATGGTTACTGACGTTTGAGCCGTAGCGAATGCGCAACTATTCGGGCGGAAAATCAATGAAGAGTGTGTTTGTATAATATCACCGTTTATGATATGATCCAGTTGCCTAGCCAGAGGCAATTATTTCAATCGGATCTGGATCCAGGGGGGGCTTACTGAACAAAAACGATCATCCTCTTCATGTCGGGAATAGTACGGCGTGTCCCTGGAGGGAGGAGTCGTTATTTTATTCCGTTCCGGCCTCGGGTCGGACAGGAAAGGGGATCCCATGAAATACGTTATCGTAATTCTGCTTGCACTGCTGATCGCCGTCCCGGCGGCCGCCAAGGAAAAACCCGAGAAACCACTCACCCCGTATCCGTATCCGGCCCGGGCTGCGGAAAGCGAGCCCAACAACGACTGCGCAACGGCCAATGCCGCCACCGTCGGTGATCCGATGGAAGCCGCCATCACGCCCGCTGGAGATCTGGATTACTTCGAGTACACAGCCAACGCTGGCGACTGTGTCATCTTCGAGACCCATCCCGGTGTGGGACAGACTGGCGGCGACACGCAGATGAATTTGTATGCCGACGACTGTGTGACAGGGCTCAACTACGACGATGACGGCGGGGCAGGTCTGTACTCTCGTTTCGAGCACACCTTCACTGCCGACGGCACCTACTACATCGCCATCAACGAGTACGGGAACAACGGCGAGATCGGCGCTTACGTGCTGACGGCCGATGCGTGCCCGGAGCCGCCGCCCAACGCCACCTGCGAGACGGCCATCGACCTGAACGTGCAGGGTCTGGACATCTTCCCCACCTACACTTGTGGTGCGGGGAACACCTACAGCCCGACCAACAGTTGCACCGGGTACAGTCAGGCCAATGGTCAGGATATCGTTTACAAGATCTACCTCACGGTGGGTGAGACCTTTGCCGCCGCACTGACGGACGAGGATTACGATGCAGCCATGTACTTGCTGACCGATTGCGCTGACATGAATTCCTGCGTCGCCGGTGGTGACGATCCCGAGGAATTCAGCTACGTCGCCGAAGCGGACGGCTGGTACTACCTCGTGGTCGACGGATACTGCTGTGACTATTGCGGCAACGCCATTGTCACCATCTTGAATCCGATCGATACGGATGCCAAGACCTGGGGCGCCATGAAGTCGCTCTACCGGTAAATCACGGACGAGCGTTTACCAAGCAAACTCCCAGTGCACGCGGGTGCACTGGGAGTTTATCTGATTCCGGTTGGCTACTCGAAACTCGTCCTCTCACGATTCATTTCACATACGCCACCCGCCGACTCGTCACCGGGCCCCGAGATGGACAGCCGGCAGCGGCCGTTGAACGGATTCGGGGAGGCCGAGTTGAAGGCGAGCTGTTCCGGAACCCCAGGGTCGTCCTCCACCCCGGTGAACAGGATACTCTCCAGGGCGTCCAGGAATCCTTGTGTCTCTTCGAGAGTCCCCGTGGAAACCCGGATATGTTGTGGTAAGGACTGCTCATGAATGGCCTCCAGTATCTCGCACAGGGCTCCCTGAACGATCTTGTCCTCTACCGTCGATATCCCGATCGGGCGCGTGCGGTCCCTGTCCTTCGGTACATGAACCCGGCTTCTCGGCTCGTGCGGGATTCTCCGACTCCCTGACCACCATCGGCCTCGGCTCCGGTTCCCCTCGCCTACGGCCTACCTCGCCGTGGACACTTGTTCTTGCCTGTCTATACTTTGCTAGCTCGCTCATTCCATCC
>JBDRBC010000116.1:0-4680 GCA_043823125.1 bacterium | reverse complement strand
GTCCTGGCCTCGATTCAGCGCCACGGGTCGGATCGCCCGCTCCGTCTCCAGGACCAGTTCATTGAGTCCGGCTTCGAGCAATCCCTCCCCCACGGCAAAGATCATATCGACGGTCCGGTTGGGCAGGAGTTCCCGGCCGAGATCGTGTCCGTTGACGAACACGCGCAAGTGGCGTGGTCCCTGGCCATCGTCGAGACCGTATCCACGCACCAGAATCCTGCCGGCTCCCGATCGGCTCAGTGGCAGATGGAGCGTGGCCCGGGGGCCGCGGGTCCAGGCGTAGGCGCCGCTGTTCGGGTTTCGTTCGGCCGAATACCAGTCCTCGCCGACAAGATGCCGGCAGGCCGCATGGCCCGGTCCCACAGCTCCATCCACCCACGTAAAATCGGCCAGCAGGGGAATGAGATCGTACTTTCCGGTCTGTTCCACGTCCGAGCCGCTCCGGGAAGAGGAGTCACCGGAATCACACCCGACACAACCAGCAGCCAGCAAGAACAACGGCAGATACCAGAATACGGGACGTTTCGGGTTCATCCTCATGCTTCCGAACAACATCGACAGCCGACCTTTCCGAACAGGCCCTTGGGTCCGCGCCACAGCGGTAACCGGATCGAAAACCGGGTGTGTGGCGGATGATTTCCTGCGACCGATGCCTGGGACAATAAGTGAACTCATCACGAGGCACAAGCCCGAGCCGGACAATCCGCACGACCACCTGGTCCCTCCCTGTCAGGGCATTGTCTATTTCCGATCCGGTGTCGATGGTGCATAATGTTGCCATCACATCCTTGCCATGCATCTGGGCTCTTCACTTGTCTTTGGAGTAGAATCCCATGATACGCATCAGCAAGCTGGTCCTGATCACTTTGGCCACCATCCTGATAGGCTCCACCTCGTCCACATCAGCACAATCCGCCGCCACCGGCGACCCGTGCCGGGAACTCGAGATCTCCCTCGCCGGACTTCTCCCGGGGACGATGATCAAGTTCGAAATGATTGATGGCCGCGAAATCGAGGGCGGGTATGGCGGTCTGCATGATGGCGCCCTCGATCTGCTCATGACCGAAGGCATTACCTCGCTCGCCTGTGACGAGGTGTCGGCCGTCTGGACGGACCACCGTCGATTCTGGACCGGATGTTACAAGGGCGGAATGCTCGGCCTATCCGTCGGCATGGGGATCACGTCGGTGGCGGCCATGCTGGACGAGGACAACATCCTGGTGATCTACGGGGTGCCGATCCTGACCGTACTGTCTTCACTAGTGGGTGGCGGCATCGGCGCCATGGTCCATCACTGGAAACCGGTCTATCCCCCGGATTCCGGCTCGGCTCGAGAACCGGAACAGCTCGAGCGGCGCGTCGGCACCATCGCGCTCCAGCTCGGATTCGGCAACCTGGTGGGGGATTACGAACCGGTCGGAGGAATTGGTGGGGTGGTGAGCCTCCGCGCCTGGACAGGCAGGATCATCTCTTTCGGGCCGGAGATCGGCCTATTCGATCTGGGCAAGAAACCAAATGACGAATTCCAGGTTTTCCCGGGACATATGCGAGAGGGCTGGGGCACGGCACAGCTCCATTTCTCCACCCGGGGACAAAAAGTCCGGATCTACTCAACCGGCGGCACCGGGCTGTACATCGGAGAGAAGACGGGGATAGGGTTCAACGCCGGCGGCGGCCTTTCATACGCCGCAGCAAAAGCCTTGACCCTCCTGGGCGAATTCCGATTCCACACGATCCCCGACGATGAATTCGATTTCATCACGGTCACCGTCGGCGCCGACTTCAACTGGTGATCAGGCACCGGTTCTCAGCCAGCAGTTGCCGAACCGCAAGAGCTGCAGTAATATAGGCGGAACAAGGGGGACCACTGGACAACACGAGGACATTCGACAACGGGGGAATACCCATGCCCGATAGCTACCGCAAACAATTCTCGGTCAGCTTACTGACCTTCTCGATCCTGATGACCTTCCTTGCCTGTTGCCTCACGCCCTTGGGCGCAGGAGCAGCCCAGTTCGTCTGCATCGACGAGGACTACGTCCACAACTACTGGTACAAGCACTTCAGCTTTCCGTGGCAGCCGAGCGACTGGACTGCACCCGACAACTACGCCGAGGGCCGCGCTTACTTCCGCGTGGAGGTGCGCAGCCTCTCGACGCCGATTTACGGCTGGTACTCCACCAGCAGCCAGAGTTCCCCATACGATTTCATCGCCGATCTCTGGGCGCCACAGCTCTGCCTGTTCCAGGACGCCCACGTGGCGGAGAAGCACGCCTGCTTCACCAGCGCCACCATCGCGTTCAACTCACCCGGCCTCTACTATGCGGAAAAGGAAGTGGACGCCTGTTACCAGTACGATGTCATCGACTGGACCCGCGAACTGATGAACCCCATGGTCATCGCCAAGGTCATCGATCCGTACGGCCACGGCTACGCCAACCAGCTCGTGGACATGCGCTACACGGTGATCATCGTCGCCCAGGGCGACACCTTCGAACCGCCGGTCTGGTGGGACGACCTGTCGAGCGTCACGGAGACCGAGGAGCGGACCTGGGGGGCGTTGAAGACATTGTATCGTTAGTTCAGACACCTCGGTTTATGGCATGAGTCGGCGTTTTTCGCCGGCTCATTTTTATTTTCAAGGCCGATACCATAAAACCGGCCGGCCGCCTGTCAACCGAGCAAGAATTGCGCCTGGAGATCGACATAATTTCATAAATAATAACAACTTACGGATTGCGGCAGCGTCACTTTTCGAGTAAACTGTGCCTGTTGTTTCTTCCGTTTCGACCTCCCACGAAGCGCCACAAACAGGGAGGTCTTTCCATGTCCGCCAGTGAAGTGCACGCCCGTCTCGAATCCGCCCTCCGCGACCTGCGCCAGGCCGAACAGAACGCCGTCCTCTGGTTCGGCGAGATCCTCCGGCGTCAGCTCTACCAGGAACTCGGCTACTCGTCGATCCAGGCTTACGCCGCGGAGGAACACGGATTCACACCGAGTAAAACCTCGCAGTTCGTGCGGCTGGCCGGTGCCTTGGCCGAACTGCCACGCCTGCGCCAGTCGGTGGCATCCGGCAAGCTCGGCTGGACCAAGGCGAGAGAGGTCGCCAAGGTGGCAACCCCGGAAAGCGAACAGCAATGGATCACCGAGGCGAAACGGTCGACCAGTCGTCAGCTCGAACAGAAGGTGCGGGCGTCGCGACAGCAGACTCGTCGGGTGGGGCCCAAGACCGGACAGACCACGCTGGATCTGTCCGGGCGTGTGGTGGACCCATCACCCATCGTGACGAAGGTGACCGTTGCAGTAACTTTTACCGCCGAACAGTACGCTCGCTACGAAGCGCTACTGGAGACGATCCGCAAGCGGGCCAGTCAGGGTGGTTCTGCGGTGCGGGGGATGAATCGCGCCGAGTTGTTGCTGGCAGCGCTCAACGACTTGGCGGAGAACCTCGAAACCGCGGACTCGAACCGGGCCAGTACCAACCCGCCGTACCAGGTCGTTGTTTACACGTGTAAAAAGTGCGAGGCGGCCGAGGTGCAGACAAACCGCGGCCCACAACCCGTATCGGCGGAGGTCGTGCAGTGCGATGCGCAGATCCATCAACCTGATCAACCCAGCCGCTCGACCATTCCGCCCAGGATTCGCCAGGCGGCCCTGTTCCGGGCCGGTCATCGTTGTGAAACGCTGGGGTGTAGCCGGACACGGTTTCTGGAGGTGCATCACTGCCGACCAAGGTCCGAGAGCGGTGGTAATGAGCTGGAAAACCTGCAGGTGCTCTGCTCGGGCTGTCATCAGCTGGCGCATCGGCGAGAGGGGGTACAAGCGGTTCGCCGCCAATCCACGGGAATGGGATGACAATCGGCGCGGATTACATCGGTACGTCCCGTCGATGATTCGTTGACTGGTCACCACCGCCAATATCCCCACGATGCCCGGCATGGGATCATATGTATAAAATTTCCGGCATCCGACCTGGATGTGCAGTGGCGGCATATCGCATGGCTGAATCCGTGAGCACGCCGTAGAGAGTCCAGCGAGGCTCGGAGCAGGTCGCCACAACGACCACGACACTGCCTCCATTAAACAAACTTAAGTCACTGAAAAAAATAAAGATAAATTTATACCAAAATAGTCCATTTATAATCTTGACAAAACTGGTCTACTTTCTTATCCCTGTGGGTGAGCCCAACGGGAAACCCGAACCGGAAGTCAGCACCATGCTGAAAATGACCAAGACCCAGGAACAGGCCGTTCGACTCAGTCTTCGCCTCGCGGATTCCGCCTGTCAACAGACATTGAGCGAGCTGGCAGCCCAGGAGACCCTGCCCGAACCGATGGTGGCCAAGCTGCTCGGGCAACTGCGCCGTGGCGGGGTGGTCACTGCCGTGCGGGGACGACACGGCGGCTACAACCTGGCCGGCAGTCCGGCGAAAGTCTCGGTGGCCGCGATCCTGCGGGCCATCGGTGGCGAACCGGCGCCGGAACCCCCGTGTGTCACCGCCCCCGAGAAAGTGGACAACTGCCCCCGAGTGGACGACTGCGGCCTGCGATCGGTACTGCGCCATCTGCAGATCCAGGTCACCCATCTGCTCGATAACACGTCCCTGGAAGATCTGCTCCACGCGGAGACCCGGGTGGACCAGCACGTTCATGAACTCTGGCCGCCGGAACAGGCGGCAC